>NZ_JBWKDK010000057.1:0-37753 GCF_056436005.1 Streptomyces sp. NPDC043854
CACAACCTCGCCCTCGCCGGATAGCCGAGCCACCCACACGGCGACCAACCATGCCCGAGGCAACAGGAAGATCATTTACGGGACAGCCCTTAGGCACGGTTATTGGGCTTCCGACCCCCCCAGGCACAATAGCCAAACTGGACGACGGGAGGTCAGCGTATATAATGCTTCGATTCGGCGACCGAGGCGATAAACCCCCTCCCGCAAATCCGCGCGACCTTGCAGCTGAAAGACCAACTCTCGCGTGTGGAATCGTTATTTTTGATGACTGGATAATGAATTTTGACCGTCACGAGAAAAATTTGGCGTTCATGCCTGATGCCGGGGTAAGCGTTTTCGATCACGGTCACGCACTGATGGGTGAAAAAGCTGGCAAGGCTGTAGAGCGCCTGGGAAGCATGAAAGACAGTCCAGCCTTCAAGGGCTGCCTGCTGGAGCATGTGAGAGGTGCGATGGTTCTACAGCGATGGTCTTCGAGAATCAGGGCAATCGACGATGGCGTGATTGCGGAGATATGCGCCCCCCCTCACCGCTTGCAGCTCCTGAACAAGAATGAGTACGACCAGGTGGTAGGCATCCTGAGATATAGAAAAGCTAAGCTATGGGATCACGTATGGTCAAGTAAAGACCAGTTTGCTAATGTCACCGACTTTGGAGAGACGTCGTGACGACTAAATGGCTGCTGGCTAAGTATGTATCAGACTTGAGGAGATTCGAGACCATTAATATTGGCGTTGTCCTGTACTACGACGGCCTCGTACTGTGCCGTTTCCAGGGGCAGGGAGTAGACGGTTCGATAGACGGCCGCCGCACGGCTCGCTGTATGCGATCTCTCGAAGTTTATCGCCAGTGGGTGGAGTACTGGAATAAATTGCACAGAGATAACGGGTTTGCAGCCTTGGAAAGAGCCGCAAGTGAAGGCCACCGCGGCGAAAATTTCTTCCTTGAATGTGGCGGAGAACTGGTCTTGGGTTCTCGCCTGGAAAGTCCAGACAAATTCCTTGACGGCCTTTATGAAAGCCTCGTCACGCCGACAAGGGGACATCATTCCATGGCGGAGGCGGCGTTCAATAAGGTGATCAAGCCGCTACAGTCCCTCCTTCCCGAGCGACTAGTATCTGGCGCCAACGTAACCGTTTCGAGTGATGGTCATCTCGACGAGCTGTATTTCGATTACCGATACAACGGCCCATTGTTGGCGTTCATTCAGAAGGCTACGCTCCGACCTGGTGATAGCCATTCATGGAATCGCATACATGCGATATCGTGGGGATTCGAGAAGGTGCGACAAGCGAGTGATCCACCCCTGAAGGATGCCAACCTGATCGCTTTGTATAGATCGAATTCGGAAGATTCGCGCCTAGGTAAAGAGCTTGGGCAGCTTCGGAGTAGAGTTGACCATTTGGTAGATGCGTCAGGCGCACACGCAGTGACGGACCTTCGAGACCTGCTGACAGGCACTAGGGGGAAGACATGAGTCCTATTACGATGTGAATGGATGCGCTGCTTCAATGGGCGGCCGTGTTCGTGTTTTGCTTGGGAAACCGGTTGCATGACGCGACCTCCCGCCTAGGTGCAATACCGCAAGCGAGGGTAACGGATCAAGAGCATCCGAGGCTGACATCAACGGCGTCAGGCAGGGGCGCACGCCAGCAACTTCGACCGTCCGTCACGGCGGCAGCTGGCAGCGAGCACTCTGGCACCCGATCGAACTTACAAAGCAGATGTCAGTGGTTCGAGCCGCCAACGGGAAGCGGTGTGCCGGGCCGCCTCTGGGCCGTCCAAGGGCGACCCAGAGCGACCCACAACGACCAGAGTCAACCGCTTCTACGCTGCTCAGGGGTAGTTGATGAGGTGCCTGCTGAGGTCATGGCGCTGCGCTGTAAGTTCCGCGACATCTGACGGAAGGGGCACCGCCATGCCCTATTCGACTCGCGGAAAAATGCGAGTCATTGCGGGGTGTGGCGGTGCCTGCGGGTCTTTTCAGAGGGCTGAAAGCTCGGTCAGGAGGTCGTTCGCGCCGCAGCGGCTCGGGGCCGGGGTCGGTGAACTCCGCGAACCAGCTCCGGTCCGTACCGATCCACTCGGTCAACTGGCCGACGACGGCCGAGACCTGCCGCGGTCCTGCGGGCAGCTCGCGCGCGAGGCCGGCGTTCAGGGCGGCCCGGTAGCCCGCCAGGGCGTCCGGCACGGCGCGCAGCCGTCGATGTCGTCCGCACCGGGAGCGGCCTCTGCTGCAGTGAGCTGCCGCAGGGTCGTACGCGCCAGCCCACCGCTTCCTGGCCTCCGGCGGAAAGTCGGGGAGCCGGGGGTCGCCGGTGGCTGCGATGGCCGACGGCAAGCGTCCCTCGGCCGAGCCGGCGGTCCCGTCGCGGAGTGCCGACCCGCTGCGGCGTGCGGACTACCCTTTGCCCATGACGACGCAGAAGACAGGCCGTGTGAGTGTGGAAGCGATGCTCGAGGACCTCAGGACGCTCGTCGAAACCGAGTCGCCGTCGCGCGACCCCGACGCCTTGACGGCATCGGCCAAGACCGTCGCCGGCGTCATCGAGCACCGCCTCGGCGGTCACGCCGTCCTCGTCGAGAGCGAAGCCGGACCGCACGTCCACTGGTCGGGCGGCGGCGAGCCCAAGGTCCTGATCCTCGGCCACCACGACACGGTGTTCCCGCTCGGCACCCTGGAGCGGCGCCCGTTCGCCGTCGAGAACGGGCATGCGACCGGCCCCGGGGTCTTCGACATGCTCGGCGGCCTGGTGCAGGCCGTGCACGGGCTGGCCGCCCTCGAGGACCGGTCGGGCGTGGAGATCCTGGTGACCGCCGACGAGGAGGTCGGCTCCCGCTCCTCGCGGGCCCTCATCGAGGAACGGGCCCTCGCCTGCGGGGCGGTGCTCGTGGTCGAGGGCGCCGCGGACGGCGGCGGCCTCAAGACCGGCCGCAAGGGCTGCGGTTCCTTCCACGTCTCCATCACGGGCCGGGCCTCGCACGCCGGCCTCGAACCCGCCGCCGGGGTCAACGCCCTGGTCGAGGCGGCGCACCAGGTGCTGGACATCGCGGCGCTCGGCCGGCCCGTGATCGGCACCACGGTCACCCCGACCGTCGCCGCCGCGGGCACCCTGGACAACGTCGTCCCCGCGGAGGCGACCGTCACCGTCGACGTGCGGGTGGAGTCGGACGATGAGAAGGAGCGCGTCGAATCGGCCTTCGCCGCCCTGACCCCGCACCTCGACGGGGCGGAGATCACGGTGGAGGGGTCCATCGGCCGGCCTCCGATGCCCGAGTCGGCCTCCGCCGAACTCTTCGCGCTGGCACAGGAGTTGCTCCCCGGCCTCGAAGGCCGGGCGGTCGGCGGCGGCAGCGACGGCAATTTCACCGCCGCCCTGGGCGTGCCCACTCTCGACGGCCTCGGCGCGGTCGGCGGCGGCGCCCACGCCGACCACGAGTACGTGGTGGTCGAAGCCATGGCCGAACGCGCCCAGCTGGTCGCGGGCTTGGTCACCGCCCTCCAGAACGCCTGACCCCGCCCCTCCTCGAGGGCGGCGCGCGCCGGGCGCAGGCTCATCCCGCCGGACGGGCCTGCGGGTGGAAGAGCGGCGGGCGGCGGGCCTCGGGTCGTGCTTCTGGGCCGTCTACCGACAGGGCCGAGGCACCTACCGGACCGGGCCGGCCACCGTTTCGATGGGCGGGGGTGGCTTCGGCGGCTCCTCGCGGGTGAGGCGCGCGAGCTCTTCCGGTGGTTCCGCGCCGTCCCGGACGGCCGCCACGTAGGCCTTCGCTTCCTTCAGGCCCAGCCGCGGGGCCTTCTGGCGCAGGTGGCCCATCGCGGCCACGGCCCCGGCGGAGTGCACGAGCGCGCGAACGGCGGCGGCCAGTGGATCGGGCCGCCTGATGCCCTTGATCTCCCGGAGGTACTGGTCCTCCCAGGTGTCGTCGTCCCACCAGACGGCGTGGACGTAGTGGATGCTCCCGTCGTACCGGTCCACCAGGTAGTGGCCGCCGACGAAGCTGCCGATCACGACACGCGCACCGGCCTGCTCCGCCGCACGCCAGAAGACGAGCCAGCCGACCTCCCACTCCTCCACGCGGTGGAGGTCCGGCGTGGGGGGCGGCCCGCTCCACCGCCACGTCGGCAGCTCTCTGGCCAGGAAGGATTCCACGAGCTCGACGGCGCGTTCCTTGGAGATCACGGTCTCATCCTCCACCACGGGTCAACCGCTTTTCCGGTGAGGCGGGGAGGTCGGTGAGGGTGCGGTCCGGGCGGTCGGCGTCGCGGGCCTCGCGCGTCGGGTAGAAGCGCCACTCGCCGTCGCGGAGTACGGCGACCGGGTCGGACCAGTCCTCGTGCGGCTCCGGGTCCACGACGTGGGTGGTGGCGGTGGCGACGTCGTGGATCACCAGCGAGAGGATCGCGATCGTGCCCATGGCGTAGTGGCCCTGCAGGGGGTGGTCGTCCGGCGCGGCCATCTCGATGACGTAGAAGCGGTCGTCCACCCAGTACGCGATTTCCTGGAGGAAGCTCGGCGCGTCCACCCGGACCCCGTCCACCCACACCATCACCCGGGACCACTCGCCTTGGACGGTCACCGCCCGGTGGCGGTCGTCGGCGGTGAAGTCGGCCCGCACCCCGTACCGGGTGTAGCAGTCCGTGAAGCCGCTGCAGGCGCCGGCCACCGGGCCGTGGCGCAGCGCCGGCCGCTCGCCCGCGGGCGGCGGGACGGGGTCCTGTGAGCAGGTCTGCGGCTCCCGGCAGGAGCGGTCGATCCGGCGGTTGCAGCCGAAGCCCAGCGCCGCGAAGTCACGGGGCGACAGCCGGGAGAGCAGCTCGCCCAGCCGCTCGCAGTACCCGTCCTCGCCGAGCCGGGCGGTCTGCTCGGCCGCGGCCGCCCACCACTGCCGGACCGCGAGCGCCTCGGGCGAACGGCTCAGCCAGTCCTGCCACGGGTCGGTCTCCGGCTCCGGCTCCGGCTCCGGCTGCCCCACCGGTACCGTGTCGGGCTTCGTCTCGGCAGTCGCCCGGGTCCTTCGCCTGCGCCACGGCCACATCGCGCACCACCCCCGCGGTCGATCGTAGGTCCCGGAAGCCGCGGGACGCCCGCGGTTTACGGCGCCGTGCGGGGGCCCCACCTCGCCCGAAGGGGTGATTGTCCGGGCGGCTCGCCGATCCGGGCGCCCCTGGCGGCGATCATGAGCAGCGCGCATGCGACCGCGTGCACCGGGATGTCAGAAGGGCCGGATCCATGTCCGACAGGGTCAGCATCGACACCGACGTCTGCATCGGCAGCAGCCAGTGCGCCCTGCGCGCGCCCGCGGTGTTCACCAGCGACGACGACGGGTTCGGGATGGTGATTCCGGGCCGTGAGGACGGCGGCGGCGACCCCATGCTGAAGGAGGCCGCCCGGGCCTGTCCCGTCCAGGCGATCTCCCTTCCCGGCGAGTGACCTCCACCTGGCTTCCGCCCGAGGAGTTCGCTGCGACCCTGCCCAAGGCGGCCGCCTTCGCCTGCCTGTTCTTCACCGACGAGCAGGAACGGCCGGTGCAGCTGCGGGCGGTGTACTCGCGCAGCCATCCGTGGCAGTGGCCCGGCGGCTGCATGGAGGAGGGCGAGCGGCCCTGGGAGACGGCGCTGCGCGAGTGCCGGGAGGAGACCGGCATCGTCCACGGCGGCCCCCCGCGGCTCCTGGCCACGGTCTTCGGCCTGCCGGGCGGGCAGTGGCCGCTCAGCTCGATCGGCTTCGTCTTCGACGGGGGCCGGCTCACCGCCGAGCAGATCCGGCGCATCACCCTGGACCCGGCCGAGCACGACGACGTACGGGCGCTGCCGCTCGACCGGTGGCGGGCCCTGATGCCGCCGAGGGATTTCGAGCGGCTCGAAGCCGCCGTGGAGGCCCGCCGGACCGGAACCGCCGCGTACTTCGACACCTGGGACTGGGGGGACTGAGCCCGGGCCGGCCGGACGCCGGCGCAGACTGGCCTGAAAGGGCGTCACGCTGCGACGGCGGGTGCGCGTACTCTGCGGCGGTTCCGCACTGCGTCGATCTTGGGGAGCGGGTCATGTTGCACCGTCGAAGATTTGCCGTGGCAGCGGCCGTGGGGGCGGCCGTCGCGCTGGTGAGCGGCTGCCAGGATCCCGCGCCGGCCAAGAACGGCAAGGGCGCGGGCAGGCCATCCGCGGCCACCGCCGCCGCGCCCTCGCCGAGCGCGACCGCCCCGGTCATGCCGGCACTGGTCGGGCAGAGGTTCGCCGACGCCGAGACGACCGTGAAGAAGCTGGTCACCGCCCCGATCGAGGCGCGGAGCGCGTACGCCGACGTGAAGCTCGCCGCCGACCACGCCCAGTGGTCCGTCTGCTTCCAGACCCCGGCCGCCCAGAGCCCGGTGACCCCGGCCACGGCCGTCGAGCTGTCCCTGGTGGCGCCCGGCACGCCCTGCCCCGCGCAGGCGGGCGCAACGCTGCGCCCGCCTGCGGCCCCCGCCACGCCGACCGCCTCCGCGCCGAAGCCGGCGGCTTCGAAGCCCGCATCCGGCGGCAGTTCCGGCGGCTCCTCGGGCGGCGGCGCCGTCGTGTACAAGAGCTGTGCCGAGGCGAGGGCCGCGGGCGCCGCCCCCATCCGGCGCGGACAGCCGGGCTACAGCCGCAGCCTCGACCGCGACAACGACGGCATCGCCTGCGACAGGTAGCCGGCCGGACAAACCGGGAGGCGAATGGCCGGTTTCGGCCGGATTGGGCGGTAGACCTCGCCGCCACGCGCCGGACCGTGCAGAATCAGCCCCGTCGGCACGGTGTCGGGGGGGCGGCCATGGCAGCGGTGGGATCACAGGCACGGGCGGACCGGGGACCCGGTGCGGAGGTGCCCTCGCTCGCGGGGCTCCCGCTGCTGGGTTCGCTGTTCGACCTGAAATCGGACTCGCTCGGCACCTACCTGCGCGCCCAGGCGCAGCACGGCGACGTCGTACGGATCACCGCGGGCCCGCCCGGTCTGCGGGCCGAGCTGTACTGCGTGTTCTCCGCCGAGGGCGCCCAGCAGGTCCTGGCTGCGCAGTCCGCCAACTTCCGCAAGGACAACGCCTTCTACCAGGAGGTCCGCGACTCCTTCGGCAACGGCCTGCTGACCAGCCAGGACGAGGACTACCTGCGCCAGCGGCGGCTGGTGCAGCCGCTGTTCACCAAGCGGCGCGTGGACGGCTACGCCGGCGCCGTCGCCGAGGAGACCCGGGCCACCCTCACCGCCTGGGCGCAGGCCCCCGGCGGGGTCGTCGACGTCGCCGACGAGATGATGCAGCTCGCCCTGCGCGCCGTCGCCCGCATCCTCTTCGGCACCGATGTGGACGCCACCGTCGATGTCGTCGACCGGTGTTTTCCGGTCATCACCGAGTACGTGGTCCGCCGCGGCTACTCCCCCGCCAACATCCCGCGGAGCTGGCCCACGCCCGGCAACCGGCGGGCCGCCGCCGCGATGGACGAGCTGTACGCCGTCTGCGACCGGATCATCGCCGAGCGGCGCGCCGCCGCCGCGGACGCCGGCCGGGGAGAGGACCTGCTGAGTCTGCTGTCCGCCGCCGGGAGCACGCAGGACGGCGAGTTCGACGCCGCCGAGCTGCGCGACCAGGTGCTGATCTTCCTGCTGGCCGGGCACGAGACGACCGCGACCTCCCTCGCCTTATCCCTGCACCTGCTGGGCCGGCACCCCGAGCACCAGGCGCGGGCCCGCGAGGAGGTCCTGCGCGTGCTGGGCGACCGTACGCCCGAGGCCGCCGACCTGGAGCGGCTGCCGTACCTCACCCGGGTCCTGAAGGAGGCGATGCGGCTCTACCCGGCTGCCCCGGTGATCGGCCGCAGCTCCGTCGCCGCCACCGAGGTCGCGGGGCACACCATCCCGGCGGGCTCGGACGTGATCCTGGCCCCGTGGGTGACGCACCGCCACCCGCGGTACTGGCCGGACCCGGAGCGCTTCGACCCGGACCGTTTCACCCCGGAGGCGGAGGCCGAGCGGCCGCGGTACGCCTGGTTCCCGTTCGGCGGCGGCCCCCGCGCCTGCATCGGGCAGCACTTCTCGATGCTGGAGTCGGTGATCGCGCTGGCGATGCTGCTGCGGGCGTACGAGGTCGAGGCCGTGGACACCGACATCCCGGTCAGCGCCGGGATCACCCTGCGCACCGGGGGACCGACGCGCTGCCGGATCAGGAGTTCGGCCGGGTAGCCGCGATCTCCGGCCCGCACCCCCGGTCCGGTCACACCAGCACCCCGGCGAAGAACATCGCCCCCAGAAGGGCGTACTGGACCAGGCAGCACAGCAGCAGGGACGTCTGGACCCATCGGGGCAGGTCCTTGACGAGGACGAGCCCGACGAACATCTGTGCGTGGTTGCGGTACCACGACATCTCGGCGCCGGCGAGGAACGGCAACAGGAAGATCATCACCGTCAGGCTCAGGGCCGCCCACTCCTCGACGTCGAGCCGGCGGTCCCGGACGAGCCGGATCGCGGCCGCGGCGACCACGAGCAGGACGAAGGCCGTGTTCAGCCAGAACTGGGGCCGGTGCGCGGCGAGACCGTGCTCGACCAGCCACGGCAGGTGCCCCTCGGGCGTGTACCAGTGGCTGAAGGGGAAGGCGTAGGCCTTGCGCATCTCGTCGAAGGGCTGGCGCAGGCCGCCCTGCCCGTAACTGGACGCCTGGATGGTCCGGTACGCGTCCCAGCGGCCCGTCGCCTGCCACATCAGCCATGCGGCCCAGAGCACGCCGCAGGCGGCGAGGGCCGCCGACAGTCCGGCCTTCGCGCACCGCACCGGCCGGGAGTCCCCGCGCCAGGCGAAGAACGCGCTGAGCAGCAGCATGGCGACGGCGGCCGCGCCGACGGGGTGGCAGGCCGACGCCGCGAAGCCGCCGGCGGCGGCCAGGCCCCAGGAGCCGCGCTTCACCCCGGCGATGCAGACGAGCAGCGCCAGCGTGCCGAGGGCGATCGGGAACACCGCATGGAGGTAGATGCCGCCCGGGAACACCGCGCCGATGGCGAGGGTGAGGCCGGTGGACCGGGTGAGCCGGGCGCCGAGCAGCCACCACAGCACGGCGAACATCCCGAGCAGCGCCGCTTCGGTGACGACGACGGCGGACAGCTCGTGGGAGAGTCCGGTGGCGGACAGCCCCCGGACCGCCATGGGGTATCCGGGGAACCAGGCGACGTTCCCGCACATGACGTCGGGGAAGTCCGGGTGGCGTTCCCGGCACGGGAACATCTCGTAGCCGGTCCTGGCGATGGACAGGTAGTGCTCGGAGTCCCAGCGGCGGCGGCTCCCCGTGGACCAGTAGGACACTGCGGATCCGTCGCCGGCCACGGACGCCCGCGCGACCAGCCAGGTGACGAGGTTCGAGATCAGCCATGCGGCGAGCGGGGGCAGCAGGGCGTGCCGCCGGTCGCGGCGCGGTGGCCGGTCGGGGGCGGCCGGTGCGGGGTCAGGGGTCATGTTCGGTCACCGGCCGGCCACGGGCAGCGCTGGGCTCGACGGCCACCGGTCAGGTTGCCGTGCTTCCCGCTCAGTGTGGCGAACCCCGCCCGGGGCCGCATGCGGAAGTGCTCCGCGGCACAGTCCTCCGCGGCACGGTGGGGCGGCGCTCAGGCGGCCGTCGGGGTCTGGTGGCCCTTGAGGCGTTCGAGGTCGGACACCCGGACCTGGATGGCGAAGAGCGCGATGGCCGCGCCCACCAGGGTGAACGCGGCCGCAGCCACGAAGGCGGCGCTGACGCCCGCGGTGAGGACCGCGTCGCCCCACGGGTCCGGGAGCCGGCCGGTCTGCCGGAACGCGAGCTGCTGTGCCGGGGTGGCGGTGGCCAAGAAGTCCGCGGCCTGGGCGGGGGCCTCGTTGCGGCTGGCCGTGCCGAAGACGGTGACCAGGATGGACAGGCCCAGCGATCCGCCGACCTGCTGGGTGGTGGCGAGCAGGCCGGACGCCGCGCCCGACTCGCGGTCGGTGACGTCGGACAGCGCCATCACGGTCAGGGACACGAACTGGAGGCCCATGCCGAGGCCGAAGAAGAGCATCGGGCCGAGGATGCTGCCGGCGTAGGTGGAGTGGACGTCGGTCTGCGTCAGCCAGCCCAGGCCGACCGCGCAGGACAGGGCGCCCACCACCATGAAGGGCTTGGGCCCGAACGTGGACAGGAGCCGCGAGGTGATGCCCGCGGCGATGGCGATGATCACGCTGACCGGCAGGAAGGCGAGCCCGGCCTGGAGCGGGCTGAAGCCCAGCACGTTCTGCACGAACAGGGTCAGGAAGAAGAACATGCCGAAGATCGCGCAGGCGAGGAAGAGCATGATCCCGTAGGTGCCGGCCCGGTTGCGGTCGGCGAACATGTGCAGCGGGGTGATCGGCTGGACCGAGCGGCGCTCGTTGGCGGCGAACAGGGTCAGCAGGACCACGGCCACGCCGAAGGAGGCCAGGGTGAACGGGTCGCGCCAGCCGTCCTGGGCCGCGCGGATGAACCCGTAGACGAGGCTGACCATGCCGACGGTGGACAGCAGGGCGCCGGCGAGGTCGAAGTGCCCGGGGTGGCGCTCGGACTCGTGCAGGACCTTGGTGGCGAGGGTGGCGACGACCACGGCGATCGGTACGTTGACGAACAGCACCCAGCGCCAGTCGAGCCATTCGACGAGGACGCCGCCGAGCAGCAGTCCGGTCGCACCGCCGGCCGCGGAGACCCCGGAGAACACGCCGAACGCCCGGTTGCGGTCGGGGCCTTCGCGGAAGGTGGTGGTGATCAGGGCCAGGGAGGTCGGGGAGGCGATGGCGCCGCCGACGCCCTGGAGGGCGCGGGCGCCCAGCAACTGGCCCTCGTTCTGGGCGAGTCCGCCGAGCAGCGAGGCCAGGCCGAAGAGCAGGACGCCGAAGATGAAGACCCGTTTGCGGCCGAGGATGTCGCCCGCGCGTCCGCCGAGGAGCAGCAGCCCGCCGAAGGCGAGGGTGTAGGCGCTCACGACCCACGACAGGCTCTCGGTGGAGAAGCCGAGCGACGTCTGGATGTGCGGCAGCGCGATGTTCACGATGGTGATGTCGAGAACGACCATGAGCTGGCACGAGGCGATGAGGAAGAGTGCGAACCCGCTTCCGTTCCCGCGGACCGTGCCGTCGGTCCCCTTGCTGGTCGGCGATCCATTGGGGTCCACCCTCCCGACGCTAAACCTGCCACCGGGGGTACACCACTCGAATGGCCTAGGGTGCATGACGTGTACAGTGTGCCATTTCACATGTCACACTGCCATTCATGGACGACTTCCTCAGGCTCTCCGCCCGTACGGCCCGCTTCACGTACGGCGCCCCGCGCGCGTTCTCCTTCGGCGACGACGGCCGGCTGCTCTGGTTCCTGCGCTCCTCCGGTCCCGCCGACCCCCACGACTCCCTCTGGGTCCTCGACACCGCCACCGGCTCCGAAACCCTCCTCGCCGACCCGCGCGCACTCGTCCCCGAACCCGGTCCGCTCCCCCTCGCCGAGCGGCGGCTGCGCGAGCGGACCCGGCTCACCGCCGCCGGGATCGGCTCGTACGCGCTCTCCGGCGACGGGCGGCGCGCGGTCTTCGCCGTGTACGGCCGCCTGTTCACCGTGGCGTACGATCCCGCCGCCCGGCCGGCCGCCGCCGGGCCGGCAGGGCCGCCCGTGCATGTGCCGGCCGGGACGCCCGTGGAGGTGCCCGCCGCCGGACCCGCCTTCGACCCCCGCCCCAACGCCGACGGCTCCCGCATCGCCTACGTCGCCGACGACGCCCTGTACACCGCCCCCGGCGGGCGGGTCAGCCCCGACGACGGGGCCCGCTGGGGCGTCGCCGAGTTCGCCGCCGCCGAGGAGCTCGGCCGCTCCCGGGGCCACTGGTGGTCCCCCGACGGCGTCACCCTGCTGGCCGCCCGCGTCGACGAGACCGCCCTCCAGCGGCGCCACTTCGCCGACCCCGCGCACCCCGAGCTGCCGCCCGAGGACTTCGCCTACCCCGAGGCGGGCGGGCCCAACGCGGACGTCGGGCTGTGGGTCCTCGGGCCGGGCGGCCACCGGGTCCGGCTCGACTGGGACGCCGAGCGCTTCCCGTACGTCTCCGACGCGTCCTGGCAGTCGTCCGAGGAGATCCTGCTGACCGTCCAGGACCGGCTCCAGCAATGCGTCCTGCTGCTCGGCGCCGACCCCGCCACCGGCCGCACCCGGGAGCTGTCGCGCACCGCCCACCCCCAGTGGGTCGACCCGCTGCTGCCCGGCACCCCGGCCCGGCTCCCCGACGGGCGCATGCTCACGGCCGCCGACACTCCCCCAGCTACCGCTGGGGGTGCCCCCACGGGCGGGGCCGCCCGGACCCTGGCCGTCGACGGCCGCCTGCTCACCGGCGACGGCGTCCAGATCCGCGGCTTCGCCGGCGTCCACCAGGGCCGGCTGCTGGTCGAGGCCGGGCTGCGCGACCCCGCCGAGCAGCAGGTGCTGCTGCTCGACCCGGACACCGGCGAGTTCAGCGTGCTCGCCGACGATCCCGAGGTGCCCACCGTGCACTCCGTCCTCGCCGACGCCGGGACGCTGCTGCTGACCGCCGCCGGGCACGCGGGCGTACGCCGCACCGTGCGCACCGCCGACGGGCGCGAGTTCACCCCGGCCGACCACGCCGAACCGCTGCCCTGGCGGGTGGCCCCGGTGCTGGAGCGGGTCACCGAGCACGGGTTGCCCACCGCGCTGGTGCTGCCCCGCGGCCACGTCCCCGGGCGGCGGCTGCCGGTGCTCGTGGACGGCTACGGCGGCCCCGGCTTCCAGGACGTCAGCGCCGAGCCGCGCCGCTGGCAGCACCGCCAGTGGTGGGCCGACCAGGGCTTCGCAGTGGTGACCGTCGACAACCGCGGCACCCCGTACGTCTCCCCCGCCTTCACCCACGCCATGTACCGCGGCTTCTCCGAGGTCACGCTGGAGGACCAGGTCGCCGCGCTGCACGCGCTCGGCGCCCGCCACCGCGACCTCGACCTCGGCCGGGTCGGGGTGCGCGGCTGGTCCTACGGCGGCTACCTGTCCGCCCTCGCGGTGCTGCGCCGCCCGGACGTCTTCCACGCGGCGGCCGCCGGGGCCGCGCCCACCGACTTCCGCCACTACGACACCGCGTACACCGAGCGCTACCTCGGCCTGCCGCAGGAGCACCCGGAGGTCTACGAGCGGGACTCGCTGATCCCCGACGCGCCGAAGCTGACCCGGCCGCTGCTGCTGATGACGGGCCTGGCCGACGACAACGTCCACCCCTCGCACACCCTGCGCCTGTCCCGGGCGCTGACGGACGCGGGCCGCCCCCACCAGCTGCTGGCCCTGCCCGGGGTCACGCACATGACCCCGAACGGCACCCGGGAGAAGCTGATGGCACTGGAGCTGGAGTTCTTCCGCCGGGAACTCGCCGGCTGAGCTCCGCGGGCGACCGGCACCCGGCATCCGCGCCCGGGTGCCGGCGTCCCCGCCGGGGTGCCGGCGTCCCCGCCGGGGTGCCGGCGTCCCCGCCCGGATGAGGCGCCGGACACGGGCGAAGGGCCCCGCAGCCGATCGTGTCGGCTGCGGGGCCCTCCCTTCCCGGGATCCCCGTCAGTCCCCCGGGAAGTGGCAGGCCACCTCGCGCGAGGCGGCGATCCGCAGCAGCGGCCGCTCGGTGCGGCACACCTCCTGCGCCTTGGGGCAGCGCGGGTGGAAGGTGCAGCCCGGCGGCGGCGCGGCCGGGCTCGGCGGGTCGCCGAGCAGCACGATCCGCTCCCGCCGCCGCTCGGCCGCCGGATCGGGCAGCGGTACGGCGGACAGCAGCGCCCGCGTGTACGGGTGCTGGGGGTTCTCGTACAGGGCGCGCTTCCCGCCGATCTCGACGATCCGGCCCAGGTACATGACGGCGACCCGGTCGCTGACCCGTTTCACCACGGACAGGTCGTGCGCGATGAACACGTACGCCAGGCCCAGTTCCGCGCGCAGCCGCTCCATCAGGTTGACGATCTGGGCCTGGACGGAGACGTCGAGCGCCGAGACGGGCTCGTCGGCGACGACGAGCCGGGGGCTGGTGGCGAGGGAGCGGGCGATCCCGATGCGCTGGGCCTGTCCGCCGGAGAACTCGTGCGGGTAGCGGTCGATGTGCTCCGGGATCAGCCCGACCAGGTCCATCAGCTCGGCCGCGCGGCGGCGGGCGTCGGCGGCCGTCCAGCCCTGCACCAGCAGCGGGTCGGAGATGATCCGGGCCACCGTCTGGCGGGGGTTGAGGGAGGAGTGCGGGTCCTGGAAGACCATCTGGACGTGCCGGCGCAGCGGTCGCAGGGCGCGCTGCGAGAGCCGGGTGATGTCCCGGCCGTCGAAGGCGACGGTGCCGGAGGTGGGCTCCAGCAGGCGGACGAGCATCCGGCCGGTGGTGGACTTGCCGCAGCCCGACTCGCCGACCAGGCCGAGCGTTTCGCCGGCCGCCAGGTCGAAGGAGACCCCGTCGACGGCGCGGACGGGCGCGCCCCGGCGCCCGCTCCCGGAGCGCCGGCCGGGGAAGGCCATGGTCAGGTCGCGTACGGACAGCAGGGCCGCGGGGCCTGTGCCCGCGGGGGTCCGCGGTGTCCCGGGGGTCTCGGCGGGGGTGTGGGCGGGGGTGGTGGTCATCGGGCCGCCTCCTCGGGGGTGGGGGATCCGGCGAAGTGGCAGGCCACCGACCGGCCGGGCTGGTTCCCGTACGCCCGCAGGGCCGGGCGGTCGCCGGTGCAGGGCGCGGCGGCCTTCGGGCAGCGCGGGGCGAAGGCGCAGCCGGGAGCGGGCGTGAGGAGGGAGGGCGGGGAGCCGGGGATGGTCCGCAGGGGCTCGTCGTCGGCGTCGTCTGCGTCATCTGCGATTCGCGGCATCGAGTCGAGCAGGCCCCGGGTGTAGGGGTGGGCGGGGTCGGCGAACAGGGCGTCGACGCCGGCCCGTTCGGCGGCGCGGCCGCCGTACATGACGAGGACCTCGTGGGCCACGCGGGCGACGACGCCCAGGTCGTGGGTGATCATGATGATGCCGAGGCCGCGTTCCTGCTGGAGGCGGGCGAGGAGTTCGAGGATCTGCGCCTGGACGGTCACGTCGAGGGCGGTGGTGGGTTCGTCGGCGATGAGCAGGTCGGGCTCGCAGGCCAGCGCCATGGCGATCATCGCCCGCTGGCGCATGCCGCCGGAGAACTGGTGCGGGTATTCGCGGGCGCGGCGGGCGGGCTCGGGGATGCCGACCTCGCCGAGCATCTCCACGGCCCGTCTGCGGGCGGCGGCCCGGCCGGCCTTGAAGTGGACGCGGACGTGCTCGGCGATCTGCTCGCCGACCGTGTAGTAGGGGTGGAGGCTGGACAGCGGGTCCTGGAAGATCATGGCCATGGTCCGGCCGCGGAGCCGGGAGAGCTCCTTCTCGGGCATTCCGGTGAGCTCGCGGCCGGCGAGCCGGACGGAGCCGGTGACCTCGGCGCCGCGGTGCAGGCCCATGACGGCGAGCGAGGTGACCGATTTGCCGGAGCCGGACTCGCCGACGATGCCGAGGGTCCGCCCGGCCTCGACGGTGAAGCCGAGCGAGTCGACGGCGCGTACGGGGCCGCGCGGGGTGGTGAACGTGACGTTCAGGTCGCGGACCTCGAGCAGCGGCGGCGCGGAGGGGTCGGCGGCGGTGGGGGCGGCAGGGGCCGCGGGGGCGGTCATCAGTACCTCACCCTCGGGTCGACGGCGGCGTAGAGGAGGTCGACGGCGAGATTGGCGACGACGATGAAGAAGGCGGCCAGCAGGGTGACCCCGAGGACGACCGGCTGGTCGGAGCTGACGAGGGCGCCGTAGAACAGCCGTCCGATGCCGGGGAGTCCGAAGATGGACTCGGTGATGACGGCGCCGGCGAGGAGGCCGCCGAGGTCCATGCCGAAGATGGTCAGGATCGGGGTCATTCCGGAGCGCAGGCCGTGCTTGACGACGACGGTGCGCTCGGGCATGCCCTTGGCGCGGGCGGTGCGGATGTACGGCTCGGCCATCGCCTCGATCATGGAGCCGCGGCTCTGGCGGGCGTACATGGCGGCGTACAGCAGGGCGAGGGCGGTCCAGGGCAGCAGCAGGTTGGCGGCCCAGCCGAGGGGGTTGTCGGTGAAGGCCTGGTAGGCGGGGTAGGGCAGCAGGCCGGCGATGCGGATCACCCCGTAGATGAGCATCACGGAGGTGAAGTAGACCGGCAGGGAGGCGGCGGCGACGGCGCCGACCATGAGGGCCTTGTCGGTGGCGGTGTCCTTGCGCAGGGCGGCGGTGACGCCGGCGCCGAGGCCGAGGGCGAGCCACAGCACGGCGGCGCCGAGGGCGAGGGAGGCGGAGACCGGCAGCCGGTCCATCAGCAGGTCCCACACGGGCAGGGAGTTCTCGTACGAGTAGCCCAGGCAGGGGAAGTCGCAGCGGACGGCGTACTGGCCGGTGCCGAGGGTGCGGCCGGTGAAGATGCCGGTGAGGAAGTCGCCGAACTGGCGCCACAGCGGCTGGTCCAGGCCCAGGTAGGCGCGGACGTCGGCGATGCGCTCGGGGCTGCAGGTCTTGCCGCAGGCGGCCGCGGCCGGGTCGGAGGGCAGGACGTAGAAGATGAGGAAGGTGACGGCGGCAATGGCGAGGAGCACGCCCGCGAGGGCGAGCAGCCGGCGCGCGAGGTAGAGGATCAACTGCGGCCTCCCCGCGGGTCGAGGATGTCGCGCAGGGCGTCCCCGAGCAGGGTGAAGGCGAGGACGGCGAGGAAGAGGAAGGTGCTCGGGATGATGAAGTACATCGGGTCGGTCTCGTAGAAGGCGACGGACTCGGCGATCATCTGGCCCCAGGACGGGGTGGGCGGGCGGACGCCCACCCCGAGGTAGCTGAGGGCGGCCTCGGTGCTGATCATGCCGGGGATGAGCAGGGTGGTGTAGGCGATGACCGGGCCCGAGACTCCGGGGAGGATGTCGCGGGTGAGGATCCGCCAGGAGCCGGAGCCGCCGACGCGGGCGGCGTCGACGTACTCGCGGTGCTTGAGGGAGAGGGTCTGGCCGCGGACGACGCGGGCGACGCCGGGCCAGCCGAAGATGCCGATGACGGCGGTCATGAGGACGATCCGGTTGACGTCCTTGGCCACGGACAGCATGGCGATCATGAAGATGAGGGACGGGAAGGACATCGTCAGGTCCATCAGGCGGGACAGGACGGTGTCGGTGCGGCCGCCGAAGTAGCCGGCGGCGATCCCGGCGGCGGTGCCGGCGACGACGACGATGGCGGTCGCGGCGAACGCGATGAGCAGGGAAACTTGGGCGCCGGTGACGACGCGGGCGAACAGGTCGCGGCCGGTGACGGGTTCGACGCCGAGCCAGTGCTCGGGGCTGATCCCGCCGAAGGAGCCGAGCGGCAGGCCGCCGAGGTAGGGGTCGACGGCGGACTTGTCGAACTCCTCCGGGGACCAGCCGCCCAGGGCGCTGAGCCAGGGCGCGGTGGCGGCCATCAGGACGAAGAGGAGGACGACGCAGAGGCTGACGCGGACGGCGGGGCGGCGGCGGAGCTCCCGCCGGGCGAGCTGCCAGGGGCTGCTGCCCGGGGGGAGGTCCTCGGCCGGCGCGGCCTGCGGGGCCTGCGGGGCTGCGGTGGCGGTCATGGCTGTGGATTCCTGGGGGTTCCGGGAGCCGGGGGCCGGGGCCCGCTCAGCCCTGGCCCTTCGAGGGGTCCTTGAGGCCGACGGTGGCGTAGTCGATGGTGCCGGTCCACACGGGGTGGCCGAAGGCGCCGGCGATGTTGGTGCCGATGAGCAGGGGCTTGCGCTCCAAGAGGATCGGCACGGACGGGGACTTCTTCATGATCTCGGCGTCGAGGTCGATCCAGGCCTGGTTCGCCTGCTTGGCGTCGGACATGGCGTTGATCTCGTCGATCCGCTTCTGCACGGCCTCGTCGCGGAACTGGCTGTAGTTGCCCTGGTTGCCCTTCTCCTTGATGGTGCGTCCGTCGAAGACGAACGGGATCCAGGTGGAGCCGGAGGGGTAGTCGGGGCACCAGCCGGTGAGGGTCATGTCGGGGGTGGTGGACAGGTCGCCGATGACGTCGTAGTAGGCGCCCGGGTCGACGGTGTCGATGACCACCTCGACGCCGGCGCGGGCCAGGCCCTGCTGGATGGCCTCCGCCTTGCCCTTGTCGCCGGTGGAGACGGCGAGGGACACCTTCAGGCTCTCCTTGCCGGCGGCCTTGAGGAGCTCCTTCGCCTTGGCGGGGTCCCCCGCCGGGGCGATCTTGAGGGTGTCGGCCTGCTTGCCGCCGGTGAGGGCGGGCGGCAGGTAGGCGGTGGCGACCTCGTTGAGGGCGGGGCCGCCGCCGGCGGTGACCACGGCCTCCTTGTCGACGGCGTACTGCACGGCCTCACGGACCTTGGGGTCGTTGAAGGGCGCGCGGGAGTTGTTGAGGTGGAGCATCTCGGTGCAGCCCTGGGACTCGGCGAGCAGGCGGGCCTTCACGTCCGGCTTGGGCAGGACCTTGGGGGCGCTCTCGGGACGCATGTCGGCGTACTGGACGGTGGAGGCGTCGGCGCCCTCGCCGGCGATGATGCGGTCGTCGATCTGGCCGCCCTTGAGGCCCATGACGACGACGAACTTGTCCGGGTAGGCCTTGCGGACGGTGTCGGTCTCGGGGTCCCAGTGCTCGTTGCGGACGAGGACGAGCTTCTTGTCGCGGTCGTACGACTCGATCTTGTACGGGCCGGAGGAGAACGGGCGGGCGTCGTACTGGGTGCCCTTCTCCTGGGACTGCGGGACGGGCGCGAAGGTGGGGAGGGTGGCCGTCGCGGAGAACTCGGCGACCGGGCGCTTGAGTTCGAAGACGATGGTCCGGTCGTCGGGGGTCTTGACGGAATCCAGGTGCTGGCCCTGGAGCGGGCCCTTGTAGCCCTCGGTGCCGGCGAGGTACTGGGCGGCGTAGTCGGGGCCGCCGGTGAGGTCGGGGGCGAAGGAGCGCTCGACGTTGTACTTGACGTCCTGGGCCTTGATCGGCGTGCCGTCCTCGTACTTCAGGCCCTCCTTGAGGGTGAAGGTCCAGGTGCGGCCGCCGTTGGAGGGGGTGCCGAGGTCGGTGGCGAGGTCGGGGACGAGCTCGCTGCCGGCCTTGCCGGGCTCGGCCTTGAAGGTGACGAGGGTGCGGTAGAGCAGGCGGGTGCCGAAGTCCATGGTCGGCATGACCCAGTTGCGGGCGGGGTCAAGGTGGGCGAAGTCCTGGTTGGACAGGACGGTGAGTGTGCCGCCCTTGACGGGGGTGCCGCCGAGGACCTTGCCGTCGTTGGCGGCGGCGGGGTTGGCGGAACCGTCCTTGGCGGAGCCCTTCTTGGGGTCGGAGCAGCCCGAGGCGCCGAGTGCGAGAGCTGCCACCAGGGCGGTGGCGAGGGCGAGTTGGGTGCGCTTGGTCATGGTCACTCCAGTGAAGGGCCGCGCTCTACGGTGTGACCGGTAACATAGTAATGTGAAATTGCACTGACAAGAGATCAGCCCCGCCGTTATCCAGCCGTGTCCAACGCACCCTTTCCGCAAGGGGATCCGTCCCCGCCTGCCGGGAGCCCGCGTGCTCGTCAAGCTGCCAGCACGCCCCCGAGAACGGGGAGATTGCGCACCACCGTCCAAAGGACGAGGACGATCAGCATCGCGCGCGCCAGCCACGCGGGGAGCACTCGCCGACCAGTCCTGCCAGTGACGACTCGCAGCCACAGAACAGCGGCGCACGGCAGTACCGCGACCAGAAGCAGGTTGTAATCCGCCGCGGCCGCTACATGGGCCTGCGTGAGCTGATGAAGAGCGCGCAAGCTGCCACAACCCGGACAGTCGAAACCCGTGAGGGTGCGGAACGGGCAGCTGGGGAACCGACCGGGTTGCGTGGGATCCGCGAGCCTCACGGCGACAGCGACCACTGCGAACGTTCCGGCGGCGAGCCATGCGTCGCGGACGGGCTTCGGTCCGGACGCCCGGGAAACCAGCCGGAGGCCCCGCAGGCACACTCCTTTCACGGCGAGGGCATGTAGGTGGTGGTCGTGTCAGACCCCAAACCGACGGCAATGAGCAGCAGCCACGCAAGGCAACCGGCCACGATGCTCACGATGACGAAGAGCTTCGCCTTCCGCGCCGCTTCGGCGGCTCCCATGACGTCACCCACCTTCCACTTCTCCGAGACCCGCGAGGCGTAGACGATGGCGGCGATCCCGGTCGGCAGAAAGCAGAAGAGCGTGACGAGGATGGCGGCGGACAAGTACGTCTCCGGCGCTCGCGCTTGTCCTGCGTGGGCAGCCCCTCCCGCCTGGTGTTGTTGCCACCCCGGCTGCGGGGGCGGGGGCTGAGGAGACTGCGGATCAGGAGGCGGGGGCTGGGCTGGCGGTGGCATGAACGGCTCTTGCCAGGGAGTCTCCGGGCCCCAGTTTTCGCCTTCTGAAGGCGGAGGTTGGTGTCGGTCAGCCATGGCTGCACACCTCTCCCGATCCGGACCTCAGGCAGGGGTCCAGATCGCTCGTCGTGAATCCCAGGTCCACCGGTCACCACAGGCCTCCAGACCGACGGCCTGCTCGTATGCCTGCTCCGGCAGATCTGCGGTGAAGGTGACCCGGCCGCCCGTCGCCGACTCGACGATCACGCCCTCCGGCGCTTCCGCTCCGTCCGAGCGGCCTCTCAGCAGTCCGTCCACGAACGCCTTCAACCCTTTGTGGGCCTGTTCGGCGAGACGCTCGAACAAGGTGCTGAGGAACGGTTCCAGGGCAGCGGACGTCACCAGCACCAGCACGGCATCGGCCGCCCCTCGCCGCGTGGGCCGCAACATGCACGTCGTGGTGACCCCGGCCTCGCGCAGCACGTCCTGCTGTTCCAGCGCCGGGGCGGAGGGGAGCGATGAGGGCCAGAAGATTTCCACCTCGGGGTCGGCCATGACGTCTCTCCCTTTCTGGTCAGCGAGGCAGCGACCAACGCTCGACGACACCCGAGCGGGTGCCGGTCACCAGCCCCTTGCCGCTTTCGAGGAACCCCAGCCCCGCGAGCTCGTGCACCAGCTCCGCCACGACGGTCAACTCCCCTGTTTTCAGGTCCCACAGGGCCACCGTGCCCTCGTCATCGGACATGGCGAGGGCCGGGGAGCCGGCGGAGAACACCAGTTGGGAGGGCTGTCGGCCGTGGTCGGTCTGGCAGAGGAGACGACCGTCCCAGGACCAGAGGCGCACCCTGCCATCGGCGGAGCCGGTGGCGAGGGCGTGTTCCGTGAGCGCGAGGCAGCGTACCCGCTGGGGCTGCCGCCAGGTCATCACCGGCTGTCCTCGTACGTCCAACTGCCGCACCATGCCGTCGCCGGTTGCGACGACGAGGTGGCGGTCACCCGGTGCGAAAGCGAGGGGACCGAGCCCGCCGCGCCCGCCCTTCCGCTGCCAGGTCCTCGGCTCCCGCGCCGACCGGCCGGGCAGATCCCGTACCCGGGCACCCCACGTGTTGTAGACGTAGATGCGGTCCTTGACGGTCACCGCAATCCAGTGGCCGTCCGCGCTGAACGCGAGGGCATCCCCTTCTTCGCCCACGTTCATCACACGCACCGGCATTCCGGACTCGAGGTCCCAGACGACCACGGTGCCGTCATTGTGCCGACTGGCCACGTTCCGCCGCCAGGGACCCCAGGCCACGCGTATCGGATTCTCGCGCTGCACGGGCGTGCACTGCCCGACCAGTCCGCCGTAGACTGCGTTCAAGACCCGGACCGCGCCATCGCCGCAGGCGGCGGCGAGGAGGTCGTGAGGCCCGAGCACCAGGTGACTGCACGGGCCGATCTCGGCGAGCAGAGAGCTCTGGGAGACGCGGGATGCCGGTGCGGGCGGCGGCGGTACGGGCGGAGGTGGCTTCGTGGCCGCCGTCGGCCGCGGCCGCGGGTGCTGCGAGCCCGGCGGCGCTTTCGGCAGCGAGAAGATCCGGGTCTCGTCAGATGCGAGGAACAGCACGGGAGTGGCCCACTCCAGGCTGTCCAGATCCATCTTGACGTCTTCGCGTGCGAGGGTCACCGCCCGGTCGACCGGGAGCCCCTCTGCGATCCGCTCATAGAAAGAGGAGGCAAAGACGAGAGCGGCCCCATCGGTTATCTCATATTGCATGGCGACCACTGCGGGGACGCCGGCACGCACGAGAGTGGCGGCGGTACCCGTGAACACATCATCGGATCCGCTGACCGCAGACTCGCAGGAGTTCAGCACGATGAGACGCAGGTTCGGGCTGTCCGCGATCAACCGCTCGAAATCGCTGGCATATATCTTCCTGGCCGACCCGTCGGCACCCGCGAGCTGAATGTAGCCCGCGTTCCGCTCCTCGTCGAATCCCCCGTGGCTGACACAGTGAAGCACGTGCCAGGTACCGAATCGCAGCTCCTTCGCCAGATCCTGCCACTTGTCCCCGGAAAGCCAGTGGACGTCCACACTGTCGGAGCTGCACCGCTGAAGCGCCCGCGATATCTGCTCTCCTTCCCGCTGCCCTTCCAGTACGGGCAGATCACTCGGCTGCGCTGACACACCCAGCACACGCAAGGGAAGAGCGAGGGCCAACGGGGGTACTGGGTTCATCAGCCGCAAGTAGCGAACGACCGGGACACGAAGCGCGAGATAGTCGTCGCGAGAAGGGTCGACCAGGAATTCCCAGGGAATGTGCGCAACATGCGGCCCGTTCGTCCGCAGCAATATGCGCAACGGGCTTCCCTGCGTTCGCGCATGACTGCGCCACCGATCGAACAGGATGGATATGTCGTCCCGGAATATCGCCGCAGTGAGACGTTCTCCGAATTCTCGCACAGGTCTTTCCGGCGCAGGCGCACCACGCACGACCGCAGAACTGTACGACTTGGCCAGAGAAATCTCCACGCGAGAGAGTGCAGACTGGAGCTCGTTCTCAGAATAGGGCGCCTGCACCCGAATCAGTGCTTCGCCGCAGTCGGAAGCGCACGACACGATCCAGTTGGTGTCGGCTTCAATGATTTCGAGCTGGAATGGGAGACCTTTCATCCAATCCACCTCCGCCCCTGGATATAGTTCACACCCGATACTTCGCGGCGTCCATCCGGGGTTTACGGAGGTGGAAGGGAACGGCCTAGTGCCCCGACCCGAGGACTCCCGGGGTCCGGCCTACCGGTTCGTCGCGGGCTTCGGCCCACAGGGAGCGGACGTGGCCCAGGTGGCGGCGCATGCACTCCTCGGCCCCTTCCGCGTCGCCCGCGAGCATCAGGTCCAGGAGTTCGAGGTGCTCCTCGGCGGAGGAGACCAGCTTGCCGGCCTCGTCCAGCCCGGTCAGGCCGTACAGGCGGGAGCGCTTGCGGAGGTCGCCCACCGTTTCGACCAGGCGCTCGTTGCCGGCGAGGCCGAGCAGCGTGAGGTGGAAGCGGCGGTCCGCCTCCAGGTAGCCGATGAGGTTGTGCTCGCGGGCGCTGCTGACGATCTCCTCGGCGATGGGGCGGAGCTCCTCCAGCTGCTCCTTCGCCGCCATGCGGGTGACCTTGCCGACGGTCGGGACCTCGATCATCGTGCGCAGTTCGGTGTACTGGTCCAGGTCGCGCTCGCTGACCTCGGTGATGCGGAAGCCCTTGTTGCGGACGGGTTCGACGAGGCCCTCGCGGGCCAGGTCGAGCATGGCCTCGCGGACCGGGGTGGCCGAGACGCCGAGCTCGGCGGCCAGGCCGGGGGCCGAGTAGACGCTGCCGGGGCGGAGTTCGCCCGCTATCAGGGCTGCTCGAAGGGCATGGCCGACCTGGTCGCGGAGCCGTTCCTGGGCCTTGATGAGACTGTGCTGCTTCAGGTCACCCATTGTTCTTCCTCCGAGGCACCGCACACGACCGACGTGCAGGGGAACAGCGTACAATGTCACGTTTCGCTGCTCTCCCCGGCGGCGGCATACAGCGCCACCGCCACGGCAAGATCCTCCCAGGCCATGCCCACGCTCTTGAAGAGCTGTGGACAACCCGGCCGCCCGCCGGGCGGCACCCGGCCCATCACCAGGTCGGACAGGGTGCCGCTGATGTGACCGGGGCCGATGGCCCCTTCCGCCTCCGGCACCAGCAGGTCCCCGGCCTCGCGCAGGGCCGCCGTCCGCGCCTCGACGTAGACGGCCGACCGCCGCACCAGCGCCGTGTCCGTCTCACGGGCGTCCGGCTCGTGCGAGCCGACCGCCACGACCACCGCGTCCGGGGGCACCAGCCGCCCGTCGAAGAGCGGGGTGCGGGCCGTGGTGCAGCAGACCACCAGGTCGGCCTCGGCCACGTCCGCAGCCGTCCCCGTACGGGCCGGGACGCCCAGGGTCCGCGCGTGCTCCGCCAGCTTCCGGGCGCCGGCCGGGTCGCGGGCGACGACCACCGCCCCCGCCAACTCCCTTGCCGCGGCGACCGCTTCGAGGTGCCCGTACGCCTGCGGCCCGCTGCCGAAGAGCACCAGCCGCAGCGGCCGCCCCTCCGGGGCCAGGTACCGCAGGGCCAGCGCCGAGACCGCGGGCGTGCGCAGCGCCGTCAGGGCGGCGCCGTCGAGGAGGGCGACCGGGCGCAGGGTGGCACCGTCCAGCAGCAGGTACGAGCCGGTGATGCGGGGCAGGCCGAGAGCGGGGTTTCCGGGCGCCACCCCGGCTATCTTCACCCCGGCGTACGCCCCCGCCGCGGCCGGCATCAGCAGCAGTTCGCCGCCCGGCGCGGGCAGCGCGCTGCGCTGCGGGCAGAGCTCCGGGTCCAGCCCGCGGCGCAGGGTCTCGGCCAGGGCGTCGGCGGCCGCGGCCGGGGTGAGCAGTCCGGCCAGCTCGCGGGCCCCCAGCTGGCGGATCACAGCAGGAAACCGGTGCCGACGGTGTCGTGCGGGTCGAGGGTGAAGGTGTGCTCGCCGGTGCGGTACGCGGTACCGGTGACCTCCGTGGCCAAGCCCTCGCCGTCCGATCCGCCGCCCGGCCCGGCGTCCGGGACCACGCGGCCCGTGAACACCGTTCCGACGACCGACTCGTGGAGCAGGTCCTCGCCGGGACCGATCCGCCCGTCCTCCGCCAGCAGGGCGAGCCGCGCCGAGGTGCCGGAGCCGCAGGGCGAGCGGTCGACCTGCCCGTCGGCGAAGACGGTCGCGTTGCGCTGGTGCGGGCCGAACGGGGTGTCGGGCAGCTCCTCGTGGAGGATGACCCCGTACACGCCGGAGAGCAGCGGCCCGCCCGGGTGCCAGGTCCCGGGGTGGGCGGCGAGGGCGGCCCGGACCTCCCGCCCGGCGCGCACCAGGTCGGGCAGGGCGGCCCGGGAGACGTCCAGTCCGAGGTCGCGGGCGCGGACGGAGGCGTAGCAGGCGCCGGCGTGCGCGAGGTCCGCCTCGGCGAGGCCGAGGGTGGTGGCGACGGGCACCTTGCGGGCGGTGACCCGGGCGGGCACGTTGCGGAAGGTGACCCCGGTGGTGCGGCCCCCGTCCCGGTGCACGGTGGCGGTGACCCGCCCCGACGGGACGTCGATCCGCACCTCGACGTCCCCCTGCTCCGGGGCGGGGACCCGGCCGCTGTCCACGGCCCAGGCGCCGAGCGCCATGGTGCCGTGGCCGCAGGCGGTGGAGTAGCCGTCCTTGTGCCAGAACAGCACCCCGAAGTGCGCGCCGTCGTCGTCCGGGGGCACGACGAAGCCGCCGTACATCCCGGCGTGCCCGCGCGGCTCCTGCACGAGCAGGCGCCGTACGTCGTCCAGCTCGCCCTGGCGCGGGGCGGTCCCGGAGCCGCCGGCGCCGATGGCGGTGGCGCAGCGCTCGGCGACCGTGTCCCCGGGCACGGGCGGGAATCCCGGGGCGGTGGTGTCGACGATCCGGAAGGGCTCCGCGGCGGTGTGGTAGTCGACCGTGCGGACGGTCAGCGGGGTCCGCGGGGTTCGGGGCGCGGGGGGTTCGGGAGTCACAGCTGGAACCCTCCGGGGAAGGGGTCGGCCGGGTCGAGGAAGTACTGGGCGGTTCCGGTGATCCAGGCCCGTCCGGTGACGGTGGGGACGACCGCCTCGTATCCGCCGACGGTGGTCCGGCCGACGAGCCGGCCGGTGAACTCGGTGCCGATGAAGGACTCGTTGACGAAGTCGGTGTCGAGGCCGAGGAGGCCGCGGGCGTGCAGCTGGGCCATGCGCGCGCTGGTGCCCGTACCGCAGGGCGAGCGGTCGAACCAGCCGGGGTGGATGGCCATGGCGTGCCGGGAGCGGCGGGCGTCGGAGCCGGGGGCGGCGAGGTAGACGTGCTTGACCCCGGCGATGGAGGGGTTCTCGGGGTGGACGGGCCGGTCGGCGGAGGCGTTGATCGCGTCCATGACGGCGAGCCCGGCGGCCAGCAGGTCGTCCTTGCGGGCCCGGTCGAAGGGGAGCCCGAGGGCGTCGAGTTCGACGAAGGCGTAGAAGTTGCCGCCGTAGGCGAGGTCGTAGGTGACCGTGCCGTGGCCGGGGACCTCCGCCTTCAGGTCGAGTCCGACGCAGAAGGAGGGGACGTTGGTGAGGGTGACGGCGGTGGCCGCCCCGTCCTCGACCCGGACGTCGACGCTGACCAGCCCCGCCGGGGTGTCGAGGCGGACGGTGGTGACCGGTTCGACGGCCGCCACCATGCCCGTCTCGACGAGGACGGTGGCGACCCCGATGGTGCCGTGCCCGCACATGGGCAGCAGGCCCGACACCTCGATGTACAGCACGCCGAAGTCGGCGTCGGGGCGGGTGGGGGGCTGGAGGATCGCGCCGCTCATCGCGGAGTGCCCGCGCGGCTCGTACATGAGCAGGGTGCGGACGTGGTCCAGGTGCTCGATGAAGTGGAGCCGTTTCTCGGCCATGGTGGCGCCGGGGATCACCCCGACGCCCCCGGTGATGACCCGGGTCGGCATGCCCTCGGTGTGCGAGTCCACCGCGTGGTAGATGTGGCGCGTGCGCATGGGTCCCCCCGGTCTGCTAGTTGAGTCCCTCGGCGAGGGCCTTCTCGGTGGCGGCGCGGACGGCCGCCTCGGTCTCGCCGGCGAGCGGGAGGCGGGGCGGGCGGGTGGGGCCGCCGGGGCGTCCGGCCAGGTCCATGGAGAGCTTGATGGCCTGGACGAACTCGGTCTTGGAGTCCCAGCGCAGCAGCGAGTGCAGGGACTTGTACAGCGGCAGGGCGGTGGCCACGTCGCCGGAGACGGCGGCCCGGTACAGGGTGGCGCAGGAGCTCGGCAGGGCGTTGGGGTAGCCGGCGATCCAGCCGACGGCGCCGGCGAGGGCGAGTTCGAGCAGGACGTCGTCGGCGCCGATGAGCAGGTCCAGGCCCGGGGCGAGTTCGGCGATCTCGTAGGCGCGGCGGACGTCGCCGCTGAACTCCTTGACGGCGACGATGCTGCCATCCGCGTGCAGCCGGGCGAGCAGGGCGGGGGTCAGGTCCACCTTGGTGTCGATCGGGTTGTTGTACGCGACGACGGGCAGCCCGGCGCGGGCGGCCTCGGTGTAGTGGGCGCGTACGGCCGCCTCGTCGGCCCGGAAGGCGTTGGGGGGCAGGAGGAGGACGGAGCCGGCGCCGGCCTCGGCGGCCTGGTCGGCCCAGCGGCGGGCCTCGGCGCTGCCGTAGGCGGCGACGCCGGGCATGACGCGGGCGCCGTCGCCGGCCGCCTCGACGGCGGTGCGCACGACGCGGGCCCGCTCCTCGTCGGTGAGGGTCTGGTACTCGCCGAGGGAGCCGTTGGGGACCACGCCGTCGCAGCCGTTGGCGATGAGCCAGGCGACGTGTTCGGCGTAGGCGTCGTAGTCGACGGTGAGGTCCTCGCGCAGCGGCAGCGCGGTGGCGACCATGATGCCGTGCCAGGGGCGGGTGCGGGTGTCGGGGCGGGACGGGCTGGGCGCGGGGGTCTGAGCGTCGGACATGTGAGAGCTCCCTAGTGTGGTGTGTGACATTTTACTAGTGGGTGTGATGTGGCCACAAGGGTCCGGACACCCCGGTTCGGGGGCCGGCGGGCCGCGGATCAGCGGTCGGCGGGCGGAAGTTCGGCGAGGTGGCGCAGTGGCACCGGGCAGGACAGCGGGCGCCGGTCCGGCTCCGGCTCACCCCCGGCGCACGGCGCCCCGGGAGACGCCGCCGCACCGGCCAGGGCGGCGACCGCCGGACCGCACATCCGGCCCTGGCACCAGCCCATCCCGGCACGGGTGAGCAGCTTGGCGGTACGGGCGTCCCGGGCGCCGAGGTCGGCGACCGCCTCCCGGATCCGGCCGGCCGGCACCTCCTCGCACCGGCAGACGTCGGTGTCGTCCCGCAGCCAGCCGGTCCAGCCGGCGCCCGGACGGTGGGCCCGGCCCATCGCGTCGGCGAAGGCGCGCAGCCGGGTGCGGCGGCGGGCCAGCACGGCGGGGACCGGCCGGCCGGCGATCGCATGGGCGGCGATCTCCCCCTCGACCAGGGCCAGTTGGGCGCCGCCCACCCCGCCGGTCTCGCCGGCGGACCAGATGCCGGGCACGGAGGTGCGCTGCAGCGCGTCGAGTTCCAGGGCGACGGTGCCGTCGGCCGAGCGGCGCGTGGCGCAGCCGAGGGCGGTGGCCAGCTCCAGCTGGGGCACGAGCCCGTGGCCCACCGCGACCGCGTCGCAGGGGATCCGGCGGGCGGTGCCGGGCAGGGGCCGCCAGTCCCGGTCCAGGCGGGCCACGGTGACGGCCTCGACCCGGTCGGTGCCGTGGGCCTCGGTCACGGCGTGCCGGGTGAGCAGCCGGATGTGCCGGTACAGCAGGGCGCTGCCGTACGTGGCGCCCTCGGCCAGCTTGCCGGGGTTGCGCAGCAGGGCCGGGAGGTGGGGGGCGTACGCGGTGTAGGCGGCGGCCTCGACCACGGCGGGGACCCGGGCCCCGGCGGCGGCGAGGGAGCCGGCCACCGCGAGCAGCAGCGGGCCGCTCCCGGCGACGACGACCCGCCGGCCCGGCAGGACGAGCCCGGACTTGAGCATGGCCTGGGCCCCGCCGGCCCCGACGACCCCGGGCAGGGTCCAGCCGGGGAAGGGGAGCTGGCGCTCGTACGCCCCCGTGGCCAGCAGGACCGCTCGGGCGCGGACGGCGGCGGGGAGCTCCTCGGGGCCGGCGACGGCGTGCAGGATCCAGGTGGCGGGGGTGGTGGCGGTGGAGGTGGTGGGGGCAGGGGTGGTGCGGCCGGGGGCCGCGTCGGGGGCGGCCGCCTGCGGGACCACCGTCCAGACGTGGTGGCCGGCCAGGTGCGTGACGCGGCCGGCGGCCGCGTGGGCGCGCAGGGCGGCATCGCGGGCGGCGAAGGCGGCCCAGCCGTGGTGGAGGGCCTCGGGGCGGGCGGCGCCGAGGCCGGGGGCGGGGTGGCGGTAGAACTGGCCGCCGGTGCGCTCCCCCGCGTCCAGCAGGGTGACGCGCAGGCCGAGGCCGGCGGCGGTGACGGCTGCGGCGAGGCCAGCCGGGCCGGCGCCGACGACGGCGAGGTCGGCGAGGTCGGCGGATTCCGGACCACCGGCGGTGTCCGGGTCAGACGGCGAGGTCGGCACGGCCGGTCCCTTCCTGGGTGGTGACGACGTCCCCGGGGCGGGCGGGAACGAGGCAGGCGCGCTGGTTCGGGCGGCCGTTGACGGTGACGAGGCAGTCGTAGCAGCTGCCGATGCCGCAGAACGCGCCGCGGGGGGCGCCGCCGTGGCGGGTGGTCCGCCAGGCGAGGATGCCGGCGCCCCAGAGGACCGCGGCGATGCTCTGGCCCGCCTGGGCGGTGAGGTCGCGGCCGTCGAAGCGGAGCACGTAGGTGGCCTGCGGGGACCCGCCGACGAGTCCGCGGGGCGACCAACGCTGCGGGCGCGGAGTGCGCGGGGCGCGGGTGGGATGGCTCATCGTCGGTTCTCCCTCGGGGGGTTGGGTGGTGCGGGCGTCGCGTCGCCCCTGTCGCTGCCGGTGCCACTGCGGTGCCGGTGCCGGGCCGCTGCCGCTGCGGGCGGCAGGGTGCCGGGGCCACGCGTCGGGGTGGCGGTGGGGGGCCGCTGCGCGGAGCCCTCTCCCCGCCCCGCCCTTTCTCCGTATCCCGGGGGCTCCGCCCCCGGACCCCCGGTCCTCACACGCCGGACGGGCTGGATTCGGAATCACCCGGCGGGAAGCGGTTCGGGCGGAACGGGGTGGGGTCCAGGGGTGGGTGGGTGTGCGTCAGGGCGGCGGTGATCAGGGCACCCGTGGCCGGGGCCAGGCCGATGCCCGCGCCCTCGTGGCCGCAGGCGTGCAGCAGTCCGGGGATCCGCGGGTCCGGGCCGATCGCCGGGAGGTGGTCCGGGAGGTAGGGCCGGAAGCCGTGGTAGGTGCGCAGGACCCGTACGTCCGCCAGGACCGGGAAGAGCGCGGCCGCCTGGGCGGCGAGGCGGCGCACGGCCTCGACCGACAGGGAGCGGTCGAAGCCCACCCGCTCCCGGGTCGCCCCGATCAGCACCGGGCCCGCCGGGGTGCCCTCGACCACGGCCGAGGACTGGAGGGCGGCGGAGCCGCTGGCGACGTCGGCGATGTAGTCGGCGGCGTAGACCTTGTGCCGGACCACCCGCGGCAGCGGCTCGGTGACCAGGACGAAGCCGCGGCGCGGCAGCACCGGCAGGGCGACGCCGGCGAGTCCGGCGACATGGCCGCCCCAGGTGCCGGCGGCGTTGACCACGGCGGGGGCGGCCAGTTCGCGGGCCCGTGTGCGGACCCCGCGGACCGCGCCGCCGGACGAGCGCAGGATCGCGGTGACCTCCTCGCCGAGGTGGACCTCGGCCCCCGAGGCGGCGAGCAGCCGGGCCGCGGCCTGGGCGGGCTGGACCTGGGCGTCCTGCGGGTAGTGGAAGCCGCCCGCCTGGCCGGGGGCCAGATGGGGCTCCAGTTCCCGCAGCTCGTCGGGGCCGGCCTCGACGGCGTCGACGCCGGCGGCGCGCTGGCCCTTGGCGAAGGCGCGCAGGGCCTCCAGCGTGGCTTCGTCGGGGGCGACGACGAGTCCGCCCTTGGGCTCGTACTCGACCTCGTGCGGGAGCACCCCGGCGAGTTCGCGCCACAGTCCCGCCGACAGCAGGGCGAGGTCGAGTTCCGGGCCGGCCTCCTTGTCGGAGACGAGCAGGTTGCCTTCCCCGGCGCCGGTCGTACCGCCGGCGACGGGGCCGCGGTCGACGACGGCGACGCGCAGTCCGGAGCGGGCCGCGTAGTAGGCGCAGGCGGCTCCGACGACGCCGGCGCCGATGATCACGACGTCCAGGGGATGTCTCTTGGGCACGGCAGTAATATGTCACATTCTTTAAATCGTGCCCAGACCCCGGGGAGGTCCGGGCCGCTGGTGTCCGGCGGCCGGTCCCGCCCCCCGCCCGACCGTGTCGGAAACGGGGCCGGCCGCCGGTGCCTGATCAGCTGCGCAGCGGGCCTTCGCAGCTGTAGCTCGACGTGCCGGACTTGCGGTTGTCCCAGATTTCCACCGGGCCGAAGGAGCAGTTCATGTCGGCGAGGTTGTTGGAGGCCGCGCCCGCCCGGTCGAGGAGGAAGTAGTCGACCGTCTCCGACATGTCCTTGAAGTTCTGGTCGTCACTGCGCCAGTTCTTCAGGTTCGCGGTGATCCGGCCGGTGCAGGTGAACCGGCGCTTGCCGGGGTCCCCGTTCTCCACGCACTCCGGCGTGTTGTACGTGGCCGTCGCGAAGGTCGACTTCACGTTCGCGAGCGCGGAGTCGCGCAGCTGCTCGTTGGGCGTGTAGACGGTGTTCGGCACGAACAGCTCGTCCACCTTGGCGATCTGCGCGTCCAGGAAGCGGTCGTAGTCGCGCTGGAGGTAGGTGTCCGCGCCGAGGCGGTGGCGCCAGGCGTCGTACTTGGCCACGTCGTTGTTGCGCAGGTGCGTGTACATCTCGCGCAGCAGCGAGGGCTTCTCCGTCCACAGGAACTCGAAGAACGTGCCGGCGTAACTGTAGAAGCGGAAGCCGTCGCCGTCGTACGTGGCGTTGAGCAGCTGTTCGACCGACATGCGGGGGCCGCCGCCGGCGGTGTCCGCGATGATGCTCTTGACCAGGGACTTGCGCACGGCGATGCCGTTGTCGCGGGTGGCGCCGTCGAAGAACTCGGCGGTGCCCTCGTCCATCGCGGTCGTGCGGTCGCCCTCGTACCAGGGACCCTCGCCGAAGAAGCCGGGGACGGCGAAGCGGCCGTTGAGGTAGTGCGTGTACTCGTGGCGGAAGAGCTCCTCGAGGGTGAGGGAGGAGTCCTGCGGGACGCGGCGCTGGTACGTGTAGAAGGTGGCGCCGTTCTCGATGTAGATGCCGCCGTTGTTGGTGCCGTAGCCGGTCAGGATGGGGTGGTAGTTCACGTAGTCGGCGCGGGAGGCGTACAGCACGATGTTCAGCGTGCTGTTGGGGTCGCCGGCGAGCGGCTGGTCGGTGCCGAGCACGCGGTGGAACTGCGTCTTGACCTGCTTGCTCGCGTAGTAGAGCTGGTCGACGGTGGCCCGGTCCAGGGCGGTGCGGACCTTGATGGCGCCGTTGTCGTAGGCGTAGGTGTTCGGGAAGAGCCGCTTCTCGATGTCCTCCTTGCACACCCCGTACGGCTTGCACGCCTCGTAGAAGTTGAGCCAGGAGACGACCTTGGCCCACTGCTCGCTGCCGTCGCCGAACGTGGACCGGGCGGTTGCGAGCAGGGCCCCGAGGTCCGCGACGGTCTGCTCCTTCAGGGCGGGGACCTGGCCGAAGCGGCCGTACTCGCCGAGGGCGTCGCGCGCCACCCAGGCGTTGGCGGTGTCCTTGAGGTGGCCGTACGAGCCGAAGGCCTTGAAGACGGCGCGGTACCCGGAGTCGGCCGCGACCGCCGCGTGGAAGGCGGCGTCCTGGTTGCCCGGGTACACGCCGAGGTAGTTCACGGAGAGGGCGGCCAGGGCCGCGCCCGCCCAGGCGGAATCCTTGTGGGTGGCGGGGTGGGCCGGGTCCATGGTGGCCAGGACCTGCTTGATGAGCCCGAGCTGGTGCTGGCGCAGGCCGGGCGCGCTGGCCGCGTAGAGGGCCTCGCGCAGGGTCCGGGCGTTGGAGGCGGTGACGTCGAAGGTGCGGGCCGCGCCCGCGAAGTCGGCGATGGCCCGGCGCATGGCGTCCACGGTCGGCGCGTCGGTGACGTCGATCTCGGAGCGGGAGTGGTCGTGGTAGGCGACCGCGTGCAGGTAGGTGAACATCTCCTCCAGGTGGGAGGAGTTGCGGCCGTCGTGGGAGGCGGCCAGCGAGGATATCCGCCGCGACACGGCCTGGACGTGCGCGTCGGACATGACCGGGGCCAGGCGCGCGTCCCAGGTCCAGATGAGCCCCCGCAGGCAGCCGTCGGCCAGGACGGCCTCGTCGCCGAGGAAGTCGGCGAACTGCTCGGGGGACAGACCCGTGATCCCGTCGAGGGTGCAGGGCACGCCGGCCGCGAGGGTCCGGCCGGCGGGGGCGGCCTGGGCGGCGGCCGCCTTGCGGCTCTTCTCGGTGCGCTCGGCGGGCGCGGCGGCGGCCGTGGCGGCGCCGGGGGTCCGGCCGTCGGCGACCGCGGCGGCTCCGGCCCCGGCGGCCCGGTCGGCGCCGGGGGCCCGGTCGGGCGCCGGGACCGCTTCCTTCGGCGAGGCCAGGCGGTCGACCTCGTCGAACGGGTTCGCTCCGTGCGCCCCGCCGGCGAAGGCGGCCGGGGCGGCCGCCGGGGCCTTGGCGGGCGCGGCGGCGGCCGGCTCGGCGGCCAGGGTGGCGGCCTGGCCGGCCGTCGCGAGGAGGGTGACCGCCACGGCGGCGGAGAGGAGGGACGTACGCACAACTCTGTGCTGGGACACCAAGGACTCCTGTGGGGAGGGGAGGTGGGGGACATGGCGCGCAACGGGTGCGTGGTGCGTGGTGCGAAAAAACGTGAACTGCCTTGTGCCACACGGCGTTTGACGGGGGTTAACGCGCCGAGGTGTGGGCTGTAACATAGTAATGTGAAATTGCACTGACAAGACCTGCGCGCCCACCAGTTCGCGTCTTCCCGATGGAGCCCGACGTGTCCGACGCATCCCCCCGCCTCAACATCGGCAGTCACGACCTGCCGGTATCCCCCGAGTTGTCCCGTTTCATGGCCGGGGACTGGGCCGCTTCACCCCTGCCCGACTCGGTGCGCGTGTCCGCGTACGACGCCACCCCCGCCCGCCGCGCCCGGCTCTCGGCGCGCTTCCCGGGCGAACGGCTGGTCATCCCGGCCGGCGAGCTCAAGGTCCGCTCCAACGACTGCGACTACCGCTTCCGCCCCCACAGCGCGTACGCCTGGCTCACCGGCCTGACCGGCGAGGACCAGGTGGGCCACGTCCTGGTGCTGGAGCCCTTGGGCCCGCACGGCCACGAGGCCGTGCTGTACCTGCGCCCCCGCTCCCCGCGCACCGGCGGCAACGAGGAGTTCTACCGGGACCGCCGCTACGGGGAGTTCTGGGTCGGCCGCCGCCCCGACCTGGCGGAGGCCGAGCGCCTGACCGGCCTGCGCTGCGCCCACCTGGACTCCCTCGGCACCCCGCAGGGCCGCAACCCCGCCACCGACACCGAACTGGCCGCCGCGCTCTCCGAACTGCGCCTGGTGAAGGATGCCTGGGAGGTCGGGCAGCTCCAGCTCGCCGTCGACCACACGGCCGCCGGGTTCGAGGACGTCGTACGGGCGCTGCCGCGCGCCCTCGCGCACCCGCGCGGCGAGCGGTGGATCGAGGGCGTCTTCGGCCTGCGGGCCCGGGCCGAGGGCAACGGCACCGGCTACGACACCATCGCCGCCTCGGGCGCCCACGCGTGCGTCCTGCACTGGATCCGCAACGACGGGCGGCTGGACCGGAACGACCTGCTGCTGCTGGACGCGGGCGTGGAGACCGACACGCTCTACACGGCGGACATCACCCGCACCCTCCCGCTGTCGGGGCGCTTCTCCCCCGTCCAGCGGCAGGTGTACGAACTCGTCCTCGCCGCACAGGAGGCCGGCATCGCGGCCCTCCGCCCGGGCGCCAGCTTCCGGGACTTCCACCGGGCCGGCATGCGGGTGATCGCGGAGGGGCTCGCCGAGTGGGGCGTGCTCAAGAACGCGGAGGGCGATCTGCACCGGCGGTACACCCTGTGCAGCAGCGGCCACATGCTGGGGCTGGACGTCCACGACTGCGCGAAGGCGCGGGCCGAAACGTACCTCGACGGGGTCCTGGAGGAGGGGCAGGTGCTCACGGTCGAGCCCGGCCTGTACCTCCAGCCCGACGACGAGACGCTGCCGCCGGAGCTGCGCGGCATCGGGGTCCGCATCGAGGACGACCTGGTCGTCACGGCGACGGGCGCCCGCCTGATGTCGGGCGCCCTGCCGCGCACGGTGGCCGGCATCGAGGAGTGGATGGGAACGCTGCTGGAGGGCTGACGCCGAACTCGCGCGGCGGGTCGACCATGCCGACCAGGCTGACCATGTGCAGGTCGGTGACGAGGGCGAGCAGGTCGCCGTCCGGGTCGAAGTCCGCCGGGTCGAGGTCGCGTACGGCGGCGGCCATCACCCGGCGGCCCTCGGCGCCCATCCGGTCGGTCTGCTCCCGGGCGCGGCGGTTCAGGTCCGCGTCCCAGGGGATGGGGGTGCCCGCGGCCAGCGCGGTGGTGGCGCGTGCCGTGACGGCGGGGGCGGCGCCCTTGACGAAGCAGCGGACCACCTTGCGCCCCGAGGCGTCCTTGGCCGAGTGGAGGGTGGCCTCAGCTTGTAGGCGGGGTCGAAGGGGAGGGTGGCGAGGCGGGGCAGGCGTTCCCGGGTCTCCTCGATGTCCAGCCCGGCCTTGTGGCCGAGGACGAGCAGGGCGCCCTCGGTGGGGTCGCCGACGACCTGGCCGTCCACCAGCTTGGCGTCGCTCGCGACCAGGTAGGGCAGTACGGCGTCCTCGATGCCGGCGGATGTCCCGGCGGCGTGGTGGATCCTGCCGTCGAGGCGGTAGCCGGTGCCGGACACGGTGTACCGGTCGGTGGGGCTGATGTGACCGGCGTGTTCATGAACGCCATGTTCGACTGGTCGCCCGGCCCGAGCCGTTCGGCGGGGAGCGTGCCCGCGTCCTTGGCCGCGGGGGTGCTCTCGCCGGTCAGGGCCGACTCGTCGATCTGGAGGGCGCTGGCCTCCACGATCCGTCCGTCCGCCGGGACCCGGTCGCCGGCTGCGATGAGCACGACGTCCCCGACCACCAGCTGTTCGGCCGGGAGCTCCGACTCGGTGCCGGAGCGCCGGACCCGGGCCGTCGCCTTCATCATCGACTTCAGCGAGTTCATGGCGCTCTCGGCCTTGCCTTCCTGGCGCAGGCCGACGACCGCGTTCAGCAGGGTGAGCAGGACGAGCAGGACGGCGGTGTTCCCTTCGCGGATCAGCAGGGACACCACCGCCGCGGCCACCAGGATGATCTGCATGTAGCTGCGGTACTGGGCGAGGAAGCGCAGCCAGCCCGGCTTCGGCTTCTCCTCGGGCAGGGCGTTCGGGCCGTCGGCCGCGAGCCGTTCGGCCGCCCGGGCCGCCGGCAGGCCGACCGCGGGATCCACCCCGCAGCGGGCCGCGACGTCCTGCGGGGACTGCGCGTACCAGGCGCCGGGGGCGTCCCCGGCGCCCTCCTCGCCCGCCGGTTCCGGCCGGGCCGTCATCCGCGTACCTCCGATCCGGAGCCGGGCTCCTTCCGGCGCTCGTTGCGCCGCTCCGTCCGGCCGTCCCCGGACCGGGCGCCGGGGGCCTCCCGCTCCAGTTCCCTCCTCGCGCTCATCAGGTCCTTGCGGGCCTCCTCGCCGACCGTCGGGTACTGCGGGTCTATCTCCATCAGCGCGTGCCCGAGCACGGCCGCCGCGCAGATGCGGGCGAACCACTTGCGGTCGGCGGGGACGACGTACCAGGGCGCCCACTCGGTGCTGGTGGCGGAGAGCATCTCGGAGTACGCCCGCTGGTACGCGTCCCAGTGGCGGCGTTCGCGGACGTCGGCGGTGGAGAACTTCCAGTTCTTCTCGGGCAGGTCGATCCGGCTGAGGAAGCGCCGGCGCTGCTCCTCCTTGGAGAGGTTGAGGAAGACCTTCACCACGCTGAAGCCGTTGTCGGCGAGGTGGCGCTCCCAGTCGTTGATCTCCCGGTGGCGGCGCTCCCAGACGCCCGGATCGCTGCTCTCCAGCGGCAGCCGCTGGCGCTTGAGGTACTCGGGGTGCACGCGGACCACGAGGACCTCCTCGTAGTGCGAGCGGTTGAAGATGCCGATCTCGCCGCGCCGGGGCAGCCGGCAGGCGTAGCGCCACAGGTAGTCGTGGTCGAGCTCCTCCTCGGACGGCACCTTGAAGCTGCTCACGCGCACGCCCTGCGGGTTGAGGCCGGTCATCACGTGCCGGATGGTGCCGTCCTTGCCCGCGGCGTCCATGGCCTGGAGGCAGAGCAGCACGCCGCGGGAGTCCTGGGCGGCCAGCCGCGCCTGGAACTCGGCGAGCACCTCCACCCCTTCGGCCAGCAGGGCGACGCCCTGCTCCTTCGTCAGGTCGGCCTTGGAGCGGGGGTCGAAGTCCACGGCGAGGTCCACGGTGGACCCGGGCGCGACACGCAGCGGTTCGATGAACCGCGCGATGCGCTGGGCTCGCTTGTCCGCCATCGGCACCCGTCCCTCCGGTCCGGCAGTACTTGCAGGTTCGGAGGGGGCGCCGCCGGCGGCAAACGCTCGGGGGCCGTTCGGGCGGGGTGCACGGCACTGCAACGCCGACCGCCCGCCGGGAATCCCGGCGGGCGGTCGGGGGGCGCCTGGGTGGGCGGCCCCAGGCCCAGCACCCCGTCAACTCCAACAACAGGAACAGCCCCAACCCGGATGGCCTCCCCGCCCGCGGTGGTCGT
>NZ_JBWKDK010000058.1:0-37067 GCF_056436005.1 Streptomyces sp. NPDC043854
TTCTACCCCCCCCCCCCCCCCCCCCCCCCCCCCCCCCCCCCCCCCCCGCCCACCCCCCCCCCCCCCCCCCCCCCCCCCCGCGGCCGTTGCCACCGACTGGCTGGTGTCAGCAGCCATGGTCGTTGTTACTTCCAGCCCTTGAGGATCTTGCGGAACTCGGCGCCGGCGGCCTTGGCGGCGTCCTCGGGGGTCGAGGCCCCGGTGACGGCCTTGGTGTATTCGACCTTCAGCGGCTCGAAGAGGGAGCCGTTCTCCGGGATCCAGGCGCGCTCGACGGCCTTGTCCACGGCCGGCTTGAAGAACTGGACCATCTCGTTGGACTTGACGTCGGCCTGCTCGTAGGCGGCGGTCCGGGTCGGGAGCAGGCTGAGCTCCTTCGCGGTCTGGACCTGGACCTCCTGCGAGGTCATGTACTCGACGAAGGCGTGCGCGGCGGCGCGGTTCTTCGACCCGGCGTAGACGGCGAGGTCGTGGCCGCCCTGCGGGCCGCCCGCCTTGACCGAGCCGGCCGGGACCGGGGCGATGCCCAGGTTGGCCTTGTCCGTGAACTGCTCGCCGGCGTAGGTGTCCTTGATCGCCCAGGGGCCGTTGATCATCATGGCGACCTGGCCGGTCTTGAAGGCGGTCTGCATGTTCTGGTAGCCGTCGGTGGAGTTGGTGACGGCTGCACCGGAGGCGACCAGGTCGCGGGCGGCCTTGAACGCCTTGACACCGGCCTCGCTGTCGACCGTGACCGCCTTGTTCTTCGCGTCGACGAGGTCGCCGCCCTCGCCGTAGATGAGGGGAAGGAACCAGTAGGAGTCGTCGCCGCGGAGGTACAGGCCGGACTTGCCGGTCTTCGCCTTGATCGCGGCGGCGGCGGTCTTCAGCTCCTCCAGGGACTTGGGGGGCTGGACGCCGGCGTCGGCGAGCATCTTCTTGTTGTAGAAGAGGCCGAGGGTGTCGATGACCTGCGGGACGGCGTAGGTCTTGCCCTCGTACTTGCCGCTGGCCGCGGCCTGCGGCAGGAACTCGGCGTCGACCTTCTTCACGGTGTCGGCCGGGACCTGGTCCAGGTAGCCGAGCGAGGCGAAGTCGGCGACCCAGCCGACGTCGGCGCGGATCACGTCGGGGGCCTCGGAGCCGCTGCTGAAGGCGTTCTTGACCTTGTTCTGCGCGTCGCCGTACGGGACGTTGACGTACTTGACGGTCACCTTCGGGTGCTTCGCGGTGAACGCCTCGGCGATCTTCTGGATGCTGGCCTTCTCGGCATCGTTCGAGGTGTCCCACCACGTGACCGTGCCGGAGAGCTCCCCGCCGGCCTGGGTACCGCTGTCGTCCTTGGTGTCACCGCCGCAAGCCGTCGCCGCGAGCGCCAGGGTCGCGACCAGCGCGGTGGCCGCTATGCCACGCCGCATATGAACTCCTTCGATGATCCCGGCCGCTCCCTCGCGGTCCCGAGTTGCAGGGAACGTAACAAGCCTGAAAGCCGTCCGAAAGAGCTTGCGGCAATTTTCTGCAAGCGGAGCTGATCGTTACAACCGCGTGTCCTGAAGGTTGCCGCTGCTTGCTGGCCGTTCGAACTTCCTTCGGGTCATCAGGCCTGCAAGCAGCCCGCAACCAGGGGCGGTGTGGCCGCGTTGACACCGATATGACCCATGAGCTGACCGCCCCCGGGCTTGCAAGCGCTTCCAGCAAGGCTGCAGAAACGGCCGTGGAACCGGCCACGGAACCGGCCACGGAAAGCGTCGGCTGGTGGCGCGATGCCGTCATCTACCAGGTGTACGTCCGCTCCTTCGCGGACAGCGACGGAGACGGCAACGGCGACCTGCGCGGGGTGTGCTCCCGCCTGCCGCACCTGGCCCGGCTCGGCGTCGACGCCGTGTGGCTGACGCCGTTCTACGTCTCCCCGCAGGCCGACGGCGGCTACGACGTCGCCGACTACCGGGCCGTCGACCCCCTCTTCGGCGACCTGTCCGACGCCGACGACCTGGTCCGCGCCGCCCACGCCCTGGGCCTGCGGGTCATCGTCGACGTCGTCCCCAACCACACTTCCGACCTGCACCCCTGGTTCCGCGAGGCCCTCTCCGCCGGCCCGGGCGCCCCGGCCCGGGCCCGCTACCACTTCCGCCCCGGCCGCGGCGCGGACGGCTCGGAGCCGCCGAACGACTGGGAGTCCGTCTTCGGCGGCCCCGCCTGGACCCGCACCCCGGACGGCGACTGGTACCTGCACCTGTTCGCCCCCCAGCAGCCCGACCTGAACTGGGAGCATCCCGAGGTCGCGGAGGAGTTCGCCTCCGTCCTGCGCTTCTGGCTCGACCTCGGCGTGGACGGCTTCCGCGTCGACGTCGCCCACGGCATGGTCAAGGCGCCCGGCCTGCCCGACATCGGCCGCGGCGCCCAGGCCACCCTGATCGGCACCGAGCCGCTCCCCTTCTTCGACCAGGACGGCGTCCACGAGATCCACCGCTCCTGGCGCCGCCTCCTCGACTCGTACGAGGGCCCGCGCATCGGCGTCGCCGAGGCCTGGGCGCCGACCTCCGAGCGGCTCGCCCTGTACGTCCGGCCCGACGAGCTGCACCAGGCGTTCAACTTCCGGTTCCTGAACTGCCCCTGGGACGCGGCCGCGATGCGCACGGTGATCGAGGAGTCGCTCGCCGCGACCACCGCGGTCGGCGCCCCGACCACCTGGGTGCTGTCCAACCACGACGTCGTACGCCATGTCACCCGCTACGGCGGCGGCCTGCGCGGCCTGGCCCGGGCGCGGGCCGCCGCCCTGCTGATGCTGGCGCTGCCCGGGTCGGCGTACCTCTACCAGGGCGAGGAGCTCGGCCTGCCGGAGGTGACCGACCTGCCCGACGAGGTCCGCCGGGATCCCGCCTTCCGCCGCACTGCCGGGCAGGACGGGCTGCGCGACGGCTGCCGCATCCCGCTGCCCTGGTCCGGGAAGGAGCCGCCGTACGGCTTCGGCCCGTCCGGCAGGTGCTGGCTGCCGCAGCCGCGCAGCTGGGGCGCGCTGACCGTCACCGCGCAGACCGGCGATCCGCACTCCACCCTGGAGCTGTACCGGGCCGCCCTGGAGCTGCGCCGGGCCCTGCCCGGCCTCGGCTCCCCGGACGCGGGCCCGCTGACCTGGCAGCCGGCCCCCGAGGGGGTGCTGCTGTTCACCCGGCCCGGTTTCGCCTGCACCCTCAACAGCCGGTCCGGGCCGCTCGAACTGCCCTCGCCGGGCCGTCCCGTGCTCTCCAGCGCGCCCGTCGAGACGGACGGGCGGACCGTCCGCCTTCCCCCGGATTCGTGCACCTGGTGGGTTTTGTAGCGTGCGACCGGTACAGTCCAATCCCGTGACCGCACGGCTTGCCGACATCGCAGCCCAGGCGGGGGTCAGCGAAGCCACAGTCAGCCGCGTGCTCAACGGCAAGCCCGGTGTGGCCGCAGGCACCCGCGAATCGGTGCTGGCCGCGCTCGACGTGCTCGGCTACGAACGCCCGGTGAAGCTGCGCCAGCGCAGCGCGGGCCTGGTCGGGCTGATCACCCCCGAGCTGGACAATCCCATCTTCCCGGCGCTCGCCCAGGTCATCGGCCAGGCGCTGACCCGCCAGGGCTACACGCCGGTGCTGGCCACGCAGACCCCGGGCGGGTCCACGGAGGACGAGCTGACCGAGATGCTCGTGGACCGCGGGGTCTCCGGGATCATCTTCGTCTCCGGCCTGCACGCCGACACGACCGCCGACATGGGCCGCTACGAGCAACTGCGGGCGAAGGGGGTCCCCTTCGTCCTCATCAACGGCTTCTCCGACAAGGTGCAGGCCCCGTTCGTCTCCCCCGACGACCGGGCGGCGATGCAGCTCGCGGTGACCCACCTGACCGCGCTCGGCCACACCCGGATCGGGCTGGCGGTCGGCCCGAAGCGGTTCGTCCCGGTCCTGCGCAAGATCGAGGGCTTCCGGCTGGGCATGAGGGAGCGGCTCGGCCTGGACGAGGCCGCCGTCGAGGAGCTCATCCAGCACTCCCTCTACACGCTGGAGGGCGGGCAGGCCGCCGCCACCGCGCTGATAGCGCGCGGCTGCACGGCGATCGTGTGCGCCAGCGACATGATGGCGCTCGGCGCGATCCGGGCCGCCCGGCAGCAGGGGCGGCGCGTGCCGCAGGACGTCTCGGTGGTCGGCTTCGACGACTCGCCGCTCATAGCGTTCACCGACCCGCCGCTCACCACGATCCGGCAGCCCGTGCAGGCCATGGGCCAGGCCGCCGTACGCACGCTGCTGGAGGAGATCGGCGGTACGCCGGCCCCGCACAGCGAGTTCGTCTTCCTGCCCGAGCTGGTGGTCCGCGGGTCCACCGCGTCCGGCCCCGAACGGCACCGGGGGCCTTCGTAGCCGTGGCCCCGGCGGACCCCTCCGGGGCCACGGCCGGGGCGTGTCATACCCAGGGCTGAGCTGCTGCAGGCGAGACAGCCCCGAGGGATGATCGAAGGCGAGGAGGCATCTGGCAGACTCTCGTCCCATGGGTGAAGCGAGCGTGAAGACACTGGAAACCAGGGCGGACGCCTCGTCACCCGCCGTGGTCGACGACGAGGCCCGTCCGGATCACCAGCACACCCTGCTCACCCGCCTGCGGGCCCCGCGCCGGCCCCGGATCTGGTTCGAGATCCTGCTCATCGCGGTCAGCTACTGGACGTACTCGCTCATCCGCAACGCCGTGCCCGAGCAGAAGTCGATCGCCCTGGCGAACGCCGACTGGCTGTGGCACATCGAGCACACCCTCGGCATCGCCGTGGAGAAGACCGTCAACCACACCGTGAACTCGGTGACGTGGCTGATCGTCGGCATGAACTACTACTACGCCACGCTCCACTTCGTGGTGACCCTCGGCGTGCTCGCCTGGATCTACCGCTGGCATCCGGGGCGGTACGCCGCCGCCCGCTTCGTCCTCTTCGCCACCACGGGCGTGGCGCTGGTCGGCTACTACTTCTATCCGCTCGCGCCGCCGCGGCTGATGGAGAGCGAGAACTTCATCGACACGGTGCTGGTCCACCACACCTGGGGATCGATGGCCTCGGGCAACCTCAAGAACATGTCGAACCAGTACGCCGCCATGCCGTCCATGCACATCGGCTGGTCGCTGTGGTGCGGGCTGACGATCTACGCGGTGGCGGCGGCTCCGTGGGCGCGGATCCTGGGCCTGCTCTACCCGGCGGCCACGCTCGTCGTCATCGTGGCCACCGCGAACCACTTCTGGCTGGACGCGGTCGGCGGCATGCTGTGCCTCGCCTTCGGGTACGCGGCGTCCCGCACGTGGTACGGCGACATGCCGCACCGCCTGCCCCGCCACCCCGTGCACACGGGCCCGCATCCGGCGACAGCCGCTCTGCTGAACCGGTTCCGCACCCCGACCCCGCGGGGCTGAGCCCGCCCCTCCACCCGGCTGCCCGGAAGGCACGATGACGCCCACCCCCGCACCCTCGGCCGAGGCGATACCCGCCGCGCTGCCCGAGCTGGCCCCGTACGCGCGGGAGGCGGTGCGGCTCCACCCCGAGCGCGGGGAGCCCGACCACGGGGACAGCTCCATCGGCGGCCCACTGCTGTGGCCGGCCGACGAGCCGTGGCCCGTCTGCTCCCTGCCCGACGAAACCGGCGGCCCCGACGAGACCGGTCCCGGCGGCGAGCCCGCCACGGCCATGGTGCCGGTCGCCCAGATCTTCCGGCGCGACGCCCCCGGCCCCTGGTGGCCCGACGGAACGGACCTCCTCCAGATCCTGTGGTGCCCCAACGAGCACTGGGACCCGCCGGCCCACCAGGCCGACATCGCCCCCGCCGTCGAGCTGCGGTGGCGGCGCACCACCGACGTGACGAGCCCGCTCGCGGCCCCGCCGGCGCCGACGCGGTACGACGAGGACGGCTACCTGCCCCGGGCCTGCACCCTCACCACCGAGCCGCTAACCGACTTCCCCTACCGCGAGGAGTTGCCCGAGGAGCTCCGCCCGCCGCTCACGAAGCTGGTCGAAGCGACCGGCCCGGAGGGCAGTGACGTCATCACCCGCCTCGCCGGCTGGAAGCTGGGCGGCTGGCCGACCTGGCACCTGAACCACCCCATGGCGTTCGCCTGCGCCGACTGCGGCACGGCCATGACGCTCCTGTTCACGGCGGCCAGCGACTCCGAGACGGGCGTGGTGGTCGGCCGCCACGGCGACCTGCGGATCTTCACCTGCCCGGCCGACCACCGCCACGTCTTCCAGGCCGACCTGCACTGACCGACCCGCGCCGCCCTCACAGCACGTGGGGGCCGGGGGAGCCGGTAATCAGGTAGGCGGTGGTCGTGCCGTCGCCCTGGTCGTCGAGCAGGACCATGAACTCGGATCCGTACGAGGTCGTGAAGCGGTGGATCGGGTAGACCCTGGAGGCGTCCAGCCGCAGGGCGAAGTGCTTCATCGTGGACTCCTGGAAGGGCGGCTCGGTCGCCTCATGCCACTTGTTTCCGCTGCGCCAGCGGCCGGCCTTCGGCCATTGAGCCCACGGCCGCGCCCCGAGATCGACCCCCTGCGCGCGCAGGTAGTCGTCCAGGCAGTCCTTCGGGGTGGTGAAGCTGATCTCCACGCCGTCCGGCGGCCAGAACTCCTGGTGGTCCCGGTAGCTGTGCTCGACCATGTCGCAATCGGGCAGCTCCAGGTGCAGGGCGTCCAGCACCTCCTGCCTGCTGTGGCCGCATCCTGCGAGCAGGGGTGCCGCAAGCAGTACGGCCAGCACCCCCGCCGCCGCCCGTACTCGTTGCTTGCGTCCCCGTGATGCGGGTCGGTCGGTCCGCACGCGCTCCCCCTTGATCTTTCTGAACGCGTTCAGACTACATGCCGTCCCGGGCGTGCCTACTGCTCCCCCAGCGCCATCCACTTCTGCGGCGTGTCGAGCGGGGTGAAGCCGGACCGGGCGTAGACGCCGTGCGCGTCGGCGGTGGCGAGGAGGATCCGGCGCAGCCCGTACGGCTCCAGGTGCTCCTTGACCGCCTCGACGAGCGCCCCGCCGAGCCCCTTGCCGCGGGCGCCGGGGTCGACGTAGACGTCGCACAGCCAGGCGAAGGTGGCCCGGTCGGTGACGACGCGGGCGTAGGCGAGCTGGGCCCCGGAGGCCTGGTCGTAGACGCCGAAGTTCACGGAGCCCGCGATGGCCTCCTCCTGCTTCTGGCGGCTGCGGCCGAGGGCCCAGTACGCGTCCTCGGAGAGCCAGCGGTGGATCAGGCCGACGTCGAGCCGGGCCGGGTCGGTGGAAATCTCGTAGCCGTCGGGCAGTTCTTTGCTCATGCCCCGCATCCAAACAGCGCCCGCCGGACCCGGCCAGCGGTTATCCCGGCATCCGGGACACGAGGCCGGCCAGGGCGCTTCGATCAGAGTGTGGGCGGAGAGGATCCCGACTTCTTCTGCGAGCAGTCGGGCAGGAACCGACAGGTCTGCATACGACATCTGACGAGCACGGCGACGGCCTGACGGAGGCCCGGCTCCGGCAAGGGGTCGAGGAGGAGGCGGATCACATGGAGCAGGCGCAGCGGGAGGTCAAGAGCGTGCCGCAGATCAGGTGGGGTTGCGCGGTGGCGCCGTCGGCGGGGGTCGCCACGGGGGTGCTCGGATCGGTGCTGCTGGCCTCCGCTTGGCGTGCCTGTGACGTCGGCGTGAACGGGGCCGCCAACAGCCTCGCCCTCGTCCTCTACGGGTCGCTGCTCACGCTGGTCGCGGTGGTGTGGTGGGGGGTGGTCGTGGGATACGCCGGGCGGCGGAGCCTCAGGGTCGCACTGCTCGGCGGGTCGGCCGGCACAGCGGTGATGGTGTGGGTCTTCGTGGCGCTGCTTCAGGTCCCCCACGGGTACACGTGCTGATACAACCGGCCGTTGCCAACCGGGCCCGATCCCCTCTCACCCACGTCTTCGACGACCGTCACCCTGACCTGCACGGACGCATCGAACACTGCGGGCAAACGCAGTAGCGGCAGGTCACAGTCGTGTCGGAAGATCAGCACATGGAAACCGTGGTGCAGTGGGTCCGCACGTCGTGGACCAAGTGGTCCCGCGGCGGGCTCGCATCCTCACACAGGAACAAGGCGCCCACAGCCTTTCCCCTGCCGCCCGTGGCACCGTCCTTCGTGCACAACGTGCTCATGTACGAAGCCGACGGCTTCCGGCCTCACTTCGAGACACACGAGGGCCCACCCGACTCCGGCTCGGCCACCGGGGTGCTCCTGCACGAAGCCGACGGCCTGCTCCGGGTCCAGCTGACTGTCACACCGTTCGGCATGCCACGCAGGTGGCGACGCCCCCCAGCAGTCCGCCTCGCCCGCGGCGAATGGCTCCGCTGGCAGGTCAACTATCGCTTCGCAGACACATGCAGTGGCGACTGGACCTACCGCCTCGACACACTGAGCATCGCCAACGGCCCGGCACCGACCGACCTCTTCCTGGGCACACCGACTCGCCACGTCGATGAACGCGCCGCTCTTCGATGACCCCCGTCCTTGCGATCTCACAAACGGACTGAGCTGGAAAAACGCCCCGTGCCGGAGCGACAACCGCGGCTGACGAGCGGGTCGGCCGGCGGTCATACGGGGGTGCGGGGGTGCGGGGCCCGATGCCGGCCAGTGCCTCCGTGAGGGTGCCGGTGAAAGTGCACCCGCTGGGCCGGCCAGTAGACCTCCAGGCCGGGCCAGACCGCAGCCTCGACGACGGTGTCCCAGACCGCCGGACGCGGCCGCCGAAGCCGGAGCACCGTCTAGCGGCCGCGCTTACCTTCCGCTTGCGGAGCCGCGCTCTAGGCACCGGCGACGGCCACGAATCCGGCCCAGGCGGTGGGACTCAGCGCCAGGCGGGCGCCGTCGGGAACCTTGGAGTCGCGGACGAGAATCGTGCCGGGCAGTTGGGCGACCTCGACGCATTCGTTGCTGTTGCTGGCGCTGTAGCTGCTCTTGGTCCAGGCGACTTCGACACAGTCGGGGCCGTCCGCGGTGCTGTAGCTGCTCTTGACCCACGTCAGAGTGGCAAGGCCCTCAGCCGACAGCCGGATGCTCATGTCTCCCCCAGTACCTTCTCGATGAACGTCAGCGACTCGCGAGGCGTCAGGGCCTGCGCTCGGATCATGCCATAGCGCATGTCCAGGACCTGGACCTCTTTCGGTTCGGTGATCAGCCGGCTGGACAGTTGAACTTCGCTGTGTCCGACCGTCGTTCCGTCCGTGAGACGCATGACCTTGAATGACGAAGCAAGTCCGGAGTGCTCTTCCACTACGGTTGGCATCACCTGGATCTCCACGTTCCGTAGCCTGCCGACTTCCAACAGGTGTTCCAACTGGCCGCGCAGCACCATCTTGCCGCCGACTGGCCTGCGAAGTACCGCCTCTTCCTGGACGACTGTCAGGAGCGGCGCCGAGTTCTGGCGAATGACGTCCTGGCGTGCCAGCCTTGCAGCCACAAGGCGTTCAATCTCATCCGCGGAGTACGCCGGTCGGCGCAGCCCGTAGAGGGTGCGTGCGTACTCCGCGGTCTGCAGCAGGCCCGGCACCACGACGTTGTCGTACGCACCGATCTCAACGGCCTGGGACTCCAACTTGGCCAGATCGCGGACCTTCTTGGGGTAGCGGGCCCTTTCGACGTCGACCTTCATCGCCGCGATTTTCCCACCTGCCTCCAGCACCTCATCCGCCTTGTCCAGAAACTCGGGGCGGGGAATGCGGGTGCCGCGCTCGATCTTGTAGATCAGGTTCGGGCCGTAACCCATCCGCTTGCCGAACTGTGCAGCATCAAGACCTGCCGCCTCTCGCCACATTTTCAACTGGCGCCCCACCGTGGCGATTACCGCCCCGGATTCGTCCTCTGGATCGAGTTCCCAGCTCGATTCGTCGGCACCGTCTGCGTTCACTTCCACCTCCGATTTTGACCGGGAGGACAGCAGGGGACAGCCCTGGACAACCGCTGTACACAGCGCCCTCGGCTCTGTTCAGGTTACGCACGAATCGCCACGCTGAGTCACGTGAATCAGGAAATCTCCCTCGACGCCACCCTCCCCGCAACCCCGCGCGGCGCTCGCGCGGCCCGCGCCCTCGCGGTGCACCAACTCACGGAACATCGACTTCCGTTCATCGAGGCGGCACAGGTCGTCGCCGAGCTCGCCGCGAACGCCGTCACGCACGGGCGGGTCTTGGGGCGGAGCTTCCGCCTGCGCCTGTACATCAATCCCGGGCCTACGCTCCGTATCGAGGTGTCGGACACCCGCGCCGAGGCGGCGCCCCCCGCAGCGGCCCAACTCCCGGACACCGAGGCCGAATCCGGGCGAGGGCTCGTCGTGGTGTCGAGGCTGGCCGATCGCTGGGGTACGGATCACGGGCCCGTACCCCTGAAAACGGTGTGGGCGGAATTGGACCTGACCGGTCCGCTTTCACCGGATCGAGGTTTCCACGACCCGGTGGACCACTCCCCGGTAACGCTCGACGCCTAGAGATAAACACCGGGGGGAAATGACCTCTCCCAACCTCCCCCCTCCCCCTCTCACCCGGTTGGGTGAATTACGCCAACTCGGCTGGCACAATTGCCGATCCGCGGTGCAGAGTCGGCCTCAGACGCAAGACCCCCACAAACGCAATCGGCCCTCGCATGGGACTGCCATCCCGCCGCGAGGGCCTGACCACACAGGAAGTAACACCCCTTCCTCATGGCTGACCAGCAGCTTAGCGCGCCCGCGCGCGCCCTGTCGGGTATCCGACACATCAACCGCGCCCACCGCACCCGGTTCGTGGTGATCGGCAACCACCTCGCCCAGCACGGCGAGTTGAGCCTCACCGCGATCGGGCTGGCCACGCACATCCAGTCGTTGCCGCCCGGCGCCCCGGTGACCATCAAGGCCCTGGCCGCGCGCTTCCCCGAGGGCGAGGTACGGATCGCCACGGCCCTGCGCGAGCTGGAGGAGCACGGCTACCTGGGCCGCTACCAGGAGCGGCTGCCGTCGGGCCGGGTCGTGACGTACACGGTCTCGTACAACAACCCCCCGGCGCTGAGGGCGGAGGCGAGGAGGGGCGGCGACGAGCCGCCCCCGGAGCCCCCCGAACCGGACGACGACGGCGGCAGCCACCCCGCACCCGCGGCCGAGGAACCCCCCGCCCCGCAGCCGGAGGAACCATCGCCGCTCCCGGAGCCGGAGACCGCCCCGACCCCCGAGGCGGACGCGGAGGCGCGCTCACTGCTGGCCCGGCTGCGGCTGCGGGACCCGCGGCTGGTGCTGTCGCAGCGGGACGTGACCCGGCTGGCCACGGCCGTGGCCGCCTGGCTGGAACGCGGCCTGACCCCGAGCGCGGTCAGCGCCACCCTGGCCCGCAGCCTCCCCCTGACCCCGATCCACTCCCCGTACGGGCTGCTGGCGCACCGCCTCCGCGAGCTGATCCCGCCCCCGATCCCGGCCGGCCCGGCGATCGGCCCGACGGCCCCGGACCGGCAGATCCACCCGCTCCAATGCTGCGAATCCTGCGGCAAGGCCTACCGCGCCCCCACCCGCGGCGGCAACTGCGGCCCCTGCACCCGCGCCATGGACCCGACGAAAGCCGCGTAGCCGGGCGGGCCCGGGCGCTGCAATAGTCGGCGCATGAGCCGCCGAACGCCTGCCCCTACCGACGAAACGCCCTTGACCGCCGAGGAGTACGCGGCCGTGCATGCAGCCGTCTCCACCGGCGCCGGGCGTCGGATCGACGGACACCCGTGGACGCTCAACGCGCTCTTCGAGGCGTGGAAGGACCTCGTGGAGGAAGTGGAAGAGGGCTACGGGTGGTGCGCACCGGAGCTCGACAACGACCTCTCCTGCCGGACCGCGCTGGCCAGGGTCTGGCGGCTGCTGCCGCCACGGGTGCAGGCCCTCCGCCGACCCGAACTCGACGAACTGGACGCCCGCTTCCGTACGGCCACGATCCCCTGGCCGGACCGGGACGAAGACCCGCACCAGTGGTGGGAGCGGCGCATTCCGCAGATTCTCGAGGTCGAGGCAGGAGAAGAGCACCGGCAGGGATGGCCCATGGGCTGGGACATGATGCCGTTCCCCAAGCCGGACGGGGTCGAAGTCGTCGAATGACCCTGCCGCCCGGCCCGACGACACACCGGACTCAACGGCCGCGGCGCAGACGCTGCCGGGCAGCCGCGCCGAGGGTGATGCCCCAGACCAGGAACAGCCCGTACCAGAACAGCCCCCACACGGCGTCCGGGTGCGCGTCCTTGGCGGCGAAGGCGGGGGCGGAAACGACCCGTTCGGCGGCGAGCAGGTACTGCAGGGCGAAGTAGGTGAAGCCCCAGAGACTCATGCCGACCGAGGCGATCAGTGCGGGGACGGCGAGCAGGCGGCGCGGCAGCCGCAGGCCCCACGGCCGGACCAGGGCGAGGGCGAGGACCGCACCGAGGACCGCGGCCCCGCCCATCCCCCAGTAGCCGACGGCCGCCTCCCAGGTGCCGTGCGGGGCCCCGGCGAAGTCGCCGGGGAAGGTGGCTCCGATGCCGGCGCCCCACCAGAAGTGCGGGGCGGCGTACGCGAGGGCCGCCGCCGCGGCCACGTACCCGGCGTACCCGGCCCGCCGTCCGCGCGGTGCGGCGGTCGTCGTCGCTGCGGCCTGCGCCATGGTGTCCCCCACCCTGCTCGTCCCGGTACGGCGGAGGCCCGTCGCCTCCCGCCCGGAACCACCCTGTCCGAGCCCGCCCCACGCCGAATCGCCCGCCGGGATGCAGCCCCTCCCCCGGGCGGGGGAGGCACGGCTCCGCAGATCGGCGGAACAGGCGGCCCTATCCGGGCCGGCCCGGCCCGGACTCGGGCTCGGGCTCGGGCTCGGGCTCGGGCGGCAGGACTCACCCGGGCCGGCCCCAGTCCGGCAGCAGGTCCCAGGAGCTGCGCCCCAGCCACTCGGCGAAGGTGACCGGCCGCCCGCCGCCCTCGTGGTCGAGGGACAGCGGGACGATCAGGTCGTGGGTGGCCCGTCCGTCCCACCACACCGTGCCGGCCAGTGGACCGGACAGCGCGAGCAGCGTGGCGAAGCCGCAACCGTGCTCCTGGAGGACCACGGCGCCGGCCGTCTTCCGGTCCTGGAACTCCTCGTACTCCGCGTCCCAGGCACCCCAGGCGACCGCGGCCGACGGCCCGTCGGGGAAGTCCTCCCACTGGGGCTCCCGCGCGTCCAGCTCGGCCTCCGCGGCCGCGTACGAGTCGGGGTGCGGGAAGGGCAGCGGCAGCAGGTCGGCCCGGGTCTGGCCGTTGCCGGCCCACCACCAGCCCCGCTCGCCGCGTTCAAGCCGGGCCACGTCCCCACCGGCACTGACGCCGACCACATAGGCCCGGTACTCAGCGGGAAAGGAAACCCCGAGCTCACGCTCGGCCTCGGCCACCTCGGCTTCGGTCAACGGCGGCGGCGGTGAAGGACGGTGCACGCGGCCCACCTTAGGGCGAGGCTGTCGGGGGCGTCGGCTAGGGTGCGCGGATGATATTCGGACATGGGCGGTTTCCGGCCGCCGTCGGGGGCTTCGAAGCGGCTGTACGGGCCCGGGACGCGGACGCGGCAGAGGAAGCCTTCGCGCAGCTGACGCACGGTTTCGGCAAGGCGACGGACGCCCAGCTGCAGGAGGCGGGTCCTCGGCTCTCCGCCCTGCTCGGGGAGGTGCCGCCCGGGCCGCGGGCGGTGGTGGCGGTGATGACCGGGGCGTGCGTCGAGCGCGGCGCCGACCCGCTGGCGTGCGCGCCCGCCGTTTTCGCGGGCGCCCGAGACGCCTTCGAGCAGGCCGCCGTCTTCTGCGAGTGGTGGGCGGCTGCCGGCCGTGGCGAGCTGCCCGACCATGAGGGCGAGGGTCTGGAGGAGGCCGACTTCGAGCGGATCGGCTTCGAGCCCGTCATGGCCTGGCAGGCGCTGCCGCAGTTCGAGATGGCCTGCGTGGCGATGCTCAACTCGGCGCGGGTGCGCCGCGAGATCCCCGGCCGCGACGGGTTGCGGGCCGCCGTGGCCCGGGTCGCGGAGCTGTCCGACGAGCCGTTCAAGTGCCTCGCGTACGCCCTCGCCGTCCTGGACGACGAGCCGCTCATCGCGCTCGACCGCGCCACCGGCGCCGGCTTCGCGCTGCGTATCTCCGGCATCGGCGACAACTTCCAGCTGCACACGCTCCTCGCAGACGCCCTGATCGGGCGGGGGCTCGTGGAGGGTGAGGCGCCGTCGGCCGAGGCCGTCGCCTGCTGCCGCGACCGGGCCGGCATGGTGCCGACCACCGGCTCCTTCAACCTGGTCGGCGCCGACGGCGAGTGGATATGGAACGAGGGCAACCCGGCGGACATCCCTGCCGTGGACGGCGTCCGGCTCGTTCTCCTCGACCCGCCCCCGTACCAGAGGAGCTGGCCCGCCGGCCGCTTCTTCCCCGGGATGACCGGCGACCTCGTGTACGAGGGCACCCTCGCGCCGGAGAAGTCGGCCGCCCTGCTCGCCCGAGTGTCCGAGCGCGTCCGCTGACGCGGGCGACGCCCTGACCGCCTCAGGCCGGGCCCTGGCCGCTGCTCCGGCGCAGGGGCCTGACCGGGTCACGCCATGCGGCGACCACCACCGCCGCCGCCGTCAGCCACCGAACAAACGGCGCCGCCGGTCTCCTGCTCTCGGGCGCGAACGCGACGGGCTGATCCGGCTCGGAACCTGCCCCAGTCGGCAGCGGCAGCAGGTCCGCCCGGGGCTGGCGGTTGCCGGCCCACCACCAGCCCGGCTCGCCGCGTTCGAGCCAGGCCACGCACCCACCGGCACTGACGCCGACCACATAGGCCCGGTACTCAGCGGGAAAGGAAACCCCGAGCTCACGCTCGGCCTCGGCCACCTCGGCTTCGGTCAACGGCGGCGGCGGTGAAGGACGGTGCACGCGGCCCGGGCTAGGGGCACTGCCGATCCGCCCGCCCAGCTGATCGAGGAACTCCTCCAGGGTGGACGCGACCGGCTCGCACTCCTCGAACCAAGCCGACGAGGCGGACCACCACACCGCCCCGACCCCGCGAGCGCGAACGGATGCCCGCCGCCGTCACTGCCGAAGACGATCCCGTCCTCCGCCTCACCGCGGATCCGCACGGGTCCGTACTCCCGGAAGTCCGCCGCGACCTTGTCGGGGGAATGGATGAAATACCCGCTGCCGACATCGGGAAGCGAGACCTCGGCGACGACCCAGTACAGCGTGGTCAGGTCGGACGGAATCGGCGTCAGGTCGACGAGCGCCCCCGTAGCCCTGTGGCTCTCGTCCGTCGCACGCCGCACCGTTCTCTTGCCTGGCGGATAGCCGTATAAGAGGGCGTCGACGACGGCGCGGGCGCGGCGGGTGGTGCGGCGGTAGTCGTCCAGCATCCCGCCGACCGCGCCCTCTGCGTAGCCGAGGTAGCGGCCCGCCGCGGCCAGTTCGCACGCCTCCGACGGGAAGGTGTCCCGGCGCGGCCGCGGCCCAGCATCACCGCGTTGCGGACGCGGCTGGCCAGGACGCAGGCCTCGTCCAGGATCTGAGCCAACGCCCCGCACGGACGGACGGCCGGACTGCCGGGCCGGGTAGGCCAGGCAGAGGAGCGCTCGAGGCCCGACCTGGATCCGCATGCCTGTCTCATTCTGTGCGTGTCGGAAGAGCAAAGACGGGTGCACACCAGCGCATCATGCACAATCACGTTCGATTGCAAAGGGCTGCGAGGGCGCAGTTGGGATGGCTGGAGGGCTTCGGGGTGGGGTTCGACGAGGAATGGGGCGCACTGCGCGCCGAGGCGGCAACACGCCCTCCAATACCGGCTGTTGATGCGTACGAGACGGCGCGGGAAGCGGCGCTGCAATGCCTGGCGGACTTCCGGGACGGCATCGTTTTGGTGCCGTTGGACGAGCGGGGCGGCCTGTGGACGGCGCAACTCGGCGGTCTGGACTGGATCTGTGCTTTCTCCGACGAGGAGGCGCTGTACCGGTTCGTGGTGGCGCGCGACGCGGCTGACCGTGAGTGGCCGTACCGGCGGATCGGCGGTGCCCGGCTGTTGGACGAGGTGCTGCCGGCGCTGGACTTTCCGTGCGGGGTGGCCCTGAATGCTGCGGGTCCGGACGGTGCGGTGTTCCCGCCGGTGCGCGGGATCGTTCCCGATTCGGCGGCGCTCGACGGGGAGCGTGCGGCATGAGCGGAGACGACAAGGACCTCGACGTCTCGAAGCAGGCCCTGGGCCAGATAGCGAAGGGCATCACGGATGCGCTGTCCGAGCTGAAGGAGCTCGGCATGGTCGGCGACGCGAGCATGGGCCGCGGCTTCTCCAAGCTGGCCCTGTCCGGTGTGCAGACGGGCCACGAGGGCCTGACCGCCACCATGAAGACGTTCTGCGAGCGCTGGGAGTGGGGGGTGCGCGCGCTGGTCCAGCAGGGCAACGCCTTCGCCGCGAACGTCGGTCTGTCGGCGGGCCTGATCCACGAACAGGACCAGTACCTCCAGGGCGCCTTCAAGATCATGGTGAACGCCGGGATGGGCAACCCGTACGCCTCCGAGGGCGAGATCACCAAGAAGAGCTGGGACGAGGTCCTGTCCGACAACCCCTACACGCAGTTCCGGGACGCGGACTACAGCCCCGAGTCCCGCGCACGCGCCGCCGAGAACAGCAAGGAGGCCTGGAAGACCGCGATCCGCGACGCGAACACCTCCGACGTCCTGCTGTCCAACCAGGTGATCGACGCGGTCGGGCTGGGCGACGAGCAGGACGCCCTCGTCGAGGGCACGGTCGGACCGGCTCCCCGGCCGGCACCGCAGTCGGAGGGTGAGCGCTGATGACGGACTGGGGCAGCCTGGTCAACAAGGGTCTGGAGAGGGCGGAGCACGGCTGGGACTCCGCCATGAAGTCGATCGGCGAGGGGGTCGACAAGGCCACCGACGGCATCGGCGACGCGCTCGACTACGTCGGCGCCCACGACGCCGCCGACAAGGTGGAGGACTGGGGCGATGGCTTCGCCTCCGGCATGGGCGCCACCGTACGCGAGCAGAACCTCGGCGAGACCGAACAGGCGAACGAACTCGTCCACGGCTCGCCGTCCGCGATCCGTGAGTCCGCGCTGCATCTGAAGGACTTCCAGGCGGCGTTCGAGAATGTCGGCGGAGGCATGCGCGCCCTGGACACCGAGCACTGGAAGGGCGCGGCGGCCGACGCGTTCCGCGAGAAGTTCGCCCTGCACCCGGGCGACTGGCTCCGCGCCGCATCCGCCTGCGAATCCGCAGCCCAGGCCCTGAACGCCTACGCGGAGACCGTCGAGTGGGCGCAGGTCCAGGCACAGCTGGCCATCGAGGCGTACCGGCAGGGCAAGAAGGCCACCGAGGACGCCAAGGCCGCCCACCACAAGGCCCTCACGACATATGAGACGGCGTCTGCGGCCGGCGGTGACGCCGGACCGCGGCCGACCGATCCCGGCGACGTGGGCAAGGCGAGCCGCGACCGGGCCGAAGAGATCCTCAAGTCGGCCCGCAGCCAGCGCGACGACGTCGCCCGCATGGCACAGAAGGCCCTCGACGCAGCGCTCGAACACGCCCCGGCGAAGCCTTCGGCCGCGCAGCGCGCCATGGCGAACACCATCGACCACCAGGGCGCCCAGGTCATCGAGCGGACCCACGTCCTCGGCGGCGTGATCAAGGGCGTAGCAGGCACCGTCAACTTTGCCCGGGGTTTTCTGAACCCCCTCGACCCCTACAACCTGACCCACCCCGCAGAGCACGCCGAGCACGTCAACATGACACTGGCGGGCCTCGTCTCCAGCGCCTCCCACCCCGAACGCATACCCGGGCCGCTGATCGACTCCTTCCTGGCCGACCGGTCCGAGTTCGGCGGCCGGCTCATCCCGGAGTTCTTCGGCGCCAAGGGCGCGGGCCTGCCCCGCACCGCAGCCCGCCTCGCAGACGACCTGGCCAAGACCCCGAAGGCGCCTCGGGGCCCGAAGGAGCCGGACAAGCCGTCCGCAGGCGACGAGCTGCGCAAGGACCCGCACGGGAACTCCCGCGAAGGGGACTGCAAGACCTGCCGCGAGGACCCGGTCGACGTCGCCACGGGGCGGATGACCCTCCCGCAGACCGACCTCGTCCTTCCCGGTTCCCTGCCCCTGGTACTCAGCCGCACCTTCGAGTCGTCGTTCCGCTTGGGCCGCTGGTTCGGCCCCACCTGGGCCTCGACGATCGACCAGCGGCTGGAATTCGACGACGAGGGCATCGTCCTCGTCAGCGAGGACGGCAGCCTCCTCGGCTACCCGCACCCGGCGCCGGGCGCCGCTCCCGTCCTCCCTCACCTGGGCCGGCGCTGGCCGCTGGAGCAGCAGTCGGACGGCGGCTACACGATCACCGACCCCGACACGGGCCGAGTCCGCCACTTCACACCGGACGGTCTGCTGACGCAGGTCGACGACCGCAACGGGGCCTGGATCTCCTACGCGTACGACGAGACCGGCGCCCCCACCGCCGTCTCCCACAGCGGTGGCTACGAGGTCCGTCTCACAACCTCGGACGGCCGAATAACCGGCCTCGCCCTCGCCGACGGCACACAGATCCTCCGCTACGGCTACACCGACGGCCACCTCACCGAGGTCACCAACTCCTCCGGCCGCCCCCTCCGCTTCGGCTACGACGACCTGGGCCGGATCACCTCCTGGACCGACACCAACGACCGCCACTTCGACTACGTCTACGACGACCGGCACCGCTGCATAGCCCAGTCCGGAACCAACGGTCACCTGAACGTCCGCTTCGCCTACGAGCCGGGCCGTACCACCCTCACCGACTCCCTCGGCCACCGCACGCAGTTCGTTGTCAACGACCGCACCCAGATCACCGCGGAGATCGACCCCACAGGCGCCGCCACCCACTTCGAACACGACCGCCGCAACCGCCTGCTCTCGCACACGGACCCGCTGGGCCGCACGACCCGCCTCGCCTACGACGAGGACGGCCGCCTGACCACCGTGACCCGCCCGGACGGCCGCCAGACCCGGGCCGAGTACAACGCGCTCGGCCTTCCCGTCCTGGTGGAGCACCCCGACGGCAGGGTCATCCGCCAGACGTACGACGAACACGGCAACCGAACCTCGGTGACCGACCCGTCGGGCACCACGACGCGCTTCACCTACGACATCCGCGGCCACCTCTCCTCGGCGACGGACGCCCTGGGCAACCCCACCACGGTCCGCTGCGACCCGGCAGGCCAGGTCGTCTCGGCAACGGACCCGCTGGGCGGGACGACCACCTACGAACACGACGCGTTCGGCCGCCCGACCGCAATCACCGACCCGCTGGGCCGCACGACACGTCTCACGTGGAGCGTCGAGGGCCGCCTCCTGCACCGCGAGCACCCCGACGGCACCGAGGAATCCTGGACCTACGACGGCGAAGGCAACTGCCTGACCCACACGGACCCGATCGGGGGCGTCACGGTCTCCGAGTACGGCGACTTCGACCTCCTCACCGCCCGTACCGGCCCCGACGGTACCCGCCACACCTTCGACCACGACACACAGCTCCGCCTCACCGCTGTCACCAACCCCCAGGGCCTGTCGTGGAGCTACACCTACGACCCGGCCGGCCGCCTGGCCTCCGAAACGGACTTCGACGCACGCACTCTCACGTACGCGTACGACGCGTCGGGCCTCCTGGCATCCCGCACCAACGCCCTCGGCGAAACGACCACGTACGAACACAACACACTGGGCCAGACGATCCGCAAGGAGGCAGCGGGCCTGGTCATTACGTACGAGTACGACGCCTTCGAACTCCTCGCGACGGCATCCTCGCCCGAAGCCACGGTCACCTGGCTCCGTGACGCAACGGGCCGGCTCCTCTCGGAGACCGTGAACGGCCGCACCCTCACATACGGCTACGACGCCCTGGGCCGCCGCAGCAGCCGCACAACACCCACAGGCGCCGAAGCCCACTGGACGTACGACCCGGCAGGCCGCCGCACCTCACTCACCACCGCCGGCCGCACTCTGACCTTCGAGCGGGACGCAGCCGGCCAAGAGCTGACTCGAACCCTGGGCCAGTCCCTCTCCCTCACTCACGAGTACGACGCCATGGGCCGCCGCACCGCCCAGTCAGTCCGCGGTCAGGACGGGCGCACCCTCCAACGGCGCGGCTACAGCTACCGCGCCGACGGCTACCTGACGGGCATCGACGACTCCCTCACCGGCCTGCGCACCTTCACCCTCGACGCAGCCGCCCGCGTCACGGCCGTGGATGCGGCCTCCTGGTCCGAGCGGTACGCCTATGACAGCGCCGGCAACCAGACCAGCGCCTCCTGGCCGGCCGACCACCCGGGCGGGGAAGCGCAAGGCGAGCGCACCTACACGGGCACCCGCATCACCCGCGCGGGCTCGATCCGCTACGAGCACGACGCCTTGGGCCGTGTCACCCTCCGCCAGAAGACCCGCCTCTCCCGCAAGCCGGACACCTGGCGCTACGAGTGGAACACGGCGGACCAACTGGTCGGCGTAGTCACCCCGGACGGCACCCGCTGGCGCTACCGCTACGACCCGCTGGGCCGGCGCACAGCCAAACAGCGCCTCTCGCAAACCGGCGAGGTGGCCGAGGAGACCCTGTTCACCTGGGACGGCACCACCCTCTGCGAGGAAACGAACGGCCACGTCACCGTGACCTGGACCCACCAAGGCCTCCACCCCCTCACCCAGACGGAACACATCGACCAGTCCGAGATCGACGACCGCTTCTTCGCGATCGTCACCGACCTGGTCGGAACCCCCACCCACCTCCTCGCGGAGGACGGCACCACGGCGTGGCACACCCGCAGCACCCTGTGGGGCACCACAACCTGGAACCGCGACGCAACCGCCTACACCCCGCTCCGCTTCCCCGGCCAGTACCACGACCCCGAATCCGGCCTCCACCACAACTACTTCCGCACCTACGACCCCGAAACCGCCCGCTACCTCTCCCCGGACCCGATCGGGCTGGCAGGGGGTTCCAACCACTACTGGTTCGGCCCCAATCCACTGGAGTGGACAGACCCCCTCGGCTTGGCACTCTGCCGGGCCAAGCCGAGGTTGGAGGACGGCAACCACAAGGAGGGCTGGCAACATATCAATGAGCGCCACATCGCGGGAAATCACCCATCAGGGCATGGAGATCTCATGCCGCCATCGACCACAAGGGAGCAAGTCGAAAGGGCTGCTGCCAAAATTGTCGAAAAAGGGAGACGCATGACCGAGGATCCCAACCGAAGGATGCAAGTATTCGAGAAGCGCATGACGGTCAACGGCTGGACGGCCCGGTATCGCCTACTTGTGGATTCAGAGGACGGCAACCGAATCATCACGTTCTTCCCGGTGGGAAGGAGCTACGTTCCGTGATCGTAGAATTCAGCGTACGCCCCGACCAGGGAGACCCCAGCGGATTCGACCTCGGAGACATGCTTTGGCGCGGAGAGCTGGGTGAGGCCGGGTCGGCGGGGAAGTCACCCGATCAAGGCATGATGATCTACATCTCGGTGACCCAGCTGATGGACTGCCTCGACGGGCTGCTCAAAGGGCGCACCAAGACTGCATCCTTCACGGGCGCTGATACTTCTTTCGGGCTGACATTCAAGCTGACGAAAAAAGGGATCAGCGTGGCCGCTCGATCCGGACCGGTCGCACTCGTCAGTCCTGCGGTACTCGCCCGGGCGACGCTTTCCGCAGCCGAAGAACTGGCACGTCGCCACCTGGATTCGCTGCCTCCCGATGGGGTCTCGGACGACTACGCGGCCGCACTGAAGAATTTCCGACTCACGGCAAGCGGCTGTTGAGGAATCATTTGCGCGGCGGGGGGATGTCTCCGCGACATGCATGTGCGCGCCCGCCCCGAGCAGCAGACGCCTCGGTGGCAGGCCGACCTGGCGCGTGTGTTCCCCGGCGCGGCCTCAGCCCGCGTAGAAGAGGGCGTCGACGACGGCGCGGGCGCGGCGGGTGGTGCGGCGGTAGTCGTCCAGCATTTCGCCGACCGTGCCCTCCGCGTAGCCGAGGTAGCGGCCCACCGCGCCCAGTTCGCGGGCCTCCGACGGGAAGGTGTCCCCGGCGCGGCCGCGGACCAGCATCACCGCGTTGCGGACGCGGGTGGCCAGGACCCAGGCCTCGTCGAGGATCTGCGCCTCCTCGGCCGGGATCAGGCCGGCCGCGTGGGCGGCGGCCAGGGCCTCGCGGGTGCGGGTGGTGCGCAGGGCGGGTTCGGCCCAGGCGTGCCGCATCTGGAGCAGCTGGACGGTCCACTCGACGTCGCTGAGGCCGCCGCGGCCCAGCTTCGTGTGGAGGGTGGGGTCGGCGCCGCGGGGCAGGCGCTCCGATTCCATGCGGGCTTTGAGGCGGCGGATCTCGCGGACCGCGTCGTCGCCGAGGCCTTCGGCGGGGTAGCGCAGCGGGTCGATCAGCTCGATGAAGCGGCGGCCGAGGTCCGGGTCGCCGGCGACGGGTGCGGCGCGCAGCAGGGCCTGGCTCTCCCAGGTCAGCGACCAGCGGCGGTAGTACGCGGCGTAGGAGGCGAGGGTGCGGACGAGGGGGCCGGAGCGGCCTTCGGGGCGCAGGTCGGCGTCGATGAGCAGCGGCGGGTCGGCGGTGGGGAGCTGGAGGAGGCGGCGCATTTCGGCGATGACGGTCTGGGCGGCCTTCGCGGCCTCCTGCTCGTCGACGCCGTCGCGGGGTTCGTGGACGAACAGGACGTCGGCGTCGGAGCCGTAGCCGAGCTCGTGGCCGCCGAACCGGCCGACGCCGATGACGGCGAAGCGGGTGGGGAGGGTGTCGCCCCACTGGTCGCGGACGGCGGCGCGCAGGGCTCCGGCGACGGTGGCGGCGGTGAGGTCGGACACGGCCCGGCCGACACGGTCGACGAGGGTTCCGCGGTCCTTCTCGGCGGGGCTGTCCTCCGTGCCGTACGAGGCGATGATGTCGGCGGCGGCGGTACGGAACAGTTCGCGGCGGCGGACGCCGCGGGCCACGGCGACGGCGGCCTCGGCGCTCTCGGCGCGGCCGACGGCGGCCAGGACCTCCTGCTCGAGGGCCTCGTGCGTACGGGGCCGGAGGCCCTCGGGGTCGCCGAGCAGGGCGACGGCCTCGGGGGCGCGCATCAGCAGGTCGGGGGCGAGGCGGCCGGCGGACAGGACGCGGGCCAGGTTCTCGGCGGCGGCGCCCTCGTCGCGCAGCAGGCGCAGGTACCAGGGGGTCTTGCCGAGGGCGTCGGAGACCTTGCGGAAGCCCAGCAGGCCGGCGTCCGGGTCGGCCGAGTCCGCGAACCAGCCCAGCATGACGGGGAGCAGGGTGCGCTGGATGGCGGCCTTGCGGGTGACGCCGGAGGCGAGGGCCTCCAGGTGGCGCAGTGCGGCGGCCGGGTCGGCGTACCCGAGGGCTTCGAGGCGCTGGCCGGCGGCGCGCGGCGAGAGCCGGGTCTCGCCGGGGGCGAGCTGGGCGACGGCGTCGAGGAGCGGGCGGTAGAAGAGCTTCTCGTGCAGGCGGCGGACCACGGTGGCGTGGCGCCGCCAGGCCTTGTTGAGTTCGACGACGGGTTCGGTGCGCAGGCCGAGGGAGCGGCCGAGGCGGCGCAGGTCGGCCTCGTCCTCGGGGACGAGGTGGGTGCGGCGCAGGCGGTGGAGCTGGATGCGGTGCTCCATGGCGCGCAGGAAGCGGTACGCGTCGTTCAGCTGGGCGGCGTCGGCGCGGCCGACGTAGCCGCCGGCGGCGAGGGCGTGCAGGGCGTCGAGGGTGGTGCCGGAGCGCAGGGTGGCGTCGCTGCGGCCGTGGACGAGCTGGAGCAGCTGCACGGCGAACTCGACGTCGCGCAGGCCGCCGGGGCCGAGCTTCAGCTCGCGGTCGACCTGGGAGGCGGGGATGTTGTCGACGACGCGGCGGCGCATCTGCTGGACGTCGGCGACGAAGTTCTCGCGCTCGGCGGCCTGCCAGACGAGGGGGCTTATGGCGTCGATGTACTGGGCGCCGAGCTCCGGATCGCCGGCTACGGCGCGGGCCTTGAGGAGGGCCTGGAACTCCCAGGTCTTGGCCCAGCGTTGGTAGTAGGCGAGGTGGGAGGAGAGGGTGCGGACGAGGGGGCCGTTGCGGCCCTCGGGGCGGAGGTTGGCGTCGACGGGCCAGATGCTGCCCTCGATGGTGGCCTCGGAGCAGATGCGCATGAGGTGGGAGGCGAGGCGGGTGGCGGCTTGGAGCGCCTTGGGCTCGTCGCCGGTGGCACTGCCGGCGGTGGTGCCGGTGGCGGCGGTGGCGGCGGTGGTGCCGTTGGGCTTCCCGTTCCCTGGGCCTGCTCCGACCGCTCCGTTGGCGGCTTCCGCGACGAAGATGACGTCCACGTCGGAGACGTAGTTCAGCTCGTTGCCGCCGCACTTGCCCATGGCGATGACGGCGAGGCGGCACCGCGCCGCGTCCTCCGGGGCGGCCGCGCTCGCGATGCGGAGGGCCGCGCGGAGGGTGGCGGTGGCGAGGTCGGCCAGCTCGGCGGCGGTCTGGGCGACGTCGATGGTGCCGCAGACGTCGCGGGCGGCGATGGAGAGCAGGCAGCGGCGGTACGCGACGCGCAGCGCGACGGGGTCGTGCGCCCCGGCCAGGCCCTGCTCGAACTCGGCGAGGCCGGGGTGCAGGTCGGCGGCCTCGTAGGTGACGAGGGCGTGCCAGTCGCGGGGGTGGCGGGCGAGGTGGTCGGCGAGGGCCTCCGAGGCGCCGAGGACGCCGAGGAGGCGGTCGCGCAGGGGCTTGGAGCTGGTGAGGGTGTCGAGGAGGGCGGACCGCTCCTCGGCGGGCTGCGCCTCGGCGAGGCGGACCAGGCCGCGGAGGGCGAGGTCGGGGTCGGCGGTGGCGCCGAGGGCGTCGAGCAGCACCGGGTCGGCGCGTACGGAGGCCAGCGCGTCGGACTCGAGCAGCCGGGCCGCGGCCGAGGGGTCGGTGAAGCCGCTGCGCAGCAGCCTCGTGAAGGTACTGCTCCTGCGTCCCGGGACCGTCATCCCGTCGCCTCCCGCGTCCCGCGTCCGTACGTCGCTCACCGCCACGGCCCTCGCGGGCCTTGGGGGGAGCCTATCCGGAGCAGGCGTTCGACTCACCGGGGAGCGGGTGCGTGCGCCGGGTATGGCGCAACGTTGCATATCATGACGCGGATTCTCGGATTGTCAGATTTTTTGTCCGACTTTCTGCCCTGAAGACTGACCACCTTCGGCTGCCCACCCGCCCCGCCCCGCCGGGGGCTGCGCCTGCCCGCCGAACGACCGGCCACGAGGACCCACATGCCCGACGGACACCCCGGCGGCCCGGACACCCCGCCGTGGCTCCACCCCGGCGGCCCGGACGGCCACGCCCCCGGGCCCGTCCCGGGCCAGGCCAACGCCGCGGACCACTCCCCCGCCTGGCCCCCCGTCACGGGCCACGGCCCGCAGGGCCACGCGTACGGGCACGGCCACGCCCGGCACTTCGGCACTGGCCCCGGACCCGGCCAGGGCGGCTCCGCCCACGAGGCCCACCTTTGGGGCCAGGAACACGGCCACGAGCTTCGGCACGGCCACCCAGCGGAGCACGGGCAGGAACCGATGCACGGTCATGGGCCCGGGCAGGACCATGAGTCGGGGTCCGAACGCGGCCGCGGGCAGGCACACGACGGCTCCGGCCTTGAGCAAGCCCGGCCCTGGGAGCAGCAGCACGGGCACGGGCACGGGCCGGACGTCGACACCGGCCACGAACAGGCTCACGAACCCGGCCACGGGCCCGACTTCGGCAACGGCACCGGCACCGGCACCGGCCACATAGCGGAACACGGACAGGGGCAGGGTCACGGCCACGGGCCCGGACGAGGCTACGAGTCGGGGCACGCGCCAGGCCACGGACAGGCACACGACGGCCACCGCCTTGAGCAGCCCCACCACTGGGGGCAGCAGCACGGGCACGTACCCGTACCGGAGCACGGCCACCGGCCCGGCCACACACCCGGCCGCCGGCCGGGCTTCGGCAACGGCCACGAAGCCGGCACCCACGAGCAGGCGTACGGGCCCGGCCACCCCTCCGCAACGGACCCCGCCCACCTCCACGGCCACATACCGGAACGCGACCACGGGCCGCAGGAGTTCGGGCACGGGTACGGCCTTGGCGACAGCCACGACCACGACCACGGGCACGGGCACGGGCACGGGCACGGGCACGGGCACGGGCACGGGCACGGCATTCCGCTGGAGGGGCAGCCGCATCCCGCCGGATACCCCGGCCCGGCGGAGTCAGCGCAGGCGTGGGAGAGCGGGGCCTGGTCCCCGGGCCACGGCATACCCTCCCCCGCGCTCGACTGGACCGGCAGTCCCGCCATGGGCCCGTCATCCTCCGCGGCTCGGGCCCGGGGGACCCACGGATCCGTGCCACCCGAGCCCGGGCAAGGGCCCGCCGAGCCGTCCGACTTCGGCATACCCGCCGCCGGACCGGCATGGCAGGAGCAGGCCGGGGCTCCGTTCGTCCCCCACCCCCGGACGGGCGGATCCACCGCCCCTGGAGCCGCCGGACAGCGGCCTGCTCGGCCCGCCGACCGCCGAGACGGAGTTGCCACCGCGGACGCCGCCGACGGCGAGACCGCCCACCCCACCGGTCCGACCTCGGACCACGGTCACGGTCACGGCATACCGTTCGGCGGCGAGCACCCCGCCGACGAGCCGACGCCCGATGGCGGCGGCCACAGCCCCGCGGATGCGGCTTCCCCTGCCTCCGGATCCGGCCGCAGGGCAGGCGGGCGTACCCGCGCGCAAGCCCCCGCGTCCGGCGGAACCGCAGCCGCCCCCACCCCGGGCCCGGACACGGGCGATGACACCGACCGGGCCGACACCGGGCGCCGCGCCGCGCGCCGCAACCGTACGGCCGACGCCGAGGACTCGTCCGGCCGAGGCAACCGGGCGCGCCGCCAAGCCCGTACGGACACCACCACCCCCGGCGAAGCCGAAGCCGACACCGGGCGCCGCGCCGCGCACCGGAACCGTGCTGCCGAAGCCGAAGACCCGGCCGGTCGACGCAACCGGGCGCGCCGCCAAGCCCGTACGGAGGCCGCAGCCCCCGGCGGAGCCGAGGCCGACGCCGGACGGCGCGCCGCGCGCCGCGGACGTATCTCGAACGGCCCCGAGGACTCGGGCAACCGGACCAGCCGGGACGGCCGGGACGGCCGGGACGGCCGGGACGGCCGGGACGGCCGGGACGGCCGGGCCTCGCGGGCACGGGCCGACCGGACCAGCCGGGCCGACCGAGACAGCCGGGCCGGCCGTCGGGCCCGTACGGACGCCACCGCCCCCGGCGCAGCCGGCCCCGCCCCCCGCGCCAGGCGGCAAGCCGGCGGCGCGCCGGCCGCCCGGCCCCGCGGGCGGCGGGTCGTCAAGCTGGTCGGGGTCTTCGCGGCCCTCGCCGCCACCGGGATGTTCGTGCTGCGCGGCAGCGACGCCCTCGCCGGCGTCCGCACGGCCCGCGCCGCCGCCGGGCCCGCGGCTGCGGGCGCGGCCGCGGCCGGACCCCCGGCCGCCCCCGCACTCCCCTCATCCGGGGCCGCAGCCACAGCCGGGTCCACAGCCGCATCCAGGCCCGCAGCCGGAGCCGCAGCCGGGTCCGCATCCGCAGCCGCATCCGCAGCCGCATCCGCCGGCCCCGACGCCGGCCAGGTCCTCCAGGTCGTCGCCCACCCCGACGACGACCTGTACTTCATGAACCCCGACCTGCGGTACTCCCTGGCCGCCGGCCACCGCGTCACCACCGTCTACCTCACCTCCGGCGAAGCCGACGGCATCAACGCCGGCGCCGCCAAGCAGGCCACCACCCCGCCCGACAAGCCCGCCTACGCCGAGGCCCGCCAGAACGGCATCCGCGCCGCCTACGCCCAGATGGCCACCGGCGACCGCTCCAGCGCATGGAAGCGCACCACCGTGCCCACCAAGGGCGGCGGCCAGGCCGAGGTGGACGTGCTCGCCGCCAAGCCCGAGGTGAACCTCGTCTGGCTCCAGCTCCGCGAGGCCGGCACCGTCTACGACGCCGTACCGGAGAGCCTGCGCGGCCTGTGGGACGGCAAGGCGGCCCGCCTGGAGTCGGTGCTCGCCTCCGGCAGCCCGGTCAGGCAACGGTTCTCGTACACGAAGGAACAGGTCGTCCAGACCCTCGTCGGCGTGCTGGAGCAGTACAGGCCGACGACCGTCCGCGCCCAGGACCCGACGCCCGGCCGGTACTCCGACACCAAGCGGTACACCGACCACCAGGACCACTTCTACGGCGCCCGCTTCGTGCAGGCCGCCCTCGCCGCGTACGCCGAACGGGTCACCGACCGCCCGCACTTCGTCGTGCAGAACTACGTCGGCTACTTCAACGGCTCCCTGCCCGGCAACCTCGCCGCCGACGAGGCCAAGGAAAAGCTGGACATCATGGGCATATACGCCTGGACCGATCGGCAGAACCACTGCGGCAGCACCGCCGGCTGCGGCGACCTCAAGGTCGCCGACCGCCCCCAGGGCAACAACTGGACCTCGTCCATCAACTACGCCCGCGGCTCCGGAACCTCCTGGCTGGCCTCCGACGAGGAGCACGGCCTGTGGGCGTTCAAGGCGCTCGACGGGCAGGTCGCGGTCTGGCACCGGGCCGGGCCGCTCGGCCCCTGGACCGGCCCGCGCCTGCTGCCCGGCACCGGCATGGACCCCGGCGCGTCCGCGGTCCTCCTCAAGGACGGCCGGATCGCGGTCTTCACCACCCGCACCTCCCTCGGCGCCCGCCCCGCGGACTACCGGCGCGAGGTCGTGTACGCGGTGCAGAAGCGCCCGGGGGCGGAGGAGTTCGGCGACTGGCAGTCCCTCGGCACCCCCGAGACCGCCGACGAGAACTGGACCTCCGACATCAGCGCCCCGGCCGTGTCCGCGGACGGCACCGGCCGGCTCGCGGCGTACGTACGCGACGGCGCGAACACCCTGCGCGGGCGGGTGCAGCACGCGGACGGCACCTGGGGCCCGTGGGAGCAGCACGGCGGCCGCGACCTGCACGGCACCCCGGCCACCGCGACCGACGCCGCCGGCCGGCGCATGGTGTTCGCGGCGACGACCACGTCGGTGACGGGCTGGGTGCAGCCGAAGCCGGGCGCCCCGCTGGGGCCGGGGGCGCCGACGGGGCTGCCGGACACGACGCTCCCGCTGACGGTGGAGGGGCGCGAGGGCGGCGTACGGATGTGGTTCCGCAAGCCGGGCTCGGGCGATGTCCGGACCACCCTCTTCACCGCCGGGGAGAAGACGGCCGACGTGGCCGCCGCCCTGAAGGCGGGCAGCGTCACGGACCTCGGCGGGCTCCAGGGCTTCGGCGCGGTCGCGGCGAGCGGGCACGTCCTGGCGGGCCGCGCGGCAGGCGGGCAGCTGGGCTCGGACCTGGGCCGGGGACGGCCGTGGGCGCGGTCGCCGCTGATGTTCGCCGGCGCCCCGTCCGCGGCGCTCACCGGCACGCCGACGGGCAGGAACACCGTCAGCCTGGCCGTCGTCGGGCTGGACGCGCGGCTGTACGTGACCTCCTCGGCCGGCGGCGGGAAGGCCGGCAACGCGTATCTGACGCCGTGGCAGCCGGTCGGCCCACGCACCGCCAAACGGTAGGCGACCACCTCGTCCCGGCCGCAAAACCCTTCCGGAGAGCCCTTGTTGAAGGCCGGAGCCGTCGGAAGAAATCGATGACTCCGGTGAACCAAGTCCCGCGATTTGGGCTCTCAGTGACTGCTCAGCGGTTTTTCCCGCCCGGAACGACCCGAAGGCCAGGCCAGACGATGCCCCTTGCCCGCCGCCGCTTCCTCCTCGCGGCCCTGCTCCCGGTGCTCACCGTCGGTGCCACCGGCGTGCTCGCCATCGCCACCGGCGAGCAGACGTCGGCCGAGGCCACCCCGGAGGGCGACCCGGCCACGGCCCTCCTGGCGAGCGTCACGTCCGGCTCGGTCGTCCAGGTCGTCGCCCACCCCGACGACGACCTGTTCTTCATGAACCCCGACCTCAGCCGCACCCTGGCGGCCGGCGCCACGCTCACCACCGTCTACCTGACCTCCGGCGAGGCCGACGGCCGCAACGAGGCCAACGGCGCCGCCGCCCGGGACCCGGAGCAGCCCGCCGACCGCGCCCACTACGCGGAGGCCCGGCAGAACGGCATCCGCTCCGCCTACGCCCAGATGGCCACCGGCGACCGCACCAGCGCGTGGAAGCGCAGCGTCATACCCACCGGGGGCGGCGGGCTCGCCGAGCTCGACGTCCTCACCGCCCGGCCCGAGGTCAACCTGGTCTGGCTCCAGCTGCGCGAGGCCCGCAACCCCACGGCGGAGAACCCGGACAGCCTGCGCGGCCTGTGGAACGGGAAGATACCCGCGCTCGGCGCCCAGCTGTCCTCCGGCACCCCGGTCAAGCAGCCGCCCACGTACACCAAGGACCAGGCGATACAGGCGATCGCCGGCATCCTGGCCCGGTACAAGCCGACGACGATACGCATGCAGGACCCGACGCCGGGCCGCCACCCGGACACCGGCAAGTACACCGACCACCAGGACCACATGTACGGCGCCCGCTTCGCGCAGGCCGCCACCGCCGCGTACGCCGCCCAGGTCACCGACCGCCCGCGGTTCACGGTGCAGAGCTACCTCGGCTACCACAACGGCTCCCTGCCCCACTCCCTGGACCCGCAGACCGCCGAGACGAAGATCGGCTTCCTCAGGACGTACGCCTGGCACGACCGCGAGAACCACTGCGGCAGCCCCTCCGGCTGCGGCGACCGGAAGGTCGCGGGCAGCCCCACCGGCCGCAACTGGGCCCAGTCCCTGCGCTACGCCCGCGGCGACAGCGCCTCCTGGCTGACGGCCGGCACCTCCGGTCGGCTGTGGGCCTTCGCCGCCCTCGACGGCCGAATGGCCGTCTGGACCCGGGAGGGCCGGGCGGGCGGCCGGTGGACCGGCCCGGCCCTGCTCCCCGGCAGCGGCATCGACCCCGGTGTGAGCACCGCCCGCCTGCCGGACGGCCGCATAGCGGTCCTGGCCACCCGCACCACTCTCAGCCCCGACTACCGCCGCGAGGCGGTGTACGCCGTCCAGTCCACGCCCGACGGCCCGTTCGGGCCGTGGCAGTCGCTCGGCACCCCCGAGACGGCCGACGAGGAGGGCACCTCCGCAATCAGCACCCCGTCGGCCTGCGTCTCCCCTGACGGGCTCCTGACCGTGTACGTACGCGACTCCCGGCGCACCCTGCGCGCCCGCGAGCAGCAGCCCGACGGCGCCTTCGGCCCCTGGCAGCAGCTGGGCGGCGAGGACCTCCAGAGCGACCCGGCGACCGCGACCGACGCCGCCGGGCGGCGCCACGTGTACGCCACCACCAGCAAGACGGTCCTGGCCTGGACCCAGCCCGCCCCGGGCGCCCCGCTGGAAGGCCCCTTCCCGACGGGCCTGCCGGCGACCACGGTCCCGCTCACGGTGGCCCCGGAGGGCGCGGGGATCCGCCTGTACTTCCGCCGCCCGGACTCGGGCGTGGTCCGCACGGCCCTGGTGACGGCGGGCAAGACCGCCGACGGGAAGCCCCAGGTCTCCAGCATGTCGGAGGCCGGCGGCCGGGCGGGCTACGGCGCGGTCGGCGTAGCGGGCCGCATGGTGTCGGGCCGCGCGACCACGGGCGCGGTGAGCACGACGAGCCTGGGCGGCCCACCTGCCTGGACGGAGTCGAAGATGCTGTACGCGGGCGCCCCGTCCGGCGTCCTGGAACCGGCGGGCGCCACCACCACGGCAGTCCTGGGCCTGGACGCAAACCTCCACATCACCACCACCCCACCCACCACCGCAAAGCCCACCCGCCCCACCTGGCACCAAGCGGTCGTCCCGGGGTCCTGACACGAGCCGGCACAAGGGCCGTTCTGCGGCGGTCCGTGCGTGGGGCGCCGCCCGCCCACACGGACCGCGGGGTTCGCCATCTCGGGGTCACGAACCCCGGTGGGCGTACATGTCTGGCTGGTCAACCACGCCGGCATCTTCGGTGGCGCGAGGGTCCGAAACGCCCCGGACCCTTACCTACAGGACCGGGAGGTTCTTGCGGAGTTCGAAGGCGGTGACCTCCGAGCGGTATTCCTCCCACTCCTGCTTCTTGTTGCGGAGGAAGTGCCGGCGGCCAGCAGCCGCCTCGCTCGATCGACTTCGGCGCAGCGCTGACCTGCGGTCGGAAGGTCAGCGTGGGTCGTCATTGGTCACCCTGGTCCGCCCTTCGACGGCCCACAGACGGCCCCGCTGTGGAGCACGGCAAACTTACCGACCTCGGAAGCCACACAGGACCTACAGAGCTGAAAAGCTTCGAGCAGAGCCGCGGCCCTCGGTTGCCCGGTGGCACTTGAGCGGCCGCTGACGCTACGACACTTTGCGTTGCGCGAGCCACCATAGGCCTCCGTGAGCTCCTCGCAGCGGGGAGCCTGCAGGACCTCGACAAGACCTCCCCCAGCAGCCAACGCCCTGCCGTTGATCGTTTTATGCCACTCCCCGATCAACTTCAGTCACTAGATGGCCCAAGGTGGCATGTTTTTAACAACAATCACAAAATTCCCACAGTCTGTATTTGCAGACAAGTAGCTTGGGTGCACAAACAAGCCCAGGGGGATAAGCATGGCAACTCTTCACACGGCGATCCGAGCCAAGATGGGATCGACCCCGTATTACGTGACCACCATGAAGGTGAGCGACCTCGTTCAGGTTGCCCGGCCGGCAAGCGAGCAGGAAGAGTGGGCCACCAGTGGCCTGACCGAACGGCTGCAGCGCGAGCTGAACGACACCCGCGTGCGCACTGAGATCGCCCCGTACCTGGCCAACTCGCCGGACCGCTTTTTCGGCGCCCTCATCCTTCTGCTGGACGCCGACGAGGAACCCGAGTTCGAGGCGTTCAGCGAGGTGGCCAAGAACCTGCCGAAGGCGTACCGATCCACGATGGGAAAGGACTCCTTTGGGTTCCTGACCATCGATAGCGGGGAGCGCATCCTCCTCGACGGCCAGCACCGTTTCGCCGCTCTACGCGAGGTGGTCATCGCTCGCACTGTTGAAGGCGAACACGCCAAGGATGTCGGTGACGACGAGGTGACCGTCATCATCGTCCCTCGCATCAGTACGCAGCACACCAGGAAGCTCTTCAACAAGGTCAATCGCTACGCCAAGAGCACCAGCCGCGGAGACAACATTCTCACCAGTGAAGACGACGGCTTCGCCATCCTAACTCGGCGCTTGGCAGACGACGACGGTCCGCTAGCCGGCAAGAACCACAAGGGCGAGTCTTTGGTCAACTACAAGAACACAACCATCGCGGAACGCAGCACCCAGCTCACCACCCTGAGCGCCATCTACGAGACCGTCCGCATCATTGCCGAGCACTACGACATGGCTGACGAACTTAATGAGAAGAAGACCCACGTCCGTCCGCCGGAGGACGTCCTGGACCAGGGCTATGAGCACGTCGAGGGCTGGTGGGCCACCGTCCTAAGCGGCATGCCTCAGCTCAAGTACGGCCGGGACAACACCAAGGTCCTCCCCGAGCTGCGCGCTAAGGACGCCGACTACGGTCTACTGTTTAAACCGGCCGCCCATATCGTGCTTTTCCAGGCTCTCTCTCAAATCCTCAAGCGGAACTCCGACCTGCTCCTCCAGGACGCCGTGGAGCGCACCTACCAGGTCAGCTGGAAGATTACGGATCCCATGTGGCGCGACGTGCTAATCAACTCCGCACACAACATCCTGACGCGTAGGGAGAACTACAACCTCGCGGCAGACCTAATCACCTATCTGGTCGTAGCCGACAAGCTGCCCCCCAATCACATCGAGCAGCTGCGTGAGCGCATGGCCAAGACGCGCGGCGAGGACGAGTCGACGTTCAAGCTCCCCGACCCGCTCCCCAACTGAGCAAAAACAGCTCCCCGAACCAGCAGAGGGTCGACGGCAGACGGAATGGGGGTTCCCCGCCCCCGTGCCGAAAGCAGGAGCGTCGCGCGGAGCGGAGCCGGGAAGCCCGCCCGGTGGATCGGAGCACAGCCGGGTGCTTGGTGGGTGTAGAGAAACTCTGATCACGCAACGGCTTTCAAGACCGAGAGGCCTGTCCTACGCGCTCGGCACCTGACCAGTGGCTTTACCGCCTCAGACGCGCATGCGGCGCCGAACCTGGCCGAAAGCCCTTCCCATCCGAGCCTGCGGCCCGGAACGGGCACCTCGGAAGCGAGAGAGATTCCTATGGCTGAGTCATCCGCGCTCCTCCCCCGTTACGCTGGCGAGCACCAGCCGACGATCCGGGAGTGTGCGCCGAGGATGGGACCCAAGACGCAGAGGGTCTACGAGACGATCAGGTCTTGGATCGAGTCGGGTCGGTTCGCCCCCGGCGACAAGTTGCCGTCCGAACGCACCCTGTCCGCTGAGCTTGAGATCGGCCGTACTGCGCTGCGGCAGGTGCTCGCCCGGCTTGCGAGCGAGCGCTTCATCAGGGCATACGGACGCAGCGCCTACCGCATCGTGGGCGGATCCGAGGTGCCCACCCCGGGCGAGCTGGAGCCCTGGAAGATCCATGGCTCCCGCCGCATCTACGAGAATCGTTGGGTGAACCTCGACCTGGTGGACGTGGAGCCGCCCGGCGTCGAGCGCTTCGAGCACCACGTCGTACGCCTTCACCACGTGGCGATCACTGCCGTCGTGGATGAGCAGGACCGCGTGCTCATGCTGTGGCGCTACCGCTTCGTGCCGGAGCAATGGGGCTGGGAGCTACCCGGCGGCATCGTGGACGCTGGCGAGGATGCCGCCGTCACGGCCGCCCGAGAGACGCAGGAAGAGACTGGATGGCGGCCGGCCTCGGTCGAGCATGTGGTGACCTATCAGCCGATGATCGGCATGGTGGACTCGCCCCATGAAATCTTCGTGGCCCACGGCGCAACGAAGGTGGGGGAACCGACCGACGCCGAGGAAGCCGGGCATGTCGCGTGGATCCCGCTGGACGAGATCCCGGGGCTGATGGCAGAGGGCAAGCTAATGGGCTCCGGAACGCTCGTCGCCCTGCTGTACCTGCTGTCGTCGCGGCCTACAGCCGCCCGGTAAGCAACTCCACGCGCCGGCGATACCGCACGGATCCCGTGCGGTTCGCCAGCAATCGTGCCTGCTGAAGGTGTGAACGCGCTTCGTTCAGTTCACCGCGGGCGAGGTGTGCCTGCGTGAGGTCGCTGTGAAGGCCAGACCTGGCGCGAACAAACGACGGGTCGACCGTGCCCAGCGCGGCGTACAGCTCCTCCATCGCCGCACTGTCGCCAAGCGTCGCGAGCACGTTTCCGCGCCAGCGAGCGAAGTGGCCACCGTTGAGGAAGATGCTGAGCATGTCGGCGTCTCGGGCCTCCACACCGTCCGGGAGCGTGGCTTCCGCCCGCTCAAGAGCGCGCCGGGCATCGTCACCCATGCCTGCCGCAGCGCACAGCTCAGCTTCCGCCGCGCTCAGCCACGCCTTCAGTCGCGGCGAATGCCGGTCAGCGGATGTGCGCTGCGCATCCCGGATCAGTTCGACCGCCATTTCCGGGCGGCCGGCGTCGCGCAGCACGTAGGCCTGCTCGCCCATCGCGTGTGTGAGGTAGAGCGGAGCGTCAGCATCCTGGGCGGCCCGCTTGGCGAGTTCGTAGTGCCGCCACGCCCGTTCGACGGCACCGGCGTCCAGCGCCTGCCACGCCGCAAGGGTGGCCGCACCGGCCAGAGCAGTTGCGATTGGCCGACGCGTCCCGGGGAGCACGGCGAAGGTCAGGGCGTCCTCCATCCCGGCCAGATGGCCTGCCATCTGGTCCACAAGACCGGCGGCGCCCATCTGCCGGTCCATCGTCCGCAGCAACTCGGTCTGATCGAAGAACGTCTGCACCATGGTCTCGCTGATGCTCCGTGCCGAGTCGATTCGGCTCAGCAGGTCCTCGTACCCCTCCGTCTGCTGGGGAATCGGCTTCGCTGGCTCATCCCGCAGTTCGGCATCAGTGACGCCAAGCAGCGGTCGCAGGATCACGGCGTACCGCTCACTGATGGCGCGCTTACCGTTCTCCCACTCCGAGACGTAGGTCTTCAGGCTGGCCGTGGATGCAATGTCCAGGAGCCGTTGTTGCGCGTACCGCTCCATTTCGAAGATCAGCCGGTCCTGCGACCATCCCCGCGCCGTCCGTACGGACCGTAAGCCCATGCCCACGTGCATCGCCTCCCAGTGAGTGCGTGCTCCCGGCCGGTCAACCAAGTCGCCGCAGGTGGGAGCGGGTTAACACCCTTGAGGTTAACCCCAGTTGGCTACCGGCGACCCCCGGTTCCGCCGTTTCCTGAAGTCACGCCAGGCAGTACCGATGCACCCCATCGGGCAACGAAGGGGTTGCATCTGGTGCGCACCAGATGCCATCCTTTTGGTGCGCACCAGTTGAGCCCCAAGGGGTCCGACTAGGTCTGCCCGAACACGCCTGGAGGGCCCTCGAAAGGGGTCTGAAGGAAGCACTTGTTCCTTGAGAACTGAACAGCGTGCCAAGTGAGACGAGACGGGGCGTGATCCCCGTCCCCATGGCGACGGGTTGTCGTCGGCGGCCACTTCTTCCGCGTGCTGGCTCTGGAGAACACCCCCTTGGGGTGCCACCCAGTGCGCGCTGCCCTGCTGGCGTCAGAGCAGTGACGATGACGCACCCGAATCTCGGGCTCGGGACCGCGCGCCGTGGCAACGGTGTGCCGGTGAAGCCTCGCCCTTCTGGCTCGGAGGCTGCTGTGTTCCTTCGACATCTTCGGGCGCCGACCGTGCTGGACCCGCACGGCCGGCCGTGCCCCTCGCGTCATCGCACCACCGCCGTGCGCGGCGGATCCCGGCCGAAGCAGCCGGTTCCGCCCGCACGGCCCTCACGTCCTTCCGGAGGGCTCACAGCTCTGCGGCCGGTTGCCTCCCTCGCCCGTCACGCACGGGCGGGAGGTGGGGAGCCGGGGCCGGTGCGTCCGGCCGGGTTCTGTATCACGCCGTACCGAACGTGGTGGGGGGGGGGGGGGGGGGGGGGGGGGGGGGGGGGGGGGGGGGGGGGGGGGGGGGGGGGGAGGGGGGGAGAGAAGAGGGGGGGGGGGGGGGGGGGGGGATGG
>NZ_JBWKDK010000059.1:0-36340 GCF_056436005.1 Streptomyces sp. NPDC043854
CGGGCACACGCAGGCGGCTGCCGGTGTGGCCGGTGTGATCAAGATGGTGCTGGCGATGCAGCACGGGCTGCTGCCGCAGACCCTGCACGTGGACGAGCCGACCCCGCACGTGGACTGGTCGGCCGGTGATGTGGAACTGCTGACGGAGGCCGTGCACTGGCCGGAGACCGGCCGCCCGCGCCGGGCCGGCATCTCCTCGTTCGGCATCAGCGGCACCAACGCCCACACGATCATCGAGCAGGCACCGGCCGCCGAGCCGTCGGCGGACACCGGCGCCCGCCCGGCGGACCGGCCTGCCGCGCGCGTCCTCCCGTACCTCCTCTCCGGCAAGACCAAGGAAGCCCTCCAGGCACAGGCGGCAGCCCTGGCTGCCTGCCTCGACGCCGCCGTGGATGCGGCCGACACGGCCTACTCGCTCGCCACGGGCCGCGCGCACCTCGATCACCGCGCCGCCGCCGTCCTGACCGTCGGCAACGACGAGGACCTGCGGGACGTCCTGACGCGGCTCGCCGCCGGTGAGTCCGCGCCCCGGACGGCGACGGGCACGGCCGCCGACGGCCGTACCGCCTTTCTGTTCACCGGGCAGGGCAGCCAGCGGCTCGGCATGGGCCGGGAGCTGTACGGCACCCACCCGGCGTTCGCGGAGGCGCTGGACGCGGTCTGCGCACACCTCGATGCGGTGCTCGACAGGCCGCTGAAGGAGGTGCTGTTCGGGGCCGATGCCGCTGTGCTGGATCGGACGGAGTACACGCAGCCGGCGCTGTTCGCGGTGGAGGTGGCGCTGTTCCGGCTGGTGGAGAGCTGGGGTGTGCGCCCGGACTTCCTCACCGGGCACTCCATCGGTGAGATCGCGGCCGCGCATGTGGCGGGGGTGCTGTCGCTGGAGGACGCGTGCACCCTGGTCGCGGCGCGTGGCCGGCTGATGCAGGCGCTGCCCGCCGGTGGCGTGATGATCGCGGTGCAGGCGTCGGAGGACGAGGTCCTGCCGCTGCTGACCGAGGGTGTGAGCATCGCTGCGATCAACGGGCCGGAATCGGTCGTGGTCGCGGGTGACGAGGACACCGCGGTCGCTGTCGCGGAAACCTTCGAGGCTCAGGGCCGGAAGACCAAGCGGCTGGCCGTCAGCCACGCCTTCCACTCGCCGCACATGGACGGCATGCTGGACGACTTCCGCCAGGTGGTGTCGGGGCTGACCTTCGCCGCCCCGCGGATTCCGGTCGTGTCGAACCTGACCGGCGCCCTGGTCACCGACGAGATGGCCGCGGCCGAGTTTTGGGTGCGGCACGTCCGCGAGGCCGTGCGGTTCCTCGACGGCGTGCGGGCCCTGGAAGCCGCCGGTGTCACCACGTTCGTCGAGCTCGGGCCGGACGGCGTGCTGTCCGCGCTCGCCCAGGACTGCCTCACCGACACCCCGCACGGCGTCTTCGCCGCCGTGCTCCGTTCCGGCCGCCCCGAGGCCGAGACCCTCGTCACCGCCCTCGCGCAGGCTCACGTCCACGGTGTCGCCGTCGACTGGGACGCCTTCTTTGCGGGCACGGGTGCCCGGCGGGTGGACCTTCCGACGTACGCGTTCCAGCGGCAGCGGTTCTGGCCGAGTGCGGCGGCGTTCGCCGCCGGGGACCCGGAGTCGATCGGTCTGGGCGATGCCGGACACCCCTTGCTGGGCGCGGCGGTCGCGCTCGCCGACTCCGAGGGTGTGCTGCTCGCGGGCCGGCTGTCGCTCGACACGCACCCCTGGCTCGCCGACCACACCATCCACGGCGCCGCGCTGCTGCCGGGAACGGCCTTCGTCGACCTGGCGATCCGTGCCGGTGACCAGGTCGGGTGCGATGTCGTGGAGGAGCTGACGCTGGAGGCGCCGCTCGTTCTGCCCGAGCGGGGCGGCGTGCAGCTCCAGCTGGTCGTCGAGGCGCCCACCGCCTCCGGCAGCCGGTCGTTCGCGGTGTACTCACGCCGCCAGGACGCGCTCGCCGAGGAGCCGTGGACCCGTCACGGGTCCGGTGTCCTCGTGGCCGGTGCCCGGCCGGAGTCCGAACAGGGCTTCGGCGAGCTGGCAGCAGCCTGGCCGCCGGCCGGCGCCGAGCCGGTCGACGTCCACGGGCTCTACGCGGCGCTGGCCGAGGACGGCGTCTCCTACGGTCCGCTGTTCCAGGGACTGAAGGCCGCCTGGCGTCGCGGCAACGAGCTGTTCACCGAGGTGGCGCTGCCGGAGGACGGCCGTGGTGACGCGGCTCGGTTCGGGCTGCACCCGGCACTGCTCGACGCCGGTCTGCACGCCATCGGGCACGGTGACCCCGCCGAACAGGCCGATGGAGGTGCCCTGCTGCCCTTCTTCTGGGCGGGTGTCTCCCTCTACGCGGTGGGCGCGTCCGCGCTTCGGATGTGTCTGACCCCGGCCTCGTCCGACGACCCCCGCACGCTGGCCCTGCTGGTCGCGGACGAGACCGGCCGTCCGGTGGCGGCCGTGGAGTCGCTGACGCTGCGCCCGGCCTCCGCAGACCAGGTCCACGCGGCCGGCGGCAACCTGGAGTCGCTGTTCCGGGTGGAGTGGCTGCCCGTGTCCGCGGCCCACGTCGCGGCCGCGGCATCCGGCGGCCTCCGGTGGGCCGTGCTGGGTCGGGACGAGATCGGCCTGGGCGGTACGGGCGCCCAGGTCACCGCGTACGACGACCTGGCCGGGCTCGGTGCGGCACTCGCGGCCGGCGAAGCGGCTCCGGATGCCGTCTTCGTCCTCCCGGGCTCCGCCGAGCGGCCAGGGGACCTTGTCGGCCGCGTTCACGGTGCGGTGAACGAGGCGCTGGTGGTCGTACAGGAGTGGCTGGCGGACGAGCGGTTCGCGGCCACACCGCTGGTGTGGCTGACGTCGGGCGCCGCGGCCGTCGAGCGCGGCGCGGGGGTGCAGGACCTGCCGGGCAGTGCGGTGCGCGGCCTCCTGCGCTCGGCACAGTCGGAGGACCCCGGACAGCTCCTCATGCTGGACCTCGGTTCGGACATCGACGGGGCGTCGTTGGCGGCGATTCCCGCCGCGCTGGCGGCGGGGGAGCCGGAGCTGGCGATCCGCGGCGGCGTCATCACCGCCCCACGCCTGGTCCGTGTGGCCTCGTCGGAGAGCGCGGCCGAGGCGCCGGCCGCGGTGCTGGGCGATCCGTCCGGGACCGTGCTGGTCACGGGTGCGACGGGTGGTCTGGGCCGGCTGTTCGCCCGGCACCTGGTGACCGCGTGCGGGGTGCGGCGGCTGCTGCTCACCAGCCGGCGCGGCGCGGCCGCCGCCGGTGCGGCCGAACTGGTGGCGGAGCTGCAGCAGCTGGGTGCCCACGTCGACCTCGTCGCCTGTGACGTCGCGGACCGGGTCGCGTTGGCCGGGCTGCTGGCGTCCGTGCCGGCGGAGCACGCGCTGACCGCCGTGGTCCACACGGCGGGCGTCCTGGACGACGGCATCCTGGCCTCGCTGACCCCGGAGCGGGTGGCGGCCGTACTGCGCCCGAAGGTCGACGCAGCATGGAACCTCCACGAGCTCACGCGGGATCTCGGCCTCTCCGCCTTCGTCCTCTTCTCCGGGGCCGCCGCCACGTTCGGCGCGGGCGGGCAGGGGAACTACGCCGCCGCGAACGCATTCCTGGAGGCGCTGGCCGAGCAGCGGCGTGCCGAGGGGCTGGCCGCGACCGCGCTCGCCTGGGGCCTGTGGGCCCCGCAGGCGGGTGTCGGCGGTGGCATGGCAGGGCAGCTCGACGAGGTCGACCTGCGCCGGATCGCCCGCGACGGCGTGGCCGCCCTCGCCGCCGGCGAGGGCCTGGCCCTCTTCGACACGGCGATGACGGTGGATGCGGCGGTGCTGCTGCCGATGCACCTGGACGTTGCGGTGTTGCGTGCGCAGGCCGTGTCGGCGGGCTCGGCGCCGGCGCTGCTGCGGGCCCTGGTACGGGTGCCCGCGCGCCGGACGGTGGAACGGCGCAGCGGGGGCGGCACGGACACCGGCTCGCCGCTGGTGGCCCGCCTCACGGGTCTGCCGGTCGCCGAGCACGAGGGTGTGCTGCTGGACGTGGTGTGCGGCCGGGTCGCGGCAGTGCTCGGCCACTCCGGTGGCAGCGCGGTCGACGCCGAACGAGCCTTCCGTGACCTCGGCTTCGACTCCCTCACCGCGGTCGAGCTGCGGAACGTCCTGAAGGCGGAGACGGGCCTGCGGCTGCCGCCGACCCTGATCTTCGACTACCCGACGCCGGCCGCGCTGGCCCGGCACCTGCTGGCCGAGCTCGCGCTGACCGCCGGCCTCGACGGCCGGGACGGCGAACGCAGGCAGCCGATGGCGCCCGTACGGTCGGGCACGTCCGTCACCGATGACCCGATCGTGATCGTCGGCATGGGCTGCCGTTTCCCCGGCGGGGTCCGCACGCCCGAGGACCTGTGGCAGCTCGTCGCCACCGGCGGCGACGGCATCACCCCGTTCCCGACCGACCGCGGCTGGAACGTGGAGGCCCTCTACCACCCCGACCCGGACCGCGCGGGTACGTCCTACACCCGCGAGGGCGGGTTCCTCCTCGACGCGGCCGAGTTCGACCCGGCGTTCTTCGGGATCTCGCCGCGCGAGGCCCTGGCCATGGACCCGCAGCAGCGGCTGCTGCTCGAGACCTCGTGGGAGGCGTTCGAGCGGGCCGGCATCGACCCGACGTCGATGCGCGGCAGCCGTACCGGTGTCTTCGCCGGCGTCATGTACCACGACTACGTGTCGGGCATCGGCATCGGCGAAAGCGCAGGTTCCGGCGAGGAACTGCCCGACGGCGTCGAGGGCTACCTCGGCACCGGCAACGCGGGCAGCATCGCCTCCGGCCGGATCGCCTACACCTTCGGCCTGGAGGGCCCGGCCGTCACCGTGGACACGGCGTGCTCGTCGTCCCTCGTCGCCCTGCACTGGGCGATCCAGGCGCTGCGCAACGGCGAATGCGACATGGCGCTCGCCGGTGGTGTCGCCATCATGGCGACCCCGGAGACGTTCGTGGACTTCAGCCGCCAGCGCGGTCTCTCGGCCGACGGCCGCTGCAAGTCGTTCGCGGAGGGCGCGGACGGTACGGGTTGGGCCGAAGGCGCGGGCATGCTGCTCGTCGAGCGGCAGTCGGACGCGCTCCGCAACGGCCACCCGATCCTGGCCGTGGTGCGCGGTTCCGCGATCAACCAGGACGGTGCGAGCAACGGCTTGACGGCCCCCAACGGCCCGTCGCAGCAGCGGGTGATCCGCGAGGCGCTGGCCAGCGCCGGTCTGTCGGCTGCCGATGTGGACGCGGTGGAGGCCCACGGCACCGGTACGCGGCTCGGCGACCCGATCGAGGCGCAGGCGCTGCTGGCCACCTACGGTCAGGACCGGGCGGCTGACCGTCCGCTGCTCTTGGGCTCGATCAAGTCGAACATCGGTCACACGCAGGCGGCGGCCGGCGTGGCTGGTGTGATCAAGATGATCATGGCGATGCGGCACGGGGTGCTGCCCAGGACGCTGCACGTCGACGCTCCGTCGAGCCAGATCGACTGGGAGGCCGGCGACGTCCAGCTGCTGACGGAGGCCGTGGACTGGCCGGAGACCGGCCGCCCGCGCCGGGCGGGTGTCTCGTCCTTCGGCATCAGCGGCACCAACGCCCACACGATCATCGAACAGCCGCCGACTGTGGCACCGGCGGAGGCGGCCGCGGCGGATTCGGCACTGCCCCTCCTCCCGTGGGTGCTCTCGGCCAAGGGCGGGCAAGCGCTCCGGGCCCAGGCACGTCGACTCCAGGACTTCGTCCTGTCCGCGCCGGACGTGCGTCCGGTGGACATTGCCTGGTCGCTGACGGCGGGCCGGGCACAGTTCGAGGACCGGGCGGCGGTCGTGGCCGCGGACCGTGAGGGTCTGCTGGCCGGTCTCGCCGCGCTGGCGGAGGGCCACTCGGCGGCGGGCCTGGTGACGGGCTCGCCCGTCGGCGGGAAGGTCGCCTTCCTCTTCACCGGGCAGGGCAGCCAGCGACTCGGCATGGGGCGTGAGCTGTACGACACCTTCCCGGTGTTCGCGGACGCGCTGGACGCGATGTGTGAGCGTCTCGAACTGCCGCTGAAGGAGGTGCTGTTCGGGGCCGAGGCGGATCTGCTGGACCGTACGGAGTTCACGCAGCCGGCGCTGTTCGCGGTCGAGGTGGCGCTGTTCCGGCTGGTGGAGAGCTGGGGTGTGCGCCCGGACTTCGTGGCCGGTCACTCCATCGGTGAGATCGCTGCCGCGCATGTGGCGGGTGTGCTGTCGCTGGAGGACGCGTGCACCCTGGTCGCGGCGCGTGGCCGCCTGATGCAGGCGCTGCCGACCGGTGGTGTGATGATCGCGGTCCAGGCATCGGAGGACGAGGTCCTGCCCCTGCTGACCGAGGGTGCGAGCATTGCTGCGATCAACGGGCCGGAGTCGGTCGTGGTTGCCGGTGACGAGGACGCCGCGGTCGCTGTCGCGGAAACCTTCGAGGCCCTGGGCCGGAAGGTCAAGCGGCTGACGGTCAGCCACGCCTTCCACTCGCCGCACATGGACGGCATGCTGGACGACTTCCGCCGGGTGGTGGAGGGACTGTCCTTCGCTGCCCCGCGGATCCCGATCGTGTCGAACCTGACCGGTGGCCTCGTCGCCGACGAGATGGCTTCCGCCGGGTTCTGGGTGCGGCACGTCCGCGAGGCCGTCCGGTTCCTTGACGGTATGCGAGCGCTGGAGGACGCGGGCGTCACGACATACCTCGAACTCGGCCCGGGCGGTGTGCTCTCGGCCATGGGCCAGGAGTGTGTGACGGGCGAGGGCGCCGCCTTCGTGCCGGTTCTTCGGAGCGGGCGCTCCGAAGCCGAGACGGCGGTCGCTTCGCTGGCTCAGACTCATCTGCGCGGCCTGAGCGTGAACTGGCAGGCTTTCTACACCGGTTCGGGTGCCCGGCAGGTGGAGCTGCCGACGTACGCCTTCCAGCGGCAGCGCTACTGGCTGCAGCTGACGGGCGCGCCTCGGAACTCTGCCGGCCATGACATCGACGCCAGGTTCTGGGACGCGGTCGAGCGCGAGGACCTGGAGTCGCTCGCCGGAACGCTGAACGTGGCCGACGAGAACGCCTGGGGCCAGGTGCTCCCTGCCCTCTCGGCCTGGCGCCGTGGCCTGCGTACGCAGGCCGAGGTGGACCGCTGGCGCTACCGGGTGTCGTGGAAGCCGCTGACGGAAGTCGCCTCCGGTGCGCGTCTGTCGGGGTCCTGGCTGGTCGTGACGCCTGCCGCGGGCGTCGACGACACCGCTGTCGTGGGCGCCCTGGCCGGGCGCGGCGCCCAGGTCCGGCGTGTTGTCGCCGAGGCCGGTTCGGACCGTGCTGTGCTGGCCGGGCTGCTGGCCGGGCTGCTGGCCGGGGACGAGGGCGTCGACGGCGTGGTCTCCCTGCTCGCCCTGGACGAGGCCGCGGGCGTGGTTGCCACGGCCGGCCTGGTGCAGGCGCTGGGTGATGCCGGGGTGGAGGCACCGCTGTGGTGCCTGACGCGCGGCGCGGTCTCTGTGGGCCGTTCGGACCGGCTGGTGTCCGCCGCCCAGGCCCAGACGTGGGGTCTGGGCCGGGTGGCCGCTCTGGAGCTGCCCGGCCGCTGGGGTGGTCTGGTGGACCTGCCCGAGGTGTGGGACGAGCGGGCCATGGGCCGGCTGGTCGGCGTACTGGCCGGCGGTGCGGCCGGTGAGGACCAGGTCGCGGTGCGGTCTTCCGGTGTCTTCGGACGTCGGCTGGTCCGCGCTGCCGGTGGCAGCACGGGCTCGTGGGAGCCGTCCGGGACGGTCCTGGTGACCGGCGGTACGGGCGCCCTCGGCGGGCGCGTGGCCCGTTGGCTGGCCGGTGCGGGCGCGGAGCGGCTGGTGCTGACCAGCCGCCGGGGCGCCGACGCTCCGGGAGCTGCCGAGCTGGTGACCGAGCTGTCGGAGCAGGGCGTCGAGGTGTCGGTGGTGGCGTGCGACGCCGCCGACCGGGACGCCCTGCGGACCCTGCTCGCGGCCGAGGCCGAGACGCTCACCGCGGTCGTCCACACCGCAGGTGTCCTCGATGACGGTGTCCTGGACGCCCTGACACCGGAGCGGTTCGACGGAGTTCTCCGGGCGAAGGCCACCTCGGCGCTCAACCTGCACGAGCTCACTGTCGAGCTCGGCATCGAGCTGAACGCGTTCGTGCTGTTCTCCTCGATGAGCGGCATGACCGGTGCGCCGGGCCAGGCCAACTACGCCGCCGCGAACGCCTTCCTGGATGCCCTGGCCGACCAGCGGCGGGCCGCCGGGTTGGCCGCGACCTCGCTGGCGTGGGGTCCGTGGGCCGAGGGCGGCATGGCGGCCGATGAGGCGCTGGATGCGCGGATGCGGCGTGAGGGTCTGCCGCCGATGGCGCCGGAGACGGCGATGGCCGCGCTGCGGCAGAGCGTCGCGTCGCCTGCGGATGCGGCTCTGCTGGTCGCCGACGTGGACTGGGAGCGGTTCGCCCCCGCGTTCACCGTCGTCCGTCCCAGCGCCCTCATCCGCGAGCTGGTGGAGACGCCGGCCGGCGGACCTGCGGCCCGTGCCGAGGCCGTCAGCGGTTCCTCGGTCGAGCGGTTCGCCGGTCTCGGCGCCGCCGAACTGGAGCGGGAGCTGCTCGGTGTGGTCCGGGCGCAGGTCGCCGCGGTCCTCGGGCACGACGGCATGGACGCCGTCGGCGCCGACCGGGCCTTCAAGGAGCTCGGGTTCGACTCGCTGACGGCAGTCGAGCTGCGCAACCGGCTCGGCGCGGCGACCGGTGTGACGCTGCCGGCGACGCTGATCTTCGACTACCCGTCCGCTGCTGCCCTGACGGCGTTCCTGCGGGACGAGCTGCTGGGCACCCGGGTGGAGATCGCCGGTCCCGCGAGCGTGGCCGTCGATGACGACCCGATCGCGATCGTGGCGATGAGCTGCCGCTTCCCGGGCGGCGTGCGGACCCCCGAAGACCTGTGGCAGCTGCTCGCCGCCGGCGGTGACGCCATCGGTGAGTTCCCGGCGGACCGCGGCTGGGACCTGGAGCGGCTCTACAGCCCGGACCCGGACCGGCAGGGCACGTTCTACGCCCGCGAAGGCGGCTTCCTCTACGACGCCGCCGATTTCGACGCCGACTTCTTCGGGATCTCCCCGCGCGAAGCCCTGGCCATGGACCCGCAGCAGCGTCTGCTGCTGGAGACCACCTGGGAGGCGTTCGAGCGGGCCGGCATCGACCCGATGAGCGTCCGCGGCAGCCAGGCCGGCGTGTTCGTCGGAACCAACGGCCAGGACTATGACTCGTCCTTCCAGGTCATCCCGGACGGCATCGAGGGCTTCCTCGGCACCGGCAACGCGGCCAGCGTCGTCTCCGGTCGGCTCTCCTACGCGTTCGGGCTGGAAGGCCCGGCCGTGACCGTCGACACCGCCTGCTCGGCGTCCCTGGTCGCGCTGCACTGGGCGATCCAGGCACTGCGCAACGGCGAGTGCTCGCTGGCGCTGGCCGGCGGTGTGACCGTCATGTCGTCGCCGGGTGCGTACATCGACTTCAGCCGCCAGCGCGGCCTGGCCGCGGACGGCCGGATCAAGGCCTTCGCCGCGGGCGCCGACGGTACCGGCTGGGGCGAGGGTGTCGGCATGCTGCTCGTGGAGCGGCTGTCGGACGCCCAGCGCAACGGTCACCCCGTGCTGGCGGTGATCCGCGGCTCGGCGATCAACCAGGACGGTGCCAGCAATGGCCTCACCGCCCCCAACGGCCCGTCCCAGCAGCGCGTCATCCGCGCCGCCCTCGCGAACGCCGGCCTGTCGGCCACGGACGTCGACGCGGTGGAGGCGCACGGGACGGGTACGCGGCTCGGCGACCCGATCGAGGCCCAGGCCCTGCTCGCAACGTACGGCCAGGACCGCCCGGCCGACCAGCCGCTGCTGCTCGGCTCCATCAAGTCCAACATCGGGCACACGCAGGCCGCGGCCGGTGTCGCCGGCGTCATGAAGATGGTCCTCGCCATGCAGCACGGGGTGCTGCCGCAGACCCTGCACGTGGACGAACCCACCCCGCACGTCGACTGGACCGCCGGCGACATCGAGCTCCTCACCGAGCGGCGGGCGTGGCCGGAGACCGGCCGCCCGCGCCGGGCCGGCATCTCCTCGTTCGGCTTCAGCGGCACCAACGCCCACACGATCATCGAGCAGGCCCCGGTGGCCGCCGGTGAGGCCGAGTCGGCCGAGCCTCAGCAGCGGCCCGGTCTCCTGCCGTGGCTGCTGTCCGCGAAGTCCGACTCCGCTCTGCAGGCGCAGGCGGAGCGGCTGGCGGCCCGGATCGCCTCGGACGGGTCCCTCGAACCGGCTGATGTGGCCTACTCCCTGGCCACGTCCCGGTCTGCGCTCGACCGCCGCGCCGTCGTCGTCGCGGGGGAGCGGGACGAGCTCCTTGCCGCTCTTGCCGCCCTTGCTGCCGGCGAACAGGCAGCAGCCGGCGTGGTGCGTGGAACGGTTGTCGGCGGCGCCTCGGCGTTCTTGTTCACCGGTCAGGGCAGCCAGCGCCTCGGCATGGGGCGCGAGCTGTACGACGCCCACCCGGTGTTCGCGGACGCGCTGGACGCGGTCTGCGCCCGCATGGATGCCCACCTCGAACTTCCGCTGAAGGACGTGCTGTTCGGGGCCGATGCCGACCTGCTGGACCGGACGGAGTACACGCAGCCGGCGCTGTTCGCCGTCGAGGTGGCGCTGTACCGGCTCGTCGAGAGCCGGGGCCTGCGCCCCGACTACCTCGCCGGGCATTCGATCGGTGAGATCGCGGCGGCGCACGTCGCCGGGGTGCTGTCCCTGGACGACGCGTGCACGCTGGTCGCGGCCCGGGGCCGCCTGATGCAGGCCCTCCCGGCCGGCGGTGTGATGATCGCCGTCCAGGCCTCGGAGGACGAGGTCCTGCCGCTCCTGACTGAGGGCGTGAGCATCGCCGCGGTCAACGGCCCGCAGGCCGTCGTCATCGCCGGCGACGAGGACACAGCCGCCGCCATCGCCGAGGCCTTCGCCGCGCAGGGCCGGAAGACCAAGCGGCTCACCGTCAGCCACGCCTTCCACTCGCCCCACATGGACGGCATGCTGGACGACTTCCGCCAGGTGGTGGCGGGGCTGACCTTCGCGGCCCCCGGCATCCCGATCGTGTCGTGCCTGACCGGCACCGTCGTCACCGACGAGATGGCTTCCGCCGAGTTCTGGGTGCGGCACGTCCGCGAAACCGTCCGCTTCCTGGACGGCGTGCGGGCCCTGGAAGCCGCCGGGGTGACGGCGTACGTCGAGCTCGGCCCCGACGGGACCCTGTCCGCGCTCGCTCAAAGCTGCACAGCCGGTGACACCGACGGCATGGTCTTCGTACCAGTCCTCCGCAAGGACCGCGACGAGGCCGAGACGGTCACCACCGCCCTCGCCCGGGCTCACGTCCACGGCGTGGCCGTCGACTGGGACGCCTTCTTCGCGGGCACGGGTGCCCGGCGGGTGGACCTTCCGACGTACGCGTTCCAGCGGCAGCGGTTCTGGCCGAGTGCGGCGGCGTTCGCTGCCGGGGACCCGGAGTCGATCGGTCTGGGCGATGCCGGACACCCCCTGCTGGGCGCGGCGGTCGCGCTCGCCGACTCCGAGGGTGTGCTGCTCGCGGGCCGGCTGTCGCTCGACACGCACCCCTGGCTCGCCGACCACACCATCCACGACAGCGTCCTGCTGCCCGGTACCGCCTTCGTGGACCTCGCCGTGCGTGCCGGTGACCAGGTCGGGTGCGATGTCGTGGAGGAGCTGACGCTGGAGGCGCCGCTCGTTCTGCCCGAGCGGGGCGGCGTGCAGCTCCAGCTCGTGGTCGATGCGCCGGACGCTGCCGGCCGACGACCGTTCGCGGTGTACTCCCGCCGCCAGGACGCGCTCGCCGAGGAGCCCTGGACCCGTCACGGGTCCGGTGTCCTCGTGGCCGGTGCCCGGCCGGAGTCCGAACAGGGCTTCGGCGAGCTGGCAGCAGCCTGGCCGCCGGCCGGCGCCCTGCCGGTGGACATCGACGGGCTGTACCAGGAGCTCGCCGACGACGGCATGGCCTACGGTCCGCTGTTCCAGGGGCTGAAGGCGGCCTGGCGCCGCGGCGGCGAGCTGTTCACCGAGGTCGTGCTGCCAGAGGACGGCCGTGCTGACGCGGCTCGGTTCGGGCTGCACCCGGCACTGCTCGACGCCGGTCTGCACGCCATCGGACACGGCGAGAACACGGACCAGGACGCTCCGGGCGCCATGCTGCCCTTCTCCTGGGCCGGCGTCTCCCTCTACGCAGTGGGCGCCTCCGCCCTCCGGATGCGTCTGACCCCGGCCTCGTCCGACGACCCGCACACCCTCGCCCTGCTGGTCGCGGACGAGACCGGCCGGCCGGTGGCGGCCGTGGAGTCGCTGATGCTCCGTCCGGCCTCCGCCGACCAGGTTCAGGGGGCCGGTGCCGGCAACCTGGAGTCGCTGTTCCGCGTGGAGTGGGCGGACGTGCCCGCAGCGGCCGCCCCGGCCGCCGCCGACCTCCGGTGGGCCGTACTCGGTCGCGACGAGATCGGCCTGGCCGGTACGGGCGCCCGGGTCACCGAGTACGCCGACGCGGGTGCGCTCGCTGCGGCCCTCACCGACGGCGCACCGGCTCCGGACGCGGTGTTCGCCCTCCCGGCCGCCGTCGGCGCCCAGGCGGGCGACACGGTGGAAGCCGTCCACGCGGCGGTGAACGCGGCCCTGGCATCGGTGCAGGAATGGCTGGCGGACGAGCGCTTCGCGGCCACGCCTTTGGTGTGGCTGACGTCGGGTGCGGTGGCCGTGGAGACCGGCGCGGGCGTGCGGGACCTGGCGGGCAGCGCGGTGCGCGGCCTCCTGCGCTCCGCGCAGTCGGAGAACCCCGGCCAGCTGATCACGATCGACCTGGACTCGGACCAGGCGGCGTCGTTGGCGGCGATTCCCGCCGCGCTGGCGGCCGGGGAGCCGGAGCTGGCGATCCGCGGCGGTGTGCCGAGCGCCGCGCGCCTGGTCCGTGTGGCCTCGTCGGAGAGCGCGGCCGAGGCGCCGGCCGCGGTGCTGGGCGATCCGTCCGGGACCGTGCTGGTCACGGGTGCGACGGGTGGTCTGGGCCGGCTGTTCGCCCGGCACCTGGTGACCGCGTACGGGGTGCGGCGCCTGCTGCTCACCAGCCGGCGCGGCGCGGCCGCCGCCGGTGCGGCCGAACTGGTGGCGGAGCTGCAGCAGCTGGGTGCCCACGTCGACCTCGTCGCCTGTGACGTCGCGGACCGGGTCGCGTTGGCCGGGCTGCTGGCGTCCGTGCCGGCGGAGCACCCGCTGACCGCCGTGGTCCACACGGCGGGCGTCCTGGACGACGGCATTCTGGTCTCGCTGACCCCGGAGCGGGTGGCGACCGTACTGCGCCCGAAGGTCGACGCGGCATGGAACCTGCACGAGCTGACCCGCGATCTCGACCTGTCGGCATTCGTCCTCTTCTCCGGGGCCGCCGCCACGTTCGGTGCGGCCGGGCAGGCGAACTACGCCGCCGCGAACGCCTTCCTCGAGGGCCTGGCCGAACTGCGCCGCGCCGAGGGCCTGCCGGCGACCGCGCTCGCCTGGGGCCTGTGGGCCCCGCAGGCCGGCAACGGCGCCGACGGCGGAGGCATGGCTGCGAGCCTCGACGACGCCAACCTGCGCCGGATCGCCCGTGAGGGCGTGGCCGCCCTCGCCGCCGGCGAGGGGCTGGCCCTCTTCGACACGGCGATGACGGTGGATGCGGCGGTGCTGCTGCCGATGCACCTGGACGTTGCGGTGTTGCGCGCGCAGGCGGTGTCGGCGGGCTCGGCGCCGGCGCTGCTGCGGGCTCTCGTACGGGCGCCCGCGCGCCGGACGGTGGAACGGCGCAGCGGGGGCGGCACGGCCGGTTCGCCGCTGGTGGCCCGTTTGACGGGTCTGCCGGTCGCGGAGCACGAGGGTGTGCTGCTGGACCTGGTGTGCGGCCGGGTCGCGGCAGTGCTCGGCCACTCCGGTGGCGGAGCGGTCGACGCCGAACGCGCTTTCCGTGACCTCGGCTTCGACTCCCTCACCGCGGTCGAGCTGCGCAATGTCCTGAAGGCGGAGACGGGCCTGCGGCTGCCGCCGACCCTGATCTTCGACTACCCGACGCCGGCCGCGCTGGCCCGGCACCTGCTGGCGGAACTCGGGGTGACAGGCGAGTCCGGTGACCACGGGAGCGGGGTGCAGGGTGCACGGACGCCGGTGCGGGCCGCCGCGGGGGTCGCGGACGAGCCGATCGTGATCGTCGGCATGGGCTGCCGCTTCCCCGGCGGCGTCCGCACGCCCGAGGACCTGTGGCAGCTCGTCGCCATCGGCGGCGACGGCATCACGCCGTTCCCGGCCGACCGTGGCTGGGACGTGGAGGCCCTGTACCACCCCGACCCGGATCATGTGGGAACCTCGTACACGCGTGAGGGCGGGTTCCTGCTCGACGCGGCCGAGTTTGACCCGGCGTTCTTCGGGATCTCGCCGCGTGAGGCCCTGGCCATGGACCCGCAGCAGCGGCTGCTGCTCGAGACCTCGTGGGAGGCGTTCGAGCGGGCCGGCATCGACCCGACGTCGATGCGCGGCAGCCGTACCGGTGTCTTTGCCGGCGTGATGTACCACGACTACGCGACCGGCTACGGAAACGGCGAGGAACTGCCCGAGGGCGTCGAGGGCTACCTCGGCACCGGCAACTCCGGCAGCATCGCCTCCGGCCGCGTCTCGTACGCCTTCGGCCTGGAGGGCCCGGCGGTCACGGTGGACACGGCGTGCTCGTCGTCGCTGGTGGCCCTGCACTGGGCGATCCAGGCGCTGCGCAACGGCGAGTGCGACATGGCCCTGGCGGGCGGCGTGGCGATCATGGCGACGCCGGAGACGTTCGTCGACTTCAGCCGCCAGCGCGGTCTCTCGGCCGACGGCCGCTGCAAGTCCTTCGCGGAGGCCGCGGACGGTACGGGCTGGGCCGAGGGGGCCGGCATGCTGCTCGTCGAGCGGCAGTCGGATGCGCTCCGCAACGGCCACCCCATCCTGGCCGTGGTGCGGGGCTCGGCGATCAACCAGGACGGTGCGAGCAATGGTCTGACTGCTCCGAACGGTCCGTCGCAGCAGCGGGTGATCCGCGAAGCGCTGGCCGTGGCAGGCCTGGCCACGGCGGACGTGGACGCGGTGGAGGCCCACGGTACGGGTACGCGGCTCGGCGACCCGATCGAGGCGCAGGCGCTGCTGGCCACCTACGGTCAGGACCGGGCGGCCGACCGCCCGCTGCTCCTGGGCTCGATCAAGTCGAACATCGGTCACACGCAGGCGGCTGCCGGTGTCGCCGGTGTGATTAAGATGATCATGGCGATGCGGCACGGAGTGCTGCCGCGAACCCTGCACGTCGATGCCCCGTCGAGCCAGATCGACTGGGAGGCCGGCGACGTCCAGCTGCTGACGGAGGCCGTGGACTGGCCGGAGACCGGCCGTCCGCGCCGGGCGGGTGTCTCGTCCTTCGGTATCAGCGGCACCAACGCCCACACCATCATCGAGCAGCCGCCGGTTCTGGAACCGACGACGGCGCCCGAGGCGGACTCGGCGCTGCCGGTCGTCCCCTGGGTGCTCTCGGGCAAGGGCGAGCAGGCGCTCCGGGCCCAGGCACGTCGACTCCAGGACTTCGTCCTGTCCGCGCCGGATGCGCCGCATCCGGTGGACATCGCGTGGTCGCTGGCGGCGGGCCGGGCGCAGTTCGAGGACCGGGCGGCGGTCGTGGCCGCGGACCGTGAGGGTCTGCTGGCCGGTCTCGCCGCGCTGGCGGAGGGCCACTCGGCGGCGGGCCTGGTGACGGGCTCGCCCGTCGGAGGGAAGGTCGCCTTCCTGTTCACCGGGCAGGGCAGCCAGCGACTCGGCATGGGGCGTGAGCTGTACGACACCTTCCCGGTGTTCGCGGACGCGCTGGACGCGGTGTGCGAGCGTCTCGATCTTGAACTGCCACTGCGTGACGTGCTGTTCGGGTCGGACAAGGAGCTGCTGGACCGCACCGAGTACACGCAGCCGGCGCTGTTCGCGGTCGAGGTGGCGCTGTTCCGGCTCGCCGAGAGCTGGGACCTGCGACCGGACTTCCTGGCGGGTCACTCCATCGGTGAGATCGCGGCCGCCCATGTGGCGGGGGTGCTGTCCCTGGAGGACGTGTGCACCCTGGTCGCGGCCCGCGGGCGGCTGATGCAGGCGCTGCCGGCCGGTGGTGTGATGATCGCGGTCCAGGCCTCGGAGGGCGAGGTCGCGCCGCTCCTGACCGATCGGGTGGGCATCGCCGCGGTCAACGGCCCGCAGTCGGTCGTCATCGCCGGTGACGAGGACGCGACGGTCGCCATCGCGGAGTCGTTCGGCGGTCGCAAGACCAAGCGGCTGACGGTCAGCCACGCGTTCCACTCGCCGCACATGGACGGCATGCTGGACGACTTCCGCCGGGTGGTGGAGGGACTGTCCTTCGCTGCCCCGCGGATCCCGATCGTGTCGAACCTGACCGGTGGCCTCGTCGCCGACGAGATGGCTTCCGCCGGGTTCTGGGTGCGGCACGTCCGCGAGGCCGTCCGCTTCCTGGACGGTATGCGGGCCCTGGAGGACGCGGGCGTCACGACGTACCTCGAACTCGGCCCGGGCGGTGTGCTCTCGGCCATGGGCCAGGAGTGCGTGACGGGCGAGGGCGCCGCCTTCGTACCCCTCCTGCGCAACGGCCGTCCCGAAGCCGAAACCGTCGTGGCCTCGCTGGCCCAGGTCCACGCGCGCGGCGTCGAGGTGGACTGGACGGCCTTCTACGCCGGTTCTGGCGCCCGGCAGGTGGAGCTGCCGACGTACGCCTTCCAGCGGCAGCGCTACTGGCTGCCGATGGCGGGCGGCGGTGCGCGCACCGGCACCGTCGACGAGCTGGACTCCCGGTTCTGGGACGCCGTCGAGCGCGAGGACCTGGAGTCGCTCGCCGCCACCCTGGACATGGGCGACGAGAACGCCTGGAACACGGTCCTGCCCGCGCTGCCGACGCTGTCGGCCTGGCGCCGCGGCCTGCGGACCCAGTCGGAGGTGGACCGCTGGCGCTACCGGGTGTCGTGGAAGCCGCTGGCCGACAGCACCTCCGGTGCGCGGCTGTCCGGTTCCTGGCTGGTCGTGACGCCTGCTGCCGCGGGCGTGGACGACACCGCTGTGGTCGGCGCTCTGGTCGGCCGCGGTGCCGAGGTGCGCCGGGTCGTTGTCGAGGCCGGTGCGGACCGTGCTGCGCTGGCCGGGCTGCTGACCGACGCCGAGGGCGTCGCCGGTGTGGTCTCCCTCCTCGCCCTGGACGAGGCGGCCGGCGTCCTCCCGACGGCCGGTCTGGTGCAGGCGCTCGGTGATGCCGGGGTGGAGGCACCGCTGTGGTGCGTCACCCGTGGCGCGGTCAGCGTGGGCCGCTCGGACCGCCTCGTCTCGGCGGTGCAGGCCCAGACGTGGGGTATGGGCCGGGTGGCAGCCCTGGAGCTGCCCGGACGCTGGGGCGGTCTGGTCGACCTCCCCGAGGTCTGGGACGAGCGCACCATGACCCGCCTGGTGGGCGTGCTGGGCGGCGGCACCGGCGAGGACCAGGTTGCCGTACGTTCCTCCGGGGTCTTCGGACGCCGACTCGTCCGTGCCTCCGGTGGGCAGGCCGACCTTGCCTGGGCACCGTCCGGGGCGGTCCTGGTGACCGGCGGTACGGGCGCGCTCGGCGGGCGCGTGGCCCGTTGGCTGGCCGGTGCGGGAGCGGAGCGGCTGGTGCTGACCAGCCGGCGGGGCCCGGATGCCCCGGGCGCCGCCGAGCTGATGGCCGAGCTGACCGAGCAGGGCGTGGACGTGTCGGTGGTGGCGTGCGACGCCGCCGACCGGGAGGCCCTCCGCAGCCTCCTGGCCGCCGAAGCCGCGACGCTCACGGCGGTCGTCCACACCGCCGGTGTCCTCGACGACGGTGTCCTGGACGCCCTGACGCCGGAGCGCTTCGAGACCGTACTGCGGGCCAAGGTCGACTCGGCCCGCAACCTGCACGAGCTGACCGTCGACCTCGGCATCGAGCTCTCCGCCTTCGTGCTGTTCTCGTCCATGAGCGGCGTGACCGGTGCGGCAGGCCAGGCCAACTACGCCGCCGCCAACGCCCACCTGGACGCGCTCGCCGAGCAGCGGCGCGCGGCCGGGTTGGCCGCGACCTCGCTGGCGTGGGGTCCGTGGGCCGAGGGCGGCATGGCGGCCGATGAGGTGCTGGATGCGCGGATGCGGCGTGAGGGTCTGCCGCCGATGGCGCCGGAGAGGGCGATGGCCGCGCTGCGGCAGAGCGTCGCGTCGCCTGCGGATGCGGCTCTGCTGGTCGCCGACGTGGACTGGGAGCGGTTCGCCCCCGCGTTCACCGTCGTCCGGTCCAGCGCTCTCTTCGCCGAGCTGGCGGAGACCCGGCCCGCCGGGCCTGCCGGCATGGCCGAGGCCGTCAGCGGTTCGCCGGTCGAGCGGTTCGCCGGTCTCGGTGCTGCGGAGTTGGAGCGGGAGCTGCTCGGTGTGGTCCGGGCGCAGGTCGCCGCGGTCCTCGGGCACGACGGTTCGGAGGCGGTCGGTGCCGACCGGGCCTTCAAGGAGCTCGGGTTCGACTCGCTGACGGCAGTCGAGCTGCGTAATCGGCTCGGCGCGGCGACCGGTGTGACGCTGCCGGCGACGCTGATCTTCGACTACCCGTCCGCTGCTGCCCTGACGGCGTTCCTGCGGGACGAGCTGCTGGGGACCCGGGTGGAGATCGCCGGTCCCGCGAGCGTGGCCGTCGATGACGACCCGATCGCGATCGTGGCGATGAGCTGCCGCTTCCCGGGCGGCGTGCGGACCCCCGAAGACCTGTGGCAGCTGCTCGCGGCCGGTGGTGACGCCATCGGTGAGTTCCCGGCGGACCGTGGCTGGGACCTGGAGCGGCTCTACAGCCCGGACCCGGACCGGCAGGGCACCTTCTACGCCCGCGAAGGCGGCTTCCTCTACGACGCCGCCGATTTCGACGCCGACTTCTTCGGGATCTCCCCGCGCGAAGCCCTGGCCATGGACCCGCAGCAGCGTCTGCTGCTGGAGACCACCTGGGAGGCGTTCGAGCGGGCCGGCATCGACCCGGCGAGCGTCCGCGGCAGCCAGGCCGGCGTGTTCGTCGGAACCAACGGCCAGGACTACGGGACCATGCTCGACTCCGTTCCGGACGGTATCGAGGGATTCCTCGGCACCGGCAATGCGGCCAGCGTCGTGTCCGGGCGTCTGTCCTACGCGTTCGGGCTGGAAGGCCCGGCCGTGACGGTCGACACCGCCTGCTCGGCGTCCCTGGTCGCGCTGCACTGGGCGATCCAGGCCCTGCGCAACGGCGAGTGCTCGCTTGCCCTGGCCGGCGGTGTGACCGTCATGTCGTCGCCGGGTGCGTACATCGACTTCAGCCGCCAGCGCGGCCTCGCCGCGGACGGCCGCATCAAGGCCTTCGCCGCCTCGGCGGACGGTACCGGCTGGGGCGAGGGTGTCGGCATGCTGCTCGTCGAGCGGCTCTCCGACGCCCGGCGCAACGGCCACCCGGTCCTCGCACTCATTCGCGGCTCGGCGATCAACCAGGACGGTGCGAGCAACGGCCTCACCGCCCCCAACGGCCCGTCCCAGCAGCGCGTCATCCGCGCCGCCCTCGCGAACGCAGGCCTGTCGGCCACAGACGTCGACGCGGTCGAGGCACACGGCACCGGCACCCGTCTCGGCGACCCGATCGAGGCCCAGGCCCTGCTGGCCACGTACGGCCAGGACCGGCCGGCCGACCAGCCGCTCCACCTCGGCTCGATCAAGTCCAACATCGGGCACACGCAGGCCGCGGCCGGTGTCGCCGGCGTCATGAAGATGGTCCTCGCCATGCAGCACGGGGTGCTGCCGCAGACCCTGCACGTGGACGAACCCACCCCGCACGTCGACTGGACCGCGGGTGAGATCGCCCTGCTGACCGAGCGGCGGGCGTGGCCGGAGACCGGCCGCCCGCGCCGGGCCGGCATCTCCTCGTTCGGCTTCAGCGGCACCAACGCCCACACGATCATCGAGCAGGCCCCGGAAGCCGACGACGTCACGCGGGCCGAGCTCCCGCAGCAGCGGCCCGGCAGCCTGCCGTGGCTGCTGTCCGCGAAGACCGACACCGCCCTGCAGGTCCAGGCCGAGCGCCTGGCTGCGCGGATCGCCTCGGACGAGACGCTCGAACCGACCGATGTGGCCTACTCCCTGGCCAGCTCCCGGTCGGCCCTCGAACACCGGGCCGTCGTCGTCGCAGAGGAGCGCGAGGAGTTCCTGGCCGCCCTGAAGGCCCTGGCGGCCGGTGAGCAGACGGCCGGGCTCGTACGCGGACGGGTGTCCGCAGGCGCCTCGGCGTTCCTCTTCACCGGGCAGGGCAGCCAGCGACTCGGCATGGGGCGCGAGCTGTACGACGCGCACCCGGTGTTCGCGGACGCGCTGGACGCGGTCTGCGCCCGCATGGACGCCCATCTCGAACTTCCGCTGAAGGACGTGCTGTTCGGGACGGACGCCGACCTGCTGGACCGGACGGAGTACACGCAGCCGGCCCTGTTCGCCGTCGAGGTGGCGCTGTACCGGCTCGTCGAGAGCCGGGGCCTGCGCCCCGACTACCTCGCCGGGCATTCGATCGGTGAGATCGCGGCGGCGCACGTCGCCGGGGTGCTGTCCCTGGACGACGCGTGCACGCTGGTCGCGGCCCGGGGCCGGCTGATGCAGGCCCTCCCGGCCGGCGGTGTGATGATCGCCGTCCAGGCCTCGGAGGACGAGGTCCTGCCGCTGCTCGCCGGGACCGACCGGGTGAGCATCGCCGCGGTCAACGGCCCGCAGGCCGTCGTCATCGCCGGCGACGAGGACGCCGCGGTCGCGATCGCGGAGTCGTTCGCCGGTCGCAAGACCAAGCGGCTCACCGTCAGCCATGCGTTCCACTCGCCGCACATGGACGGCATGCTGGACGACTTCCGCCGGGTGGTGGAGGGCCTGTCCTTCGACGCGCCGCGCATCCCGGTCGTGTCGTGCCTGACCGGCGCCCTCGTCACCGACGAGATGGCCTCGGCCGACTTCTGGGTCCGGCACGTCCGGGACGCCGTCCGCTTCCTCGCCGGCATCCGCGCCCTGGAAGCCGCGGGCGTGACCACGTACGTCGAGCTCGGCCCCGACGGGACCCTGTCCGCGCTCGCCCAGGACTGCGTGACGGAGCAGGCCGTCTTCGCGCCCGTGCTCCGCAAGGGACGCGCCGAGACCGGGACCCTGGTCGCCGCGCTCGCCCAGGCACACGTCCAGGGCGTGGCCGTCGACTGGACGGCGCACTTCTCCGGTGCCGGAGCGCGCCGCGTCGACCTGCCCACCTACGCCTTCCAGCGCAGGCGGTACTGGCTGGAGGAAGCCCCCCGCACCTCGGCGGCAACGCCCGCGGCCGCGGCCGCCGGTGCGGTGGACGCAGCGTTCTGGGAGGCAGTCGACAGCGCCGACCTCGACACCCTCGCCACCACCCTCGACATCGACGCGGAGCAGCCGCTGAGCGCCCTGCTGCCGGCGCTGTCCGCGTGGCGGCGGCAGCTCACGGAGCGGTCGGCCGTCGACGGCTGGCGCTACGGGGTGACCTGGAAGCCGCTGGGCGACCCGGACGCAGCCGCCCGCCCTGCCGCCGGCACCTGGCTGCTCGTCACGGCCGCCACCGCCGCCACCGCATCCACCGGCGACGCCCCCCGGCCCGACGGGCTCCCCGGGATCGCGGAAGCGCTGCGGGCCCGGGGCGTGGACGTACGGGAGGTCTCCCTCGACCCGGCCGCGGCCGACCGGGCCGTCGTGGCCGACCGGCTGCGCACGGCGCTCGCCGGGAACCGGGCCGACGGCGTGGTGTCCCTGCTGGCGCTCGCCGAGACCCCGCACCCGGCCCACCCCGCGGCGCCGGCCGGACTGCTGCTGACCGGGGCCCTGGTACAGGCCCTGGGTGACGCGGGCGTCGACGCACCGCTGTGGTGCGTGACCTCCGGCGCCGTGGCGACCGGGCCCGCCGACCGGGTCCGCAGCGCCGCGCAGGCAGAGCTCTGGGGCTTCGGCCGCGTGGTCGCCCTGGAGCACCCCGAGCGCTGGGGCGGCCTGGTGGACCTGCCCGCCCGGGCGGACGGACGCGCGCTCGACCGGCTGCTCGCCGTGCTCGGCGGCGCCGCCGGGCACGGCCACGGGTACGAGGACCAGATCGCCGTACGCTCCGCCGGGCTCCTCGCCCGCCGGATCGGGCACGCCGCCACCCCGGCAGCCGCCGCCGGCGGCGCCACCGGCACCGGCCGCGCACCGTGGCGGCCCCGCGGCACCGTCCTCATCACCGGCGGTACGGGCGCCCTCGGCGCGCATGTCGCCCGCTGGCTCGCCGCGCACGGCGCCGAGCACCTGGTGCTGGCCGGCCGGCGCGGACCGCAGGCGCCGGGGGCCGAGGCCCTGGTCGCAGAGCTGTCGGAGCTCGGCGCCCGCGCCACGGCCGTCGCCTGCGACGTGACCGACCGGCAGGCCGTCCGCGACCTGCTCACCACCCTCCGCGACGACACCGGCGCACCAGCCCTCACCGCCGTGTTCCACACGGCAGGAGTCGGCCGGCTCGCGCCGCTCGCCGAGACCGCACCGCAGGACATCGCCGCCGTCCTCGCCGCCAAGGTCACCGGCGCCGAGCTCCTCGACGAGCTGCTCGGCGACACGGAGCTGGACGCCTTCGTCCTGTTCTCCTCCATCGCCGGCATCTGGGGCAGCGGCGGCCAGGCCGCCTACGCGGCGGCCAACGCCCACCTCGACGCCCTGGCGCAGCAGCGCCGCGACCGCGGGCTGGCGGCCACCGCCGTGGCCTGGGGGCCGTGGGGCGAGGGCGGTCTCGTCGGCGACGACGAGGCGGCCGGGCAGCTGCGGCGCCGCGGCCTGCCGGTGATGGCCCCCGAACTGGCCGTCGCCGCCCTGCAGCAGGCGCTCGACGCGGGTGACACGACGGTGACGGTCGCCGACGTCGACTGGGACCTGTTCGTCCCGGCGTTCACCGCGGCCCGGCCGCGCCCGCTGATCGCCGACCTCCCCGAGGTGCGCCGCGTCCTCGACGCGGAGCAGCACGCCGGCGCCGCCACCGGCGGCGACCGTGCCGCGGGGGACGCGGACCGGCTGGCGTCCGAGCTGCGCGGCATGAGCGCCGACGAGGCCGAACGGACCCTGCTCGACCTGGTCCGTACGCACGTCGCCGCGGTCCTCGGGCACGACGGGGCCGCCGCGGTCGAGGCGGGCCGCGCCTTCAAGGACCTCGGCTTCGACTCCCTCACCGCGGTCGAACTGCGCACCCGCCTCGGCTCGGCCACCGGACTGCGGCTGCCCGCCGGCCTCGTCTTCGACCACCCCACCCCCGCCGCCCTGGCCGCGCACCTCCGTGCCGAACTCCTCGGCGAGGACACGGCGCCCGCACTGCCGGCCCTCGCGGAGATCGACAAGCTGGAGTTCGCCCTCGCGTCGGTCCCCGAGGACGACGCCGCCGAACGCGCCCGCGTCACGGCCCGGCTCGAAGCGCTCCTGGCGAACTGGAACAGGACCGAACGCGCCGCCCAGGCCCTGGAGGACGAGGAAACAGCCATCGAATCGGCGTCCGCCGAGGACCTCTTCGACATCATCAACAACGAATTCGGAAAATCCTGACCCTTGATGCCCGATCCGATGCCCCAGCCGAATCCCGCATGCATTCCGCATTCCTCCAGGAGGTGACGTTCCAGTGGCCGGCACGAACGAAGAAAAGCTTCTCGAAAACCTGAAGTGGATGACCACGGAGCTCCGGCGGGCCCGCCGCCGCCTCCAGGAGGTCGAGCAGGACGCCCGTGAGCCCCTCGCCATCGTCGCGATGAGCTGCCGCTTCCCCGGCGGCGTACGGTCCCCCGAGGACCTGTGGCGCCTGGTGTCCGAGGGCGGTGACGCCATCACCGGATTCCCCGACGACCGCGGCTGGGACATCGCCTCCCTCGCCGACCCCGACCCCGACCGCAAGGGCACCTTCTACAACACGGGCGGCGGATTCCTCGACGACGCCACCGTGTTCGACCCCGGATTCTTCGGCATATCGCCGCGCGAGGCCCTCGCCATGGACCCGCAGCAGCGCCAGATCCTCGAAACCTCGTGGGAGGTGTTCGAGCGCGCCGGAATCGACCCGGCGTCCGTGCGCGGCAGCCGCACCGGCGTCTACATCGGCGCCGGCGCCATGGGGTACGGGGCCGACCTGAAGGAGGTTCCGGAGGGCCTCGAAGGACTGCTCCTGACCGGTGGCGCCACCAGCGTGCTGTCGGGCCGGGTCAGCTACGTCCTCGGCCTGGAGGGCCCCGCCGCCACCATCGACACGGCCTGCTCGTCCTCGCTGGTCGCCCTGCACCTGGCCACCCAGGCCCTGCGGGCGCGGGAGTGCTCGCTCGCCCTGGTCGGCGGCGTGTGCGTGATGCCGAGCCCCGACGTGTTCGTCGAGTTCAGCCGCCAGCGCGGCCTCGCCGCCGACGGCCGCTGCAAGTCCTTCGCCGCGGCCGCCGACGGCACCGGCTGGTCCGAGGGCGTCGGCGTCCTGCTCGTGGAGCGGCTGTCGGACGCCCGCCGCAACGGGCACCCCGTGCTGGCCGTCGTCCGGGGCTCCGCCGTCAACCAGGACGGCGCCAGCAACGGCCTCACCGCCCCCAACGGGCCGTCCCAGCAGCGCGTCATCCGCCAGGCGCTCGAGAACGCCCGCCTCTCGGCCGCCGAGATCGACGCGGTGGAGGCCCACGGCACCGGCACCCGGCTGGGTGACCCCATCGAGGCGCAGGCGCTGCTCGCCACGTACGGCCAGGACCGCCCCGCCGGCCGGCCGCTCCGCCTCGGATCCCTCAAGTCGAACCTCGGGCACACCCAGGCCGCCGCCGGCGTCGCCGGCATCATCAAAATGGTCATGGCGATGCGGCACGGCGTCCTCCCGCAGACCCTCCACGTCGACGAGCCGACCCCCGACGTCGACTGGTCGGCGGGAGCGGTGTCGCTGCTCACCGAGCCCATGCCCTGGCCCGAGACCGGGTCCCCGCGCCGCGCGGCCGTGTCCGCCTTCGGCGTCAGCGGCACCAACGCGCACACCGTCATCGAGCAGGCCCCCGAGGAGGAAGCGCCGGGCGAGCAGCAGGAACCCGCCGCGGCTCCGGCCCCGGCCCCGGCCCCGGCCCCGGTCGTGCCCGCCGTGCTGCCGTGGACCCTGTCGGGCCGGAGCGCCGCCGCGCTGCGCGCCCAGGCCGACCGGCTGATCGCCGCCCGGGCGCAGGGCGCCGCCGGCCGCTCGGCCCTCGACCTCGGCCACTCGCTCGCCACCACCCGCGGCGCCCTGGAACACCGCGCGGTGCTCCTCGGCCGTACGGACGACGACCTCGACACCGCCCTCGCCGCCCTCGCCGCCGGCGAGGAGGCCGCGGGCCTGGTCACCGGCACCGCGGCCGAGGGCAAGACCGCGTTCCTCTTCACCGGGCAGGGCAGCCAGCGCCTGGACACGGGCCGCGAACTGTACGACACCCACCCGGTGTTCGCGGACGCGCTCGACGCGGTGTGCGGCCGCCTCGACCCGTTCCTCGAACTGCCCCTGAAGGAGGTTCTGTTCGGATCGGACGCGGATCTCCTGGACCGGACCGGGTACGCGCAGCCGGCCCTGTTCGCGGTCGAGGTCGCGCTGTTCCGGCTGATGGAGAGCTGGGGCCTGCGGCCGGACGCCGTCGCCGGACACTCCATCGGCGAGATCGCCGCCGCGCACGTGGCGGGCGTGCTGTCCCTCGACCACGCGTGTGCGCTGGTCGCCGCCCGGGCCAGGCTGATGCAGGAACTGCCCGTGGGCGGCGCCATGATCGCCGTCCAGGCCTCGGAGGACGAGGTCCTGCCGCTGCTGACCGACCGGGTGGGCATCGCCGCCGTCAACGGCCCCCGCTCGGTCGTGGTCGCCGGTGACGAGGACGCGGCCGTCGCCGTCGCGTCCGGTTTCGAGGCACAGGGCCGCAAGACCAAGCGCCTCTCCGTCAGCCATGCCTTCCACTCGCCCCGCATGGACGGCATGCTCGACGCCTTCCGCCGGGTGGCGCAGGGGCTCACGTACCAGGACCCGCAGATCCCGGTGGTGTCCTGCCTGACCGGCTCTCTCGTCACCGGCGAGATGGGCTCGGCCGACTTCTGGGTGCGGCACGTCCGGGAGGCGGTCCGCTTCCTCGACGGCGTCCGCGCCCTGGAGGCGGCCGGTGTGACGACGTACGTCGAACTCGGGCCCGAAGGGGTGCTGTCCGCACTCGCCCAGGAATGCGTCACCGGCGAGGGCGCCGCCTTCGTCCCCGCGCTGCGCGCCGGGCGGCCCGAGCCGGAGACGGCCCTCGCCGCCCTCGCCCGCGCCCACGCCCGCGGCGCCGCCGTCGACTGGCCGGCGTTCTTCGCCGGCACCGGCGCCCGGCGCATCGACCTGCCCACCTACGCCTTCCAGCACGAGCGCTACTGGCTGGAACCCGGCGCCACCACGGCCGGCGACGTGAGCGTGGCCGGACTCGACCCGGCCGTGCACCCGCTGCTCGGCGCCGCCGTCACCCTCGCCGGCTCCGGCCGCGTGCTGTGCACCGGCCGGCTCTCCCTGCGCACCCAGCCCTGGCTCGCCGACCACACCCTCGCCGGCACGGCGGTGCTGCCGGCCGCCGCGTTCGTCGAACTCGCCGTACGCGCCGGCGACCGGGCCGACTGCGGCCACGTCGTAGAGCTGGAGCTCGACGCCCCGCTCGCGCTGCCCGCCGACGGCGGCGGCGTACGGGTCCAGGTACTCGTCGAGAACCCCGACGAGCAAGGCAGCCGGGCCTTCACCATCTCCGCCCGACCGGAGAACGGCGCCGGCGACCTCGGCGAGGACGGCGGCTGGACCAGCCACGCCCGCGGCGTCCTCGCCCCCGGTGCGCCGGACACGGCGTCCCCCGCCCCGTCCGGCCTCACCGCGTGGCCGCCCGCCGGAGCCGAACCCCTCGACATCGGCCACCTGTACGACGACGCCGCCGACGCCGACCTCCGGCGCGGCCCGCTGTTCCGGGCCGTGGAGGCGGCCTGGTTCCTGGACGGCGAGTACTTCGCGCAGGTCCGCCTGCCCGAAGGCGGGCCGCAGGGCGCCGGGTTCGGACTGCACCCGGCGCTGCTGGACGCCGCAGCGCACGCCGCGACCGCCCTGGCGGCCGACGGCCCGGACGCCGACGGCCGCGATGCGGGCGTCGGCCCCGGCAGCATCTGGTCGGACGTCACCCTGCACGCGGTCGGCGCGGGCGCCCTGCGCGTCCGTATCCGGCCGGCCGCCGGCGGCTCCGCCGGCCCGGCGTTCGCCCTGGACCTCGCCGACGACCACGGCGACCCGGTGGCCACCGTCGGCCGCCTGGCCCCGCAGCCCTTCACGGCCCCCGCCGCCGGCGGCTCCCCGCAGCCCGTACCGGCCGTGGTGCGCGAGGCGCTGTTCCAGCTCGACTGGACGCCGCTGCCGCTGCCGCAGCCGCGGCCGCTGCCGGGCACCACCGGTGCGGCGGCCGAGCCGTCCGGCGGCTGGGCCGTGCTCGGCCCCGTCGGGTTCGGCCCGGCCACCCGCTACGCCGACCTGGCGGAGCTGACCGCGGCCGTCGACGCCGGGGCCCCCGTACCGGCGAACGTCCTGGCCCCCTTCCCCCGGCAGGCCGCCGGCACCGGCCCGGACGCCCTGCGCGGGGCCACGCACCGGGCGCTGGCCCTGGTGCACGCCTGGCTGGCCGACGACCGGTTCGCGGCCTCCCGCCTGGTCGTGCTGACCAGCGGCGCGGTCGCCGGTCCCGGCGGGGGCGGCGAAGACCTGCCGCACGCCGCCGTCCGTGGCCTGCTGCGTTCCGCGGAGACCGAGAACCCCGGCCGCTTCGTCCTCGCCGACGTCCCCGGCCTCTCCGACCCGGCGGTGCTCTCCGACCCGGCCGGTGCGGCCGTCCTCGCCGCGGCCCTCGCCTCCGGCGAGCCGGAGCTGCTGCTGCGCGACGGAGCCGTCCACGTCCCCCGGCTGCGCCGCACCCGCCTGACCGGCCCGGCCGGCGGTGCCGCCGTCGACCCGGACGGCACCGCCCTGATCACCGGCGGCTCCGGCACCCTCGCCGGGATCGTCGCCCGCCACCTCGTCACCGCCCACGGCGTGCGCCGGCTGCTGCTGCTCGGCCGCCGCGGCGCCGACGCCCCCGGGGCCGCCGAACGCAGCGCGGAACTCGCCGCGCTGGGGGCCGAGGTCACCTGGGCCGCCTGCGACGCCGCCGACCGCGACGGCCTGGCCGCCGTCCTGTCCGCGATCCCCGCCGAGCACCCCCTCACCACCGTCGTCCACACGGCGGGCGTCCTCGACGACGGCGTGATCGGCTCCCTCACCCCCGAACGCCTGGACACGGTCCTGCAGGGGAAGGCCGTCGCCGCCCTCCACCTGCACGAGCTGACCCGCGACCTGCCGGTCACGGCGTTCGTCCTCTACTCCGCCGCCGCCGGCACCCTCGGCAGCGCCGGCCAGGCCAACTACGCGTGCGCCAACGTCCTCTTGGACGCCCTCGCCGAGCACCGCCACCAGCAGGGCCTGCCCGCCACGGCGCTGGCCTGGGGCCTGTGGGCCGACACCAGCGGCATGACCGGCGGACTCGACGAGGCCCAGCTGCGCCGCATGGAGCAGCAGGGCATGGGCGCCCTCTCCGCCGCCGACGGCATGGCCCTGCTCGACGCCGCACTGGCCTCCGGCCGGCCCGCCCTCGTACCCGCCCGACTGAACCCGGCCGCCCTCCGCGAGGCTGCCGCGCCCGGCCCGGTCGCCCCCGTGTTCCGGGAGCTCCTGGGCCCGGCGGGACGCCGTACCGCACGCACCCGTACCGACGGCGGCACCCCGCTCGCCGAACGGCTCGCCGGCCTCACCCGGCCCGAACAGGACCGCGTCCTGCTCGACCTGGTACGGGCACAGGTCGCTGCCGTACTCGGCCATGCCTCGGCCGAACACATCGAGCCCGCCAAGGCGTTCAAGGACCTCGGCTTCGACTCGCTGACCGCCGTCGAGCTCCGCAACCGGCTCGGCGCGGCCACCGGTCTGCGCCTGGCCAGCACCCTCGTCTTCGACTACCCGACGCCCACGGCGCTCGCCCGCCGACTGCGCACCGAACTCCTCGGCGAGGAGGACGAGTTCGACCGCGCTGCGGAATCGGGCACGGCCGGGGCGGCCGCCGCCGACGACCCCATCGCGATCGTCGCCATGAGCTGCCGCTACCCCGGGGGCGTCCGCACCCCCGAGGAGCTGTGGCGGCTCGTCGAGACCGGCGGCGACGCCATCGCCGGACTCCCCGGCAACCGCGGCTGGGACACCGCCGAACTGCGCGCCGCGGAGGACGGCCACGGCCGCGCCTTCCAGGGCGGATTCCTCTACGACGCCGACTCCTTCGACGCCGACTTCTTCGGGATCTCGCCGCGCGAGGCCCTGGCCATGGACCCGCAGCAGCGGCTCCTGCTGGAAGCCTCCTGGGAGGCGGTCGAGCGGGCCGGCATCGACCCCTCGACGCTGCGCGGCAGCCGGGCCGGCGTCTTCGTCGGCGCCTCCTACACCGGCTACGACGCCCAGCTGGAGCGGTCCGCTGACGCGGACGGCGTCCTCGGCCACGTGATGACCGGCAATGCGGGCAGCGTCATGTCCGGCCGCGTCGCCTACGCCCTGGGCCTGGAGGGCCCGGCCGTCACCGTCGACACCGCCTGCTCGTCCTCGCTGGTCGCCCTGCACTGGGCGATCCAGGCGCTGCGGGCCGGTGAGTGCGGCCTGGCGCTCGCGGGCGGTGTGACGGTCATGTCGACGCCGGGCACCTTCAGCGAGTTCAGCCATCAGGGCGGGCTCGCCCCCGACGGCCGCTGCAAGGCGTTCGCCGCCGCGGCGGACGGCACGGGCTGGGGTGAGGGCGTCGGCGTGCTGCTCGTGGAGCGGCTGTCGGACGCCCGGCGCAACGGACACCCGGTGCTGGCGGTCGTGCGCGGTTCCGCCGTGAACCAGGACGGTGCGAGCAACGGCCTGACGGCGCCCAACGGGCCCGCGCAGCAGCGCGTGATCCGTGCCGCCCTCGCGAGCGCGGGCCTGTCCGCCACTGACGTGGACGCGGTCGAGGCGCACGGCACCGGCACGCGGCTGGGTGACCCGATCGAGGCGCAGGCGCTGCTGGCCACGTACGGCCAGGACCGGCCGGCCGACCAGCCGCTGCTGCTCGGCTCGATCAAGTCCAACATCGGGCACACGCAGGCGGCCGCCGGTGTCGCGGGTGTCATCAAGATGGTCATGGCGATGCGCCACGGGCTGCTGCCGCAGACCCTGCACGTGGACGAGCCCACCCCGCACGTGGACTGGTCGACGGGCGACATCGCCCTGCTGACGGAGGCCACGGCCTGGCCGGATACCAGTCGGCCGCGGCGCGCCGCGGTGTCCTCGTTCGGCATCAGCGGCACCAACGCCCACACCGTCATCGAGCAGGCCCCCGAGCCCGCGGACCGGCCCGCGCCGACGCCGACGGCCTCGGCCACCGGGCCGTTCCCCTACCTCCTGTCGGCCGGGAACCCCCAGGCGCTCCGCGCCCAGGCCGCCCGGCTGCTCCCCGTCGCCGAAGCCGGTGGCGAGAACGGCTCCGGTCTCATCGACCTGGCGTACTCCCTGGCCACCGGCCGCGCAGGCCTCGAACACCGGGCGGCGTTCGCCGCCGCCGACCGCGCGGGCCTGCTCGGCGCGCTCACCGCCCTCGCGGCCGGCGAACAGACCCCGGGCCTGATCCGCGGGTCGGCGACCGGCGGCCGGCTGGCGTTCCTGTTCACCGGTCAGGGCAGCCAGCGCCTGGGCATGGGCCGCGAGCTGTACGACGCCCACCCCGTGTTCGCGGCCGCGCTGGACGCGGTCTGCGAACGGTTCGACACACAGCTCGAACTGCCGCTGAAGGACGTGCTGTTCGGCACCGACGCCGGTCTGCTGGACCGGACGGAGTACACCCAGCCGGCCCTGTTCGCCGTCGAGGTCGCCCTGTTCCGGCTCGTGGAGAGCCGGGGCCTGAAGCCGGACTTCCTGTCCGGCCACTCGATCGGCGAGGTCGCCGCCGCGCACGTCGCCGGGGTGCTGTCCCTGGACGACGCGTGCACCCTGGTCGCGGCCCGCGGGCGCCTGATGCAGGCGCTGCCCGCCGGCGGCGCGATGATCGCCGTGCAGGCTTCGGAGGACGAGGTCGCGCCGCTGCTCACCGACCGGGTGGGCATCGCCGCGGTCAACGGCCCGCAGTCGGTGGTCATCGCCGGCGACGAGGACGCGGCGGCCGCCGTCGCCGCGTCGTTCTCCGGCCGCAAGACCAAGCGGCTCGCCGTCAGCCACGCCTTCCACTCGCCGCACATGGACGGCATGCTCGACGCCTTCCGCAAGGTCGCCGAGGGGCTCACGTACGCGGCCCCGCGCATCCCGGTCGTGTCCAACCTGACCGGCGCCCTGATCATCGACGAGATGGCCTCCGCCGACTTCTGGGTCCGGCACGTCCGCGACTGCGTCCGCTTCCTCGACGGCGTCCGCGCCCTGGAGGCCGCCGGCGTCACGGCGTACCTCGAACTCGGGCCCGACGCAGTGCTCTCCGCCCTCGCCCAGGACTGCGTGACCGAGGACGCCGTGTTCGTGCCCGTCCTGCGCACGGGCCGCCCCGAGGCCGAGACCGTCGTCACCGCACTCGCCCAGGCCCATGTCCACGGCGCCGACGTCGACTGGTCGGCGTACTACGCCGGCACCGGCGCCCGCCGCGTCGACCTGCCCACCTACCCCTTCCGGCCGCGGCGCCACTGGCCCGAGCCCGCCGCCGCGCGCGCGGGCGGGGCGGCTCAGGGCGGCCCGGCCGTGACCGAGGCCGACGCCCGGTTCTGGGATGTCGTCGAGCGGGCCGACCTGACCGCGCTCGCCGCCGAGTTCGCCATCGACGGCGACGAGCCGATCGGCAGCGCCCTGCCCGCCCTCTCCGCCTGGCGGCGCGGCCGGCAGGCCCAGGCGCAGGCCGACTCCCTGCTCTACCGCGTCACCTGGCAGCCGTGGACCGGCAGCCGGGACACCGCAGCAGCCCCCGCCGGCACCTGGCTGGTGGCCGTACCGGCCCCGCAGGCGGACGACCCGTGGGTCCGCGCCCTGACCGACCGCATGCGCGACGGCGGCGCCCGGATCCTGCCGCTCCCGCTCGACACCGCCGACAGCGACCCGGCCGTGCTGCGGGCCCGCCTGGACGAGCGGCTGCGCGAGACGGCAGCGGCCGCTGCCGGGCCGGAGCCGGTCACCGGCATCCTGTCGCTCCTCGCGCTCGACGAGCGGCCGCACCCGGAGCACCCCGGAGTGCCCGTCGGGCTCGCCCTCACCCACGCCCTCGCCTCCGTGCTCACCGAACCGGGCGCGGACCCCGGCTGCGCCGACGCCCCCCTGTGGTGCGTCACCCGCGACGCCGTCGCCGCCGCCCCCGGCGACACCCTCGGCGGCGCCGCCCAGTCCCAGGTCTGGGGCCTGGGCCGGGTCCTCGCCCTGGAGCACCCCGCCCGCTGGGGCGGACTCGTCGACCTGCCCGAGGTGTGCGACGAGCGCACCCTGTCCCGGCTCACCGACGCCCTCACCGGCGCCGGCGACGAGGACCAGCTGGCGATCCGCCCCGCCGGCACCCTCGTACGCCGCCTCGACCGGGCCACCCCCGCCGACAACGGCTCCACCGCCCGGTGGACCCCGCGCGGCACCGTGCTCGTCACCGGCGGCACGGGCGCGCTCGGCCGCCACGTGGCCCGGCGCCTCGCCGAACGCGGCGCGGAACGCCTCGTCCTCGTCAGCCGCAGCGGCGCCGACGCGCCCGGCGCCGCCGAGACCCGTACGGAGCTCGAAGCGCTCGGCGCGGCCGTGACCCTCGCCGCCTGCGACGTCACCGACCGGGACGCGCTCGGAGCGCTCGTCGCACGCCTTGCGGCCGACGGCACCCCGGTGCGCGCCGTGGTCCATGCCGCGGGCGTCTCCCAGCCCCCCGGCACCGGCACCGACCTGCCCGGGTTCGCCCGGGTCCTCACCGCCAAGACCGCCGGCGCCGTCCACCTCGACGCGCTGTTCGACGCGCCGGACTCCCTCGACGCGTTCGTCCTCTTCGCGTCCATCGCCGGCACCTGGGGCAGCGGCGGCCAGGGGGCGTACGCGGCCGCGAACACCTTCCTCGACGCGCTCGCCGAACGCCGCGCCGCCCGCGGGCTCGCCGCCACGGCGATCGCCTGGGGACCGTGGGCCGACGGCGGCATGGCCGCCGAAGGCGACGCCGAGGAGCAGCTCACCCGGCGCGGACTGCCGCCCGTGGCCCCGGCGACGAACCTGCTGGCGCTGGAACGCGCCCTGGCGGGCCCGGACACGGCGGTGACCGTCGCCGACGTCGACTGGGCGCGGTTCGCGCCGGTGTTCGCCGCGGCCCGGCCCCGCCCGCTCATCGGCGACCTGCCCGAGGTACGCGCCGCACTGCGCCAGGACCCGGCGACCGGAAGCACGGCCACGGCCGGCGACCCGTCCGCGGACCTGCTCCGGCGGCTGGCCGAACTGTCCGGGGACGACCGCGACACCGCCCTCCTCGACCTCGTGCGCGAGCACGCGGCCGCGGCCCTCGGCCACCCGTCCGCCGACGCCGTCGCACCCGACCGGGCGTTCAAGGACCTCGGCTTCGACTCCCTGACCGCGGTCGACCTGCGCAACCGCCTCGGCACCGCGTGCGGGCTGCGGCTGCCGTCCAGCCTCGTCTTCGATTACCCCAACCCGCAGGCCCTGACCCGCCACCTGCTGCGCACCCTCTTCACCGAGGGGACCGGCGGTGCCGCGGCCGGCGCGCCCGGCGGGGCAGCAGACCCGGACGCCGACCCGCAGGACGCCGAGCTGCGCCGGACGCTGGCCGCCATCCCCCTGGGCCGCATACGCGCCGCAGGACTCCTCGACACCCTCCTCCGGCTCGCCGGACCCGACACCCCGGCCGCCGCCGACACCGCCGGCCCGGACACCGCCGACCCGGTCGCGTCCATCGACACGATGGACCTCCAGGACCTCCTCGACCTCGCCCTCGACGGCGGTGGCGGCCCCGAGGACGACGACACCCCCGGCAACACGACCAGCAACAGCAACTTCTGACGTGCCCGAAGTGCGGAGCAAATGATGACCACCCCGAACGAAAAAGTCGTTGAAGCGCTGCGGGCCTCCCTGAAGGAAACCGAGCGGCTGCGCCGCCGGAACCAGGAGCTCACCGACGCCTCCCGCGAACCCGTCGCGATCGTCGGCATGAGCTGCCGCTTCCCCGGCGGAGTCGGCTCGCCCGAGGACCTGTGGAAGCTCGTCGAGAGCGGCGGCGACGCCATCTCGGGCTTCCCCGCCGACCGCGGCTGGGACGTCGAGTCGCTGTACGACCCCGACCCGGACCACCCCGGCACCACCTACGCCCGCCACGGCGGATTCCTCTACGGGGCCCCCGAGTTCGACCCGGTCTTCTTCGGGATCTCCCCGCGCGAGGCCCTCGCCATGGACCCGCAGCAGCGGCTCCTCCTGGAGACCACCTGGGAGGTCTTCGAACGGGCCGGCATCGACCCGGCGACCCTGCGCGGCAGCCGGGCCGGGGTCTTCGTCGGCGCGTCCGCCAATGCGTACGGCGCCGGCTCGGGCGACCTGCCCGACGGGGTGGAGGGGCACCTCCTCACCGGTACCGCCTCCAGCGTGGTCTCCGGCCGCCTCGCCTACGTGTTCGGGCTGGAGGGCCCCGCCGCCACCGTCGACACGGCCTGCTCGTCCTCCTCCGTCGCGCTGCACATGGCCGTCCAGGCCCTCCGCCAGGGCGAGTGCTCCCTGGCGGTGGCCGCCGGCGTGACCGTCCTCGCCGGGCCGGACGTCTTCGTCGAGTTCAGCCGCCAGCGCGGCCTGTCGCCCGACGGCCGCTGCAAGTCCTTCGCCGAGGCCGCGGACGGCACCGGCTGGTCGGAGGGCGTCGGCGTGCTGCTCGTGGAACGCCTGTCCGACGCCCGCCGCAACGGCCACCGGATCCTGGCCCTCGTCCGCGGCTCGGCCGTCAACCAGGACGGCGCCAGCAACGGCCTCACCGCCCCCAACGGGCCCGCCCAGCAGCGCGTCATCCGCCAAGCCCTCGAAAGCGCCCGCCTCACCCCCGACGACATCGACGCCGTCGAGGCCCACGGCACCGGCACCACCCTGGGCGACCCCATCGAGGCCCAGGCACTGCTCGCCACGTACGGCCAGGACCGCCCCGCGGACCGGCCGCTGTGGCTCGGCTCCCTGAAGTCGAACATCGGGCACACCCAGAACACCGCCGGCATCGCCGGCATCATCAAGATGGTCATGGCGATGCGGCACGGAGTCCTGCCGAAGACCCTGCACATCGACGCGCCGACCTCACACGTCGACTGGGAGGCCGGAGCGGTCTCCCTGCTCACCGAGCAGCGGCCGTGGCCGGAAACCGGGCGTCCGTACCGGGCCGGCGTCTCCGCGTTCGGCGTCAGCGGCACCAACGTCCACACCATCATCGAGCAGGCGCCGGAGGCCGACCGCGCCCCGGAGCAGCAGCCCCGGGACACCGCACCCCCGGCGGCGGCGCAGGCCGTGCCGTGGCTCCTCTCGGCGAAGGGCCGGGACGCCCTGCGCGAGCAGGCGGCACGGCTGCTCGCGTACGCCCGGGAACACGACGGGACCGCGCCGCTCGACATCGCCTGGTCCCTGACGGCGGGCCGGGCGCAGTTCGAGGACCGCGCCGCGGTCGTGGCGGCGGACCGTGAGGGCCTGCTCGCCGGTCTGGCGGCGCTGGCGGAGGGCGGTTCCGCGGCGGGCGCGGTGACGGGCTCGCCGGCCGGCGGGAAGGTCGCCTTCCTGTTCACCGGCCAGGGCAGCCAGCGCCTCGGCATGGGCCGCGAGCTGTACGAGACCCGGCCGGTGTTCGCGGCCGCGCTGGACGCGGTCTGCGAGCGGCTGGAACTCCCGCTGAAGGAGGCCCTGTTCGGATCGGACGCGGAGCTCCTGGACCGGACCGAGTACACCCAGCCCGCCCTGTTCGCGCTCGAGGTGGCGCTGTTCCGCCTGGTCGAGTCCTGGGGCCTGAAGCCGGACTTCGTGGCCGGGCACTCGATCGGCGAGGTCGCGGCCGCCCATGTGGCCGGGGTGCTGTCGCTGGACGACGCGTGTGCGCTGGTCGCGGCGCGCGGCCGGCTGATGCAGGCGCTCCCGGCGGGCGGTGTGAT
>NZ_JBWKDK010000060.1:0-36081 GCF_056436005.1 Streptomyces sp. NPDC043854
TCCCCCCCCCCCCCCCCCCCCCCCCCCCCCCCCCCCCCCCCCCCCCCCCCCCCCCCCCCCCCCCCCCCCCCCCCCCCCCCCCACCACGGCTCACACCAGTTCGGGCTGCGGTTCGCGTCGCGGTTCGGGCAGTTGCGCCGGCGCGGCCTTGCGCTCCCACCGCCGGGTGTCCCGTACGTAGCCGTAGACCACCGAGGCCATCGCCAGCACGACCAGCGGCCCGAACACCCACGGATGCCCGGCCATCTCCACCGACAGGTAGCGGTACGACAGCAGGAGCGCGGTGAAGACCGCGGCGCCGTAGCCGACCAGCCGGGTTGCCGGCCGGTCCCAGCCGCGGTCGAGCGAGCGCATCGCCGCGTCGATCGTGAGCGTGAACACCACGCCGGCGACGATGTCCGCGCCGTAGTGGTAGCCGAAGCCCAGGGTCGCGCCGAGCGTGGTGATCAGCCAGAAGGTGCCCAGGAACCGCAGGGCGCGCGGGCCCTTGCGGGAGTGGACGAAGATCGCGGTGGCCCACGCCGTGTGCAGGCTGGGCATGCAGTTGCGCGGGGTGACCTCGTCGAAGGGCATCGGCTGCGGGGTGCCGACCGGCGGCGGGGTGTTCGGCCAGAGGTCGGCCAGCGCCCAGTGGCCTCCGTCGGCGCCGTAGGCGAAGATCGGCCCGACCACCGGGAAGATCATGTAGATGCCCGGCCCGAGCAGGCCGATGACGAGGAAGGTGCGCACCAGGTGGTGGCCCGGGAAGCGGCGCTCGACCGCCACGTTGCGCAACTGGTACAGCGCGACGACCACCGCGGCGACCGCGAGCTGGACGTAGACCCAGTCGAGGACGTGGGCGCCGACCGAGCCGGTGGCCTCGACGATCCGGCCTGCCACCCATGACGGGTTGCCCAGCGCGTGATCGGCGGCCGCCACGTACGGGTCGAGCACCATCGGGCGGGTCTTCGACGTGATCAGCAGCCAGGTGTAGCCGGTCTTGCGGCCGGCCACCAGCAGGAGGGCCAGTCCGACGCCCTTCAGCAGCAGGGCACGCTCCCGGCCGGTGCGGCGCGTCACCGCGACGACGGCACAGGCCAAGGTCACCCACAGGGCACCGTTGCCGAACATCATCTCGGCGCCGATGGCCCACCGCACGAGCCAGAAGACGAGGTCGATGCCGATGGCGGCACCGACGGCGATGAACCGCTGCCGCCAGGTGAGCACCACCAGCATCAACGTCATACTGGCGTACAGCACCGTCCCCGATGCGGGGGCGAAGATCACCTCGCGCGCCTGGGCGGTGATCGGACCCGGCACGCCGTAACGGCGCGCGGCGATCTCCAGTGCTATGAGGAATCCGAGGGCCACCACGCTCACCGCGGCCCACAGCATGACCCGCGGCCGACGCCACGCAGCGGACTTGATTCCCCCGTCCGTTCGCGAGAGCACTCGCGATTCCGCAGATATCAATTCTTCAGCCGATGTTCATGATTCAACTTGGTCAGCGTTGACTCGAACATGCTAGCGGAGCGGGTGGGTTTCGACGTCGAGGGCAGCACACCCTCCGCGAACGCACGAAAGGCCGCCCTCTCATGGATGAGAGAACGGCCTCCGACTTGCGACTTCGCAAAGTCGGGACGACAGGATTTGAACCTGCGACCCCTTGACCCCCAGTCAAGTGCGCTACCAAGCTGCGCCACGTCCCGATGCGCTCCGGTGGGGCTTCCCACTTGGGGTTTTACCGTCCCGGCGGCACATGCAGAACATTACCCCACGCTGAGGGGTGTGTATGCACGGGTATCCGCCGCGGGGCAGGATGGCCGCATGGACGGACGGGATCGGGACGCGGCCGGGCGGGCGCGGAGCGCGCGGCCGCGGGACGGGCTGGGGCGGCCGCTGCCCTACGGGGAGCCCGGCGTGCCGCGCGGGCCCGAGGGGGTGGCGCGGACGCCGGCGGAGACGGTCGGGGAGGCGCAGCGGCTGCTGGACGCCGGGATGCCGTTCCACGCCCACGAGGTGTTCGAGGACGCCTGGAAGTCCGGGCCGGCGCAGGAGGCGCCGCTGTGGCGCGGGCTCGCGCAGCTGGCGGTCGGCCTGACCCACGCCGCCCGCGGGAACGCCGTGGGCGGGGCGCGGCTGCTGCGGCGCGGGGCCGATGCCCTGGATCCCGCCCCGGTGCCGGAGGCATACGGGATCGACGTGCCGGGGCTGGTGGTCTGGGCGCGGGAGTTGGCGCGGCGGGTCGAGGCCGGCGGGCCGCCGGTCGACGCTGCGGCCGAGGCCCCGCGACTCGCCCCCCGTCACCCCTGATGTCCCGGATCGGCCGCTCAGGCCTCCCGGACCGGCTGGAGGAGGTCCCAGCGGTTGCCGTACAGGTCCTCGAAGACCGCGACCGAGCCGTACGGTTCGTGGCGCGGGTCCTCCATGAAGCGGACGCCCTCCTTCGTCATGCGGGCGTGGTCGCGGGCGAAGTCGTCGGTGTGGAGGAAGAACCCGACGCGGCCGCCGGTCTGGTCGCCGACCCGGGCGCGCTGGGCCTCGTCCTTGGCCCGGGCCAGCAGCAGCGCGGATTCCGTGGCGCCCTGCGGGCGGACCACGACCCAGCGGGACCCGTCGGCGCGCAGGGTGTCCTCGACGAGCGTGAAGCCGAGCGCGCGGGTGTAGAAGTCGATGGCCTCGTCGTAGTCGCGGACCAGGAGGGCGGCGAGGGCGATGTGTGCGGACATGGCCCCTATTGTGCGCAGGCCGTGAGCAGCACGGCCTCCGGGGTCCGGGGGCCGCGCACCCCTTCCACCCGGTCGAGTTCGCTGTCCAGGCGTACGGCGGCGGTCCCGGTGCGGGGGCACAGCGCGTCGTTGACGCAGGTGGCGAACGGGGCCGCAGGCATGGGGGGCAGAATAGCCGCGTGAAGAAGTTCTCAGTGATCGGCATAGGCGCGGGCGACCCGGACCACCTGACCCTTCAGGCGGTCAAGGCGATCGGCGCGGCGGACGCGTTCCTCATCCTGGAGAAGGGCGAGGAGAAGGCGGACCTGACCGGGCTGCGGCGCGAGATGCTCGCCGTGCACGCCCGCCCCGGGCACCGGATCGTGGAGGGCCGGGACCCGGACCGGGACCGGACCCCGGTCCGGTACGCGCCGACGGTCGACGGCTGGCGCAGCGCGCGGGCGGAGATTTTCGAGCGGTTCATCGCCGAGGACCTCGCGGAGGGCGAGACCGGCGCGTTCCTGGTGTGGGGCGACCCCTCGCTGTACGACTCCACCCTCGCGATCCTCGACGAGGTGCTGGAGCGGGGCCGGGTGGCCTTCGACCACGAGGTCGTGCCCGGTGTCAGCAGCGTCTCCGCGCTGCTGGCCCGGCACCGCACCACCCTGAACCGGGTGGGGCGGCCGGTCCAGATCACCACCGGGCGGCGGCTGGCCGAGGGCTGGCCCGCGGACGCGGACGACGTGGTGGTGATGCTGGACGCACGGCACGCCTTCACGGCCCACCTGGACCAGGACCTGTACATCTACTGGGGCGCCTACGTCGGCACCCCGGACGAGATCCTGGTGCAGGGCAAGCTGGCGGAGGTCTCCGGCCGGATCGAGGAGCTCCGGACCGAGGCCCGCGCCCGCAAGGGCTGGATCATGGACACGTACCTGCTCAGGCGCGGCTGAGACCGGTCACTTCAGGAGGGGCGGGAGGACGGCGGCGAGGCGTTCGTACTCCTCGGGGCGGTTGTAGAGCTGCCCGCACACGCGGATGCCGCCGCCGCCCGGCCACGGCCAGATCAGGACCCGGATGCCCTGTTCGGCCGCGATCCGCTCGCGCAGGGCGCGGGCCTCCTCGGGGGTCCGCGCCAGTCCGGGCGGCAGCCGCAGGGAGCGCATGGCCAGGCCTTCGGTGTACGGCAGCGGGGTGATCCCGGGGAGTTCGGCGAGCAGGGCCGCGCCGTGGGCGGCGAGGGCGGCGTTGTGGGCCCGGACCTTGGCGGGGTCGAGCCGCTGGAGGAGGTCCAGGCCCTCGGGGGCGGCGAGCCAGCCGGTGTAGTCGGCGGTGGCCCGGTTCTCCACGGAGCGGGGGAAGCCGTGCGGGTCCTCCCAGGAGGGGACGAGCGCGCGGACCCGGCCGCGGTGGGCGGGGGTGACGGCGAGGACGGCACTGCCGGAGGGGGCGTAGCCCCACTTGTGCAGGTTGCCGAACCAGAAGTCGGCGCCGACGGCGAGCGGGTCGGCGAGCATGCCGGGGGCGTGGGCGCCGTCGACGACGGTGGTGATCCCGCGGTCGGCGAGGTCGGCGAGCAGCCGGGGCGTGGCGAGGACCCGGGCGGTGGGCGAGCTGATGTGGTCGAGGACGGCCACCTTCGTACGGGGTGTCAGGGCGGCGAGCACGGTCTCGCGGACGGCGTCCTCGTCGGGCAGGGACGGGTCCAGGGCCACGGTGGTGACGGGGGCCCGGCGGGCGGCGGCCGCGGTGACGGTGCCGTAGCCGTGGTCGGTGACCAGGATCTCGTCGCCGTCGGCCAGCGGGACGGCGGCGAGGGCGAGGTTGGCGCCCTCGGTGGCGTTGGATACGAACGCGATGCCGTCGGGGTCGGCCGCCAGGTGGGCGGCGATCCGGGTGCGGGCGGCGGCGATCCGGTCGGGGGCGCCGATGAAGAAGGCGTCGGGGTCGGCGTGCGCCTCGTCGCGCAGCGCGGCCTGGGCCTCCTGGACGGGGACGGGGACCGCGCCGAACGAGCCGTGGTTGAGGTGGGCGATCCGGGGGTCCAGGCGGAACAGCCCGGGGCCGCCGGGGAACTCGGACGGGGCGGCGTTCGGTGCGTCGCTGGTCGGCTGGATCACGGGGCCTCCGCGGAGTGGACGGTGCGGTCGTCTCCGGATCATCGGGCGCGGCGGGTCGGGCCGGGAAGGGCCAATCCCGCCAGGGTGGCGCACCTCGCGGCCGACGGCCACCCGAATCCCGGAGCCGGACGCGGGAACCCGAAACCAGCCCCGCCGGCGTTTGAGGCGCGGAGGGTATGGGGGCGGAGCCCCCGCAAGGGTCCGGGCGGAGCCCGGTTTCGGGAAGGGGCCGGGTGGGGGAAGGCTCCCGGGGCGGCCGGGCCGCAGCGCAGAGGACGGGCCCGGCCGCGGGGGCCGGCCGCGAGCGCGGGACCGACCGCACACCCGGAACCGACCGCACCCGGAACCGACCGCAGGCCGGGGACCGGCCACCCGCCCGGGACCGACCGCAGGCCCGGGACCGGCTCCGGCGCGGCCGCAGGCCCGTTGGCCTCAGGCCCGTTGGCCTCAGCTCCGGCCGCTGGTGACGGCGTGGTACTGGAGGTCCTGGACCTTGACCGTGCGCTGCACGGGGCGGGGCAGCTCCGCCCTGGCGCCCGTCTTCCCGCCGCGGACGACGGCCGCCGCGCTGGTGCCGGTCCGCAGCGGCAGCAGCGTGGAGTGGGGTCCGGCCGGGGCCTTGTGCGTTCCCGTGGCCGATCCCGTCCTGGTGAGGATGGTCGCCGGGGCCTTCAGGAAGCTGAGCACCTCCACCGTGTCGCGGGCCGCGGCGCTGCCCCTGCGCAGGGACATCACCAGGGACTGGTCGCCGGTGGGATCGGTGGCCGCGAACTGGGTGCGGGCCGTGACGTACAGGGTGTCGCGGACGATCTTCGGCCAGCTGCCCGTCTTGAACCGGGTCAGGTAGTACGAGGTCAGGTCAAGGTAGGCGTGGCCGTTGTGCACGGAGGGGGCGAACTGGGTGCCCTCGGAGTAGTCGTTCCAGGTGGTCAGCTGGACCCAGTCGGCTCCGTCCTCGATGGCGCGGGTCCAGGTGGTGCGCAGGGTGGCGGTGTTGCCGGCCTCGTCGTAGACGCCCTGGTTGGGGCGGGCGTCCTGGACGGAGACGGGCTGCATCCACACCTTGCCCAGGTCGTGCGCCCGCCGTACGTCGCGGGTGGCGCCCTCCTGGCCGACGTAGCTGCGCGAGCCCCACTCGGAGAAGCCGTGGCTGAGGGGCGCGAACCGCTCGTGGTGGGAGTTGAAGTCGAGGAAGGTCGGGAGGAACGCGGTGCGGATGCCGTGCCGGGATTCCAGCAGGTCCATGAAGCGGCTCCACCAGGCCGGGTCCTTCGCCTCCGCCTTGAAGGGGGAGACGACGAGCCGGCCGTCGCCGAGGCGGTGGGCGGCGGGGGACTTGCCGAGGGCGGCGACGGCGTCGGCGAGGACGGCCGGGTCGTCGGTCTTCAGCGAGGTCATGTCCGGCATCAGCATGATCTTGAAGCCGGGGTCGACCGAACGGGCGGCCTCCATCAGGAGGTTGGCCCGGTCCCAGTTCTGCCCGCTGAGGGAGAGCATGTCGAGGGTGAACCCGTCGAGGCCGGCGGTGCGGGCCGTGCGCACCTCCTGGCGGAGGTTGGCGAGCTCCCAGTTGCCGCTCTTGGGCTTGACGGGCAGGGGCCGGTCGCGCAGCAGGCCTCCGTACCGCTCGTGCTTGCCGTTCTCGCCGTCGGGGTTCAGGTAGTTGCGGGTGTAGTAGTCCTTGTCCGCGCGGACGTTGTCGAGGGAGAGCGGGTACGGGGTGAAGTAGTGCGCGAACACCAGCTTCCTGCCCGCGCCCGCGGCGGCGCGCAGGGCGGCCGGCTCGGGCATGTCGAACGGGAGGGCGCCTGCGGGCCGGTGGTCGCCGGTGTCGCCGGCGTCCGGGGCCGGGCCCTTGCCCTCCCCGGTGCCGCCCTGGCCCTTGCCGGGGGCGGGGGCCGCCCTGCCGGAGCCGGAGCCGCCGGGTGCGGCGGGCCACGGTTCGCCGATGCCGGGGACGGCGTTGTCCTGTCCCGCCCCGGCCGTGAAGGGGTCCCAGGCCATGCCGGCGGCGCAGACGCCGAAGAGCAGGAAACCGGACAGGAGCAGGGTCACCAGGGGACGGCCGCGGAAGCCCCGCCGGCGCCGGTGCGAGGCGCGTCGCCGTTCGGATCGGGTTCCGGCCTGCCGCTGCGCGCGCCGGCCTGTTGTCCGGTCCGCTCTCATCGTGCGTGTCCTTCCTGGAATATGCCCGGTCTTGCGGGCCGAAGAGCAGTAGAGCCGATTACCGGCTTCCGGACAACCGTTCCCCCTGACGCGTACAGCGCCGCGGCCCGGCAGGGTCGCGTCGGCCGGCGGCGGCAGGCGGACCGTTTCTCCGGATTGCGGCATTCCCCTGGCACTGTGTCAGAACTGGCGCACAATCGTCGATACGCGGCCCGAATCCACCCTTGGCCGCGCATGGACACGCATGCAATGGGGGGCATCGTGCCGATGAGGGAGTCAGGCCGTGCCGGGATGCTGCCGGCGACATCCGACGAACTGTCCAGCTTGCTGACCGCCGTCCGGCGCGGCCGCGTGCTGACGGTCACCGGGCGCTTCCGGGAGCCGCGGGGCCTGCTGGTGCGGGAGATCGCGGAGCGGCTCGCGTCCAACTTCTGCGACGGGGCCGCCGTTGTCCGCGTCGGCCGCCGCTTCGGCGTCCGCGAGCTGACGGCGGCCCTGGGCTGCGTTCCGGGGACGGCGTTCCTGCCGTGCGGGGCGGCGAGCACCCTCTCGTGGCTCGCGGAGCGGGACATGCTGCTCGTCCTGGACGGCGGCGAGTTCCTCGCCCCGCAGGCGCTGTCCTGGCTCGGGGAGCTGCTCGACGCGGCCCCGGGGGTGCGGATCCTGGCCTCCGGGCGGGGCCCGCTCGGCCTCGCCGGGGAACGCGTCCACCGCCTCTGACGGGCGGTGCGCGGCCGGCCCCGGTCAGCCGCGGTACTTGGCGAGCACCTGCCGCAGCAGCCGGGCGGCCGCCCGCTGCGGGCCGGCCGCACCGGCCGGCCCGTTCGGTACGGCCGGCGCCGGCCGCCGGGCCCGGAGCTGCGTCCACACCGCGTCCGGGCAGCGGCCCTGGGGGCGGGACTTGAGGAACCTGCGGTACGGCACCACGCGCGGCTCCCGGCCGATCTCCACCCAGTGGGGGCGGCCGGACACCTCGTCCCAGCCCGTGTTCGGGATCCGGATGTGGTCGCGGCGCCCGTCCTTGTCCTTGCTGGTGATCTGGGCGACCCGCGCCCCGCCGGACCCGTTCTCCAGCACCACGCAGTAGTGCCGCAGCTGCCGTTTCGGGTCCTCCCGCAGCGGCACCATCGCCAGCCAGACCTCGCCCGGGAGCGGGCGCGCCCCCCGCCGCTCGTCCCACCGGCGTACGAGGAGGTGCACGGCGAGGGCCGCGAGCCCGGCCACGAGGCCCTCGACCGAGGCCCGCACGTTCCACGGCTGCCCGGCCAGCCGCGCCTCGGCGTACAGCACGGCCCCGGCGACGGCGGCCAGCAGGACGGCGGCCCGCAGCAGGAACAGCCACCACAGGAACCGCCCGCCCCGCCCCGCCACGGCGGTGAGCACGCACGCCACGGCGACCGGGATGCCGTAGACGACGGCCCACCGGCCGGCGCCCTCCACCTTTAGCGGCGGGGTCTGCTCGGCCAGCAGGTCCGGCAACAGGACGGGGAGGGCCAGCAGACAGCCGACCAGCCCCACGACGTTGAGCAGCAGGTAGCCCGCGCAGCCGGTTCCCGCGCAGGACGTGTTGTCGCGACGTGCCACCAAGCCTCCCCCAGCTCCGGGCCCGCACGCTAACGCACGCGCAACACCCGCGCCAGGGGCCACTGTTGGACAGCGGTGGCGCAGCAGCGAAGGGTCATCCGGACCGCGGTGGGCACGTCGGGACCAGGCCCCGGAACGCGTCAGGGCTGCTTCCACCCGTCGACGGGCAGGCCGGCGGAGAGCGGCCGGCAGGGCCGGGGGTACGGGTACGCCCCGGCCGGCGGCTGCCGGCCGGGGCGTACCCGGGCAAAGCCCTGCGGAAGACCTCGGAGCGAGGTCGGCGGGCCTCAGGCCAGGGTCGCGAGCGCCTGGTTGAAGGTCGCCGACGGCCGCATGACGGCGGCGGCCTTCGCCGGGTCGGGCTGGTAGTAGCCGCCGATCTCGGCCGGGGAGCCCTGGACGGCGATCAGCTCGTCGACGATGGTCTGCTCGGCCCCGGTCAGCGTCTCGGCGAGCGGGCCGAAGGCGGACGCCAGCGCCGCGTCGTCGGTCTGCTTGGCCAGCTCCTGCGCCCAGTACATGGCCAGGTAGAAGTGGCTGCCGCGGTTGTCGATGCCGCCGACGCGGCGGGTCGGCGACTTGTCCTCGTTGAGGAAGGTGCCGGTGGCGCGGTCGAGGGTGTCGGCCAGCACCTGGGCGCGGGCGTTGCCGGTGGTGGTGGCGAGGTGCTCGAAGGAGGCGGCCAGCGCGAAGAACTCGCCGAGCGAGTCCCAGCGCAGGTAGTTCTCCTTGACCAGCTGCTGGACGTGCTTCGGGGCGGAGCCGCCGGCGCCCGTCTCGAACAGGCCGCCGCCCGCCATCAGCGGGACGACCGACAGCATCTTGGCGCTGGTGCCCAGCTCCAGGATCGGGAACAGGTCGGTGAGGTAGTCGCGCAGGACGTTGCCGGTCACCGAGATGGTGTCCTCGCCGCGGCGGATGCGCTCCAGGGAGAACTTGGTGGCCTCGACCGGGGACAGGATCTTGATCTCCAGGCCCTCGGTGTCGTGCTGCGGCAGGTACGCGTTGACCTTCTCGATCAGCTGCGCGTCGTGGGCGCGGCCGGCGTCCAGCCAGAAGACGGCCGGGACGCCGGTGGCGCGGGCGCGGGTGACGGCCAGCTTGACCCAGTCCTGGATCGGCGCGTCCTTGGTCTGGCAGGCGCGGAAGATGTCGCCCTCGGACACCTCCTGCTCCAGGACGACGTTGCCGGCGGCGTCGACGAGGCGGACGGTGCCGGCCGCGGCGATCTCGAAGGTCTTGTCGTGGGAGCCGTACTCCTCGGCCTTCTGCGCCATGAGGCCGACGTTCGGGACGGAGCCCATGGTCGACGGGTCGAAGGCGCCGTGCGCCTTGCAGTCCTCGACGACGGCCTGGTAGACGCCGGAGTAGCTGCTGTCCGGGAGGACGGCGAGGGTGTCGGCCTCCTGGCCGTCCGGGCCCCACATGTGGCCGGAGGTGCGGATCATGGCCGGCATCGAGGCGTCGACGATCACGTCGGACGGGACGTGCAGGTTGGTGATGCCCTTGTCCGAGTCGACCATCGCCAGGGCCGGGCCCTCGGCGAGCTCGGCGTCGAAGGAGGCCTTGATCTCGTCACCCAGGCCGTGCGGGATGGAGTCCAGGCCGTTCAGGATGGCGCCGAGGCCGTCGTTCGGGGACAGGCCGGCGGCGGTCAGGACCTCGCCGTACTTGGCGAAGGTCTGCGGGAAGAAGGCGCGGACGACGTGGCCGAAGACGATCGGGTCGGAGACCTTCATCATCGTGGCCTTGAGGTGCACGGAGAACAGCACGCCCTCGGCCTTGGCCCGGGCGACCTGCTCCGACAGGAAGGTGCGCAGGGCGGCGGCGCGCATCACGGAGGCGTCGACGACCTCGCCGGCCAGGACGGGGACGGACTCGCGCAGGACGGTGACGGCGCCGTCGGCGGCGACGTGCTCGATGCGCAGCGTGCCGTTCTCGGCGACGGTGGCGGACTTCTCGGTGGAGCGGAAGTCGTTCTCGCCCATGGTGGCGACGTTGGTCTTGGACTCGGCGGTCCAGGCGCCCATGCGGTGCGGGTGGGTCTTGGCGTAGTTCTTGACCGAGCCGGGGGCGCGGCGGTCGGAGTTGCCCTCGCGCAGGACCGGGTTCACGGCGGAGCCCTTGACCTTGTCGTAGCGGGAGCGGATCTCGCGCTCCTCGTCGGTCTTCGGGTCGTCCGGGTAGTCCGGGAGCGCGTAGCCCTGGCCCTGGAGCTCGGCGATCGCGGCCTTCAGCTGCGGGATCGAGGCCGAGATGTTGGGCAGCTTGATGATGTTGGCTTCCGGCGTCTTCGCCAGCTCGCCGAGCTCGGCGAGGGCGTCGGCGATGCGCTGGCCCTCCTCCAGGTACTCGGGGAAGGAGGCGATGATCCGACCGGCCAGGGAGATGTCACGGGTCTCGACATTCACACCGGCCGTCGACGCGTAGGCCTGGATCACAGGCAGGAAGGAATACGTCGCCAGGGCCGGGGCCTCGTCAGTGTGCGTGTAGATGATCGTCGAGTCAGTCACCGGATGCTCCGCTCCAAGTCTGCGTCTCTCGTCTGCAAGATTGCTCGACATCAAGATATCTCGTGATCGGGCCGGTCCGGACAGCCCCCTGCCGCAAGCCGGGCGAGACGCGTGTCACGTGGGTGACGCCCGGAAACGGCGCGAGCGTCGCCCCGGCCGTTTCCGGCCGGGGCGACGCTCGGACGCTGCGGTGCCCGTACGGGCCCGCGGGGGCTCGATCAGGCCTGGAGGGCCTTCGGGTTCGGGCCGTACTGGTTCGGCTGCGACTGGCCCTCGGTGGCCATGAGGACGAGCAGCCAGATGCCGCCGATCAGCGGCACGAGGGCGATGAACATCCACCAGCCGGACTTGCCGGTGTCGTGCAGGCGGCGGATGCCGACGGCCAGACCCGGGAGGAAGACGGCGAGCGCGTAGATCGCGTAGAGCAGCGGGTAGGTGCCGATCGCGTTGTCGACCACCGCGATGATGATCAGCGCGATCAGGTTGAAGAGGGTGAACATCCAGTACTCCTGCCGGCGGGCGCGGCCGGAGAAGACGGTGTACTTCTTCAGAACGTCGGTGTAGTGGTGCATGAGTCCCCCCTGAGGACGGATGACGGCCCGTCCTTCTGGAGCAAGCCGGGGCAGAACTTATGCCCCGCTTACGTCGCGGTCAAGCCACTTACGGAGTAGCCGGAATGAGAGATTCCGGTGCCGTAGGCGACCAATTCCACGCCCCTCGAGGACCACTTGGAACACACCGGCGCTCCCAGGTCACACGGGGTGACGAAACGGGGGCGGCGGGAGGTGCCCGGTGGGACGCGTGTGCCGTTTTGCCCTGTTCGCCGGACCCGGCATCCGCGCCGCCGCAGGCCCGGAAACTGGCCGATCGCAGCCCTCTGTTGCCCACATCGTTACGCCAACGCGACCTCGCCGGCACCGCGCGGGCCGGCGCGGTGCCGGCGGCCCGCAACGACGGCCCGCAACGGGAGGGTCAGAGCCAGCCGTTGCGGCGGAATCCGCGGTGGATGAGGAAGCAGGCCACGGCCATCACACCGACCACTGCCGGATACCCGTACGTCCAGTGCAGTTCGGGCATGTGGTCGAAGTTCATTCCGTAGACCCCGCAGACCATCGTCGGCACGGCGACGATGGCCGCCCATGCGGTGATCTTCCGCATGTCCTCGTTCTGGGCCACCGTCACCTGCGCGAGATGGGCCTGGAGGATCGAGTCGAGCAGGGCGTCGTAGCCGTTGATCTGGTCGGTCGCGCGGGTCAGGTGGTCGGCGACGTCCCGGAAGTACGCGCGCGCCTCCACCGGAACGGCCTGTATCGGCTGGGTGGCCAGCTGCTCCAGGGGCCGGGCCAGCGGGGCCACCGCCCGGCGCAGCTCCAGCAGTTCGCGCTTGAGCTGGTAGATGCGGCCCGCGTCGCCCCGGCCGCCGTTCCCGCTGAACACGGCGGTCTCGACGGCGTCGATGTCGTTCTGCACGGCGTCCGTGACGGCCACGTAGTCGTCGACGACATGGTCGGCGATGGCGTGCAGAACGGACGCCGGTCCCTTGGCCAGTTGCTCGGGAACCGCTTCCAGGCTCTCGCGGACCGGGCCGAGCGTGCCGCGGCCGCCGTGCCGGATGGTGATGACGAAGTCGTCCCCGGTGAAGGCCATCAGCTCGCCGGTCTCCACCACCTCGCTGGTCGCGGTGAGTTCCTCGTGCTCCACGTAGCGCACGGTCTTGAAGACGGCGAACAGTATGTCGTCGTACCGCTCCACCTTGGGGCGCTGGTGGGCGTGCACGGCGTCCTCGACGGCGAGCGGGTGCAGGCCGAACAGCTCGGCGAGCCCGGCGAGCTCCTCCTGCGTCGGCTCGTGCAGGCCGATCCACACGAAGCCCTCACCAGTCTTGCGGACCCGCCGCAGCGCCTCCTCGACCTCGGCGAAGCCGTCCTGGCGCACCCCGTCCTGGTAGACGATGCAGTTGACCACCGCGCTGCCGAGCGGGGAACGGGCCGGGTGGCTCAGGTCGACGGCCCGCCGGTAGCCGCGGCGCACCGCCCGGCGCAGGTTGCTGAACATGGACAACGTGTACTTCCCTTCGGCGGATCAGCGGCCAGTCTGCCACCGCCGCCGGCCCCCGCCCGCCCCGCCCGTACGTCCCGCCGGGTCAGGCGCGGTCGACGAACACGCTCGTCGACTTCACCCGGGCCACGGCCCGCGCCCCCACCTCCAGGCCCAGTTCCTCCACCGCCTCGCGGGTCAGCAGGGACACCACCCGGTGCGGTCCGGCCTGGATCTCCACCTGGGCGTCCACGGTGCCGAGCTTCACCGCGGTGACGATGCCGGGGAAGGAGTTGCGCACCGAGGTGTACGGGGCCTCCTCTGCCTCGGCCGCCTCCTGCGCGACCTGTACGCAGAACGCGGCGAGGTCGGGCCCGTCCACCATGCGCCGCGCGCCCTCCCGCCGGGTGGGGAACCGCTCGGCGTCCGCCCAGCGCCGGGCCGTGTCGACGCTCACGCCGAGCAGCCGGGCCGCCTGGCCGATCGTGTAGGAGTCCATGGCCGCAGCCTACGGGCCGGACGCGGGCCTCGGGGCCGCCCCGGGCCGGAGCGCCTCGGCCGCGGCGGCCGCGACCACGTCCGCCACCAGCGACAGGGCGGGCGAGTCGAGCTTCCACTGCTGCCAGTACAGCGGCACGTCCAGCGGACGCCCCGGCACCAGCAGGACCAGCTCACCCGACCGGAGCAGCGGCTCCGCCTGCGGCTGCGGCACCAGCCCCCAGCCCAGTCCTGCGGCGACCGCGTCGCAGAACCCCTCCGACGTGGGCACGTGGTGGCGCAGCGGACCGGCGCCGGCGTCCTCGTCGCCCGTCAGCGAGCGCACGAAGACGTCCTGGAGCACGTCCCGCCGGTCGAAGACGATCACGGGCGCGCGGCGCAGGGCCCGCTCCAGGCCGACCGGCCCGGGCCGCTCCCCCGTCCCCGGGCCCGTGCCCGCCCCGGCCTCCGGCCCCGCGAGGTGGCGGGCGGCGAACGCGGGGCTCGCCACCGGCAGGTACCGGGCCAGGCCCAGCGGCCGTACGGTGCAGCCCGCCACCGGGTCCGGGGAGGAGGTGACGGCCGCCATGACCTGGCCCTCCCGCAGCAGCGCCGTGGTGTGCGACTCGTCCTCCCGGCGCAGTTCGAAGAGGACCGGCGGGTCCTGCGGGACCCGGGTGAGCGCGGGCAGGAACCAGGTGGCGAGGGAGTCCGCATTGACGGCGATGGGCAGCCGCACCGGCCCGCCCTCGTCCTGCGCCATCCCGAGCTCCGCCCGGGCGTCGCGTTCCAGGCGGGCCAGCTGCCGGGCGAACCGGACCACGACCTGCCCGGACTCGGTGGCCCGGACGGGCTTGGTGCGCATCAGCAGCACCCGCCCGGTCCGCTGTTCGAGGGCCTTGACCCGCTGGCTGACCGCCGACGGGGTCACGTGGAGGGCGGCCGCGGCGGCGTCGAACGTGCCTTCGTCCACCACGGCGAGGAGGGTGCGCACCTGGTCCAGGGGAAGCTCGTCCATCACAATCGCTAAGGGTACGTAAAAATCTTTAGCTGTACTGCACTCCGCGCCGTTCATATGGTCGAACGCATGACACACGGCATCATCACGGCGGCCCTCGCCGGCTTCGGCACCGGACTCTCCCTCATCGTCGCCATCGGCGCCCAGAACGCCTTCGTCCTGCGGCAGGGGGTGCGCCGCCATGCCGTCCTCGCCGTGGTCGCCATCTGCGCCCTCTCCGACGCCGTCCTGATCGCCCTCGGCGTCGCCGGGGTCGGGGCCTTCGTCACCGCCTGGCCCACCGCGCTGACCGCGGTTGGCCTCGCCGGCGGCACGTTCCTGGTCTGCTACGGAGTCCTCGCCGCCCGCCGGGTGCTGCGGCCGGTCCCCGGCGCCGCCCTGGACACCGCGGGGGCCACCGCCGCCTCCCGCCGGCGGGCGGTCCTGACCTGCCTGGCCATGACCTGGCTCAACCCGCACGTCTACCTGGACACCGTGCTGCTGCTCGGCTCCCTCGCCGCCGACCGGGGAGACCTGAGGTGGGCCTTCGGCATCGGGGCCGGGCTGGCCAGCCTGATCTGGTTCACGACCCTCGGCTACGGCGCCCGTCTGCTCAGCGGCCTGCTCTCGCGCCCCAAGGCCTGGCGGGTGCTGGACGGCCTCGTCGCGGCGACCATGGTCACCATGGGCGGGATGCTGCTGGCCCGCGCCTGACCCCCGGCCGCGGACGCCGGGAACGCCGGGGGACCCAGGGAGACGCCGGGTCGGGCGTGGCCCGGCCCGGCGCGGGGTACGCACTCCCCCGCCTCCGCACGACCACAGGAGCCCCACGTGCCCGACACCCCGTCCGACCCCTCGTCCGACCGCCCCTCCCCCGAGCAGGTGCGCGCGTACTACGCCGCCCAGCCGGCCCCGCTCGTCGCCGCCACCGGCCTCGTCCTGGACGGCACCGGGCGGGTCCTGGTCCTGACCCCCTCGTACAAGGCGGGCCGGGAACTGCCGGGCGGCACCGTCGAGGGCACCGAGACCCCCGAGGAGGGACTGGCCCGCGAGCTGAAGGAGGAGCTGGACCTGAGCGTGCCGGTCGGCCGGCTGCTCGCGGTGGACTCACGGACCCCGGGATCGCTCGGGCGCTCCCTCGTCGTGCACGTCCACCTCGTCGGGCCGCTCTCCCCCGCGCAGGCCGCCGCCCTCTCGTTCCCGGACGGGGAGGTCGCCGAGGCCCACTGGCTCGCGCCGGAGGAGGCGTACGCGGTGCTGCCCGCCCGGATCGCGCCCCGGCTGCGCGCCGGGCTGGCCGCCCTGCGCGCGGGCTCGATCGCGCACCTCGTCGACGGCGTGCCCCAGCCGGGCTCGCCGGTCGGACTGGACCCGCGGCGGCGTACGGCGCTGGAGCACGCGGGCCGGTTCGACGCGGCGAGCCACCGCGCCGCCCGCCCCAAGGCCCTGACCGCGGCGAGCATGCTGTGCACCGACGAGGCCGGCGGCGTCCTGCTGGTGGAGCCCGCGTACGGCAGGCCGGGCCGGTGGCACCTGCCCGGCGGCGGGATCGACAGCGACCTCGGCGAGACCCCGCGCGCCGCGGCCCGGCGGGAGGCGCACGAGGAGCTCGGCCTCGAACTGGAGCCGAACCGGCTGCTCGGGATCAACTGGGCCCACAAGCCGGGTTACCCGGCCCGGATCCGCTTCCTCTACGACGGCGGGGTCCTGGACGCCGCCACGCTCGCCCGGATCCGGCTGGCCCCCGGCGAGCTGCTGCGCTGGCGGACGGCGGCCCCCGGCGAGCTGCGGGGCCTGGTCAAGCCGAACCTGCGCCGCCAGATCGAGGCCTGCCTGCGGGCGCGGGCGGAGGGCACGGGCCCGCTGGAGCTGCACGCCGGCCGCCCGGCAGGCACCGGTGCGGGCAGGGCCGCCGACCGGAAGCGGTAGGTCCGCTCCGGCCGGCGGCGGGCCGAACGCGGCGAGCCGGCCGACGGCGGGAGCGGGTCCCCCGCTGGTCCATCCGGGCGGCCCCGTGGCGTGGCGACACGCGGGCGGCGGGCCCGTCTCACGCATCGTCGAAGCAGACAGTCCCCCCACGCCCACACGCTCTCGCCTGCGAGAACGAGCGGAACCCATGGAGTCCACCATGTCCGCAGAACCGACCGGCCCAGCCCCCGGCCCAGGCCCCACCCCCGGACGCGGCGGCGGACCCGCCACCGGCACCGCCCCGGCCGCCGACGCCGCCGCACCGCCCGATCCGCGCCGCTGGTGGGTCCTCGCCGTCATCGGCCTGGCCCAGCTGATGGTCGTCCTCGACGCGACCATCGTGAACATCGCCCTCCCCTCCATCCAGGCCGACCTGGGCTTCTCCGACCACCGGCGCCAGTGGGTGGTCACCTCGTACGCGATCGCCTTCGGCAGCCTCCTGCCGCTCGGCGGGCGCCTGGCCGACCTGATCGGACGCCGCCGGGCGTTCCTCACCGGCCAGCTCGGCTTCGCCGCCGCCTCGGCCCTCGGCGGCGCGGCGGCCACGTTCGGCGTCCTCGTCACGGCCCGCACCCTGCAGGGCGTGTTCGCGGCCCTGCTGGCCCCGGCCGCGCTCTCGCTGCTCACCACGACCTTCTCGGCGCCCGCCGAACGCGGCAAGGCCTTCGGCGTGTTCGGGGCGCTGGCCGCGTCCGGGGGTGCGGTGGGCCTGCTGCTCGGCGGGGTGCTCACCGAGCACCTGAGCTGGCGCTCGACCCTGTACGTGAACGTCCTGTTCGCGGCGGTCGCCGTCACCGGCGGCGCGCTGCTGCTGCGCCGGCCGACGCCCGCCGCCCCGCCCCGGCTGGACCTGCCGGGGACGGTCCTGGCCTCGTCGGGGCTGTTCTGCCTGGTCTACGGGCTGGCCACGGCCGGCTCGCACGGCTGGCGGTCCGTGCACACCCTGGGCTTCCTGGCCACCTCCGCCGCCCTGCTGACCTCGTTCACCTGGTGGCAGCGGCACAGCACGCACCCCCTGCTGCCGCTGCGGATCGTCCTCGACCGGGTCCGGGCGACGGCCCTGATGTCCGTGTTCATCACGGGCGTGGGCATGTTCGGGGTGTTCCTGTTCCTGACGTACTACCTCCAGCACACCCGCGGCTACAGCCCGGCCAGGGCCGGCCTGGCGTTCATGCCGATGTCCGGGTGCACCATGCTCAGCGCGGTCGGCAGCAACCTGGGGCTGCTCGGCAAGGTGGGCGGCCGGCCGCGCATCGTCACGGGCATGCTGCTCGCGGCCTGCGGGATGGCCTGGCTGACGAACCTGTCGGCTTCGGGCCCGTACGCCGTCGAGGTGCTGCCCGGCCAGGTGGCGACGGGGCTCGGCATGGGGCTGATCACGGCGGCGGCCATGAACCTCGGCACGGCGGGGATCGACCCGCGGGACGCCGGGGTGGGCTCCGCGACGGTCAACGCCATGCGGCAGATCGGGGGGTCGGTCGGGACGGCGCTCATGAGCACCCTGGCCGCCGGCGCCTCCTCCCACGTCCTGGCAGGCCGGCAGCCCGCGCCGGAACTGATGGCGCGGGCTGCCCTGGAGAGCTACCACACGGTGTTCACGGCCTCGGCGGCGATCTTCACCGCCGGAGCCGTGCTGACCCTGTTCCTGCTGCCCGGCGGCCTGTCCATGGAGCGCGCGCACGGCGCTCCGGGCGGCCGCCGTCCGTCAGGGCCGTGAGCCCTACGGGCGCGACGGACGCGCGGGCGCCGCCGGCACCCCGGGGGCCGCGGGGGCGGAACCCTTGGGAGCCGCGGGCTTCGCGGGGTTCGCGGGGTTCGCGGGGTTCACGGGCGTCGCGGGGTTCGCGGGCGTCGCGGGCTTCACCGGGTTCGCCGGGTTCGCGGCGTTCGCGGGCGTCGCCGGGGTCGCGGGCGCCGGAGCCTCGGCCACATTGCAGTTCGCGACCGAGCTGCGGACCCGCTCCCCGGTCGAGAAGTGCTTCAGCTTGCAGGAGTTGGTCCCGAGGCCGCCGTCGACCTGGGCGTAGCCGGGGCCGATGGTCAGGACGGAGTCGGCCTGGCCGCTGACCATGTCGTTGCCCGGGCCGCCCAGGACGATGCCCGAGGACTCCGCGCCCACCGACTTGGGCTCGATGATGTCGTGCTCGCTGCCGCCGAGGATCCGGCCGCCGAGGTCGACGTTGCCCGTGCGGATGGTGTCGCTGCCGTCGTTGCCGAACACCTGGCCGCCGCCGCGCTGGTACTCGCCCGGCTCGCCCAGCACGCTGCCCGTGGTGATCTTGTCGGCGCCATGGTCGCCGTAGACGGTGGCGCCGTGCGCGGCCGTGCCCACGACCAGCGCGGTGATGATGGTGTCGTCGCCGGCGCCGCCGCGCACGGACGAGTTCCCGTTGCGCGGGAAGAGGTTGTTGACCTGGATGGTGTCGTCGCCCTCGCCGCCGAGCACCTGGGAGTCGACGACCATGCCCTTGACCCGGATGTTGTCGTTGCCGCCCGCGCCGTCGATGATGACGTTCTCGACGTCGTTCTCGCACAGGATCGTGTCGACGCCCGGCGTGCCCCTCACCACCGTCAGGCCGGACTGGGCCTCGACACCGTTGATGTAGCACCAATAGGACGGCAGGGAATCGGCGGCCTGGGCCGGGACCGCCGCCAGCGCGGCAGCAGCGGCGACCGTGCCGGCCAGGGCGTACGTGGCGGTGCGAAGTTTGCGGCGATTGCGCAGCATCAATTCTCCCGAGCGTGGGGGTGGGTGGTGGTGAGTGGTGCGTACGTGACGCGTGATGTGTGGCGCGTGATGTGTGGCGCCTGGTGTGTGGTGGTCGGTCAGGGCAGCTCGTGGCGCAGCGGCGTGAGCTGTTCGATGTCGTAGCGGGCCCGCAGTTCGCTGATCGCGGCGGGATCCGGGAAGGCGCTCGCATCGAGCAGGGCGAGGAGCTCCTCGAAGTACCGCTCGTGGTCGGGTGGCGGTGAGGCCTGGAAGAACATGCGGGCCGGCTGGCCGGTGGGGTTGGCGAAGGCGTGCGGGCAGCCTGGCGGGACCACGATGACGGTTCCGGGGGTGGCCCGTACGACCTGGCGCCCGTCGAGTGACCTCCAGTGTCGCCAGTCGTCGTCACTTCGCACGCGCGGCTCGAACGCCATGACGTCGAGTTCACCCTCCAGGATGTAGAACAGTTCTTCGCTGCGTACGTGCCGGTGGGCTCCTACGTCGAATCCGGGCGGGACGACGACCTCGAAGCTGGAGGCCACCGTGGAGTGCTCGCCGGTGACCTTGAAGGTGACCTGCTGGGCGTCGGTGTGGAGGGTGCGGCCGTGGCCGGGTGGGACGAGCAGGCCGTCACGGGCCAGGTGCGCGGTCATGACCAGGTCACCGGCAGGCCTTCGGGGCCGCGGATGAGCGCCCCCGGCCGCCAGCGCAGTTCGTTCGGGGGGACGGTGAAGCGGATGCCCGGGAAGCGGTCGAGGAGTGCGTCGACGAGCAGCTCGGACTCCAGGCGGGCGAGCATCGCGCCGGGGCAGAAGTGGGGGCCGTACCCGAAGGAGACGTGCGGGTTGGGGCTGCGTTCCAGGTGCAGCTCGTGGGGGTCGGGGAAGACGTCCGGGTCGCGGTTGGCGGCCAGGTAGGAGATGTACACGGCCTCGCCGGCCCGGATGCGGTGGCCGGCGATGGTGACGTCCTCCAGGGCGATCCGGGAGAGCCCCACCGCGTTGCGGTGCGGGATGTAGCGCAGCAGCTCGTTCAGGCCCGCGGGGCGCAGGGCGGGGTCCTCGCGCAGCTTCTGCATCAGGTCCGGCCGGGTGAGCAGGATGTAGACCATGTTGCCCACGTTGTTGGTGACGGCCTCGCCGCCGATCTGGATGAGCAGGCCCAGGCCGGTCGCCTCCTCCAGCGTGACCTCGCCGTCCCGGACCGCCTCGTCGAGGAGTCCGATGACGCTGTCGTCGTGCGGTACGTCCCCGGAGCGCAGGCGTGCGGCCAGGTAGGCCAGCGCCTCGTCCTTCGCGCGCTCGCTGCGCTGGGCGCCCTGGGCGGAGGAGAGGATGAGCGTGGTCCATTCGTGGACCATGGGCCGGTCCTCCTCGGGTACGCCCATCAGCTCGCACACGACGGCGAGCGGGAAGGGGGCGAGGAGGCGCTCGGTGAGGTCGGCGGGCGGGCCGTCGGCCAGGATCTGCTCAACGAGGCCGTCGAGCATCTCCTGGGCGCGGCGGCGGAGCCGCTCGACCCCGGTGGTGGTGAACGCGGCCGCGACGGTGCGGCGCAGCCGGGTGTGGTCGGGCGGGTCCTCGAAGCCGACCGCGCCCGGGGCGGGGATGAAGTGGGGGGCCAGCCGGGTGACGTCGTGTTCGGCCACCAGCTTGCGGCTGAACCGGGGGTCGTTGGCCACCATCCGCACGTCGTCGTACCGGCAGACGAGCCAGGCCCAGCCGGACCCGTTGGGGAGGCGGATCCGGGTGACCGGCCCCGCCTCCATCAGGGCGGCGAGGACGGGGTCGAAGTCGACCCCGTCCAGGGCCGGGGTGGGCCAGTGCGTGATGGGTGGCCGTGCGGTTGCGGGGCCGTCCTTCAGCATGCTTCGGATTCCTCCCTCACCCGGGTCCTCATTGCGAGGTCCAGCTGCCCAGTGAGATTTCTGCGGTGATGCCCGGGCCGAATCCGGCCAGCAGGCCCTTCGCGGCGTCTGCCGTGCGGTTCTCGTCGAAGAGTCGGCGCAGTGCGTCGAGGACGACGGCGCTGGCGATGTTGCCGTACTCGGTCAGTGTGGCCCGACTGAAGCGGAATGCCTCGGGTGCCACACCGAGGTACTTGCTGAGGTCGTCCAGGATGCGTGGGCCGCCCGCGTGGATGATGTAGAAATCCAGGGCGGCGGCGTCCCATCCGTGGGCCTTGGCCAGCTCCTTGAGGGACGGGGCGAGCGGCTCCATGGTGCCGGGCACCCGCCGGTCCAGCTTGAAGTGGAACCCGGTGGACTTGACGTCGTACATGATCCAGTCCTCTGTCCGGGGGATGATGTACGAGCTGTTGCGGTGGATCTCCATGCCCGTGCCGCCGCGTCCGCGGACGACCGCGGCGCCCACGCCGTCGCCGAACAGGCCGTTGGAGAGCAGGTTGCCGACCTCCAGGTCGCTCGGCTGGTAGCACAGCGAGCAGAGCTCGCAGGAGACGATCAGGGCGTTCGCCTCGGGGTACGCGGTGCAGAAGTCGTGGGCCCGGTTGACCGCCGCCCCGCCCGCCGCGCAGCCCAGTTGGGCGATGGGCAGCTGTCGGGTGTCCGTCCGGAAGCCCATCTCGTTGATCATCCACGCGGTCAGCGAGGGCATCATGAAGCCCGTGCACGACACGTAGATGATCATGTCGATGTCCTTGGCGCGCAGCTGCGCGTCCTCCAGGGCCTGCCGCACCACCGCGGGGACCCGGGCCTTGGCCTCGGATTCGTACACGGCGTTGCGCGATTCGAAACCGGGGTGCCTGAGCGTCTCCTCGATGGGCTGCACGATGTGCCGCTTCGCGACGCCGGTGTTCCGGATCAGGCGCAGTGCCAGTTCGAGCTGCGGGTGGTCCGCGTGGACGGACCGGCACAGATCGAGGGTCTGCTCCATCGTGATCACGTGCTCGGGCACGGACACCGTTGGCCTGCACAGAGTCGCCATGGGTGGCTCTCCTTTCGTGTCTGACACAGCCTCACGGACCCCGGGCGGATGCGCGCGCGGGACTACGGCGTTGGGGGACATGGGCCAATCCGGTGACGCTGTCGGACGAAGGCAGCGACGGGTGTGGCGAACGGGAAGGGATGGGCTGGTCGATATGTCCGCGGTTTCCGTTTTTCCGCGGGATCGAGCCGTGGGGGGTGCCATCCACGCAGGGAGATGTGAACGATGACGTCAGACCCGCACACGGCCGTGGAGCCCGGCAAGGACCCGGCCACGGACGAGACGGTGCACTGCTGGAGCCTGGACGACTTCGAGGCCCTCGAGTTCGACCCGTTCCTGCACGACCGGCTGAAGGAGAAACGGGCCGCCCGGATCCAGCTGCCGTTCGGCCAGGGCAGCGCGTGGCTGATGTCCCGCTACAGCGACGTCAAGGCGGCCACGACCGACCCCCGCTTCAGCAGGGAGGAACTGGTCGGCAGGTCGGTGACCGCCTCCTCCCCGCACGCGATCGCCTCGCAGAAGGCGTCCCTCAACTACGCCGACCCGCCGCGCCTGAACAACATGCGCCGGGTGGTGGCGCGGGCCTTCACCGGCAAGGCGATGAACAAGCTGCGCCCGACCGTGCAGAAGACCCTCGACGGCCTCCTGGACGCGATGGAGCGGCACGGCTCGCCCGCGGACCTCGTCGAGCACCTGCACGGCCCGCTCCCCCTCGCGGCCGTGGCCGACCTGCTGGGCATGCCGCAGGAGATGCGGGCGAACATGACCTCCTGGGCGAACGTGGCCATGACGCCCGGCCCGGCCCCCGCCCAGAGCGTCGACGCCCTCAAGACGGTCCGCGAGACCGTCGTCGCCCTGCTCGACATGCGCCGCAAGAAGCACAGCGACGACCTCGGCGGAGTGCTCACCGCCGCCGCGAAGGCCGGCGAGATCACCGACGACGAGGCCGTGTCCCTGGCCACCGCCATCCTGGTGAGCGGTGCGCACGCCGTCCGCAACAACAGCGCCAACATGGTGTACGCCCTGCTCACCCATCCGCAGCACCTCGAACGGCTGCGCGCCGAGCGGGACCTGATCCCCCAGGCCGTCGACGAACTGCTGCGCTTCATCCCGCACCGCAGCGGAGTGGGCCTGCCGCGGATCGCGATGCGGGACGTGGAGATCGCCGGCGTCACCGTCAAGGCGGGCGAGGCGGTCTACTCCTCGTACCTGGCCGCCAACCGCGACCCCGAGGTCTTCCCCGACCCCGACACCCTCGACTTCGACCGCGGCCCGATCGCCCACATGGCCTTCGGCAACGGCCCGCACCACTGCGTCGGCTCGATGCTGGCCCGGATGGAGTCCGAGCTCATGCTGGCCACGCTGCTCGACCGCTACCCGCGCCTCGCCCTGGCCGTCCCGCCCGGACAGGTCGAATGGCAGACCGGCGGGCTGATCCGCGGCCCCAAGACCCTCCCGGTGTCCTGGTGATACGCCGGCACCGGATCCGGGTGGTCAGGGGCCGCCCCGACCACATAGAACTGGCGGCCCTCACGGCCGCCCTGATGGTCTGGGCGCGTACGGGCGCGATGGCCGCACCGGGTCACACCCGGCGTCACCGCGCCCACTGGGACCGCAACCTGCCGTCCCTGACCCACCATCCCGTGCACTCCTGGCGTGCCCGGCCGCGCTCCCCGTTCACCCAGTGAGGGTGGCGGGGCCGGACGGGTCGGCCGCCGGACCCGGCGGCGTCCGCACGGACGCGGGCGCCGCCGGAGCGGCCGGGGCCGCAGGGGCTGTGGGGGCCGCGGGGGCCGCGGGGGCCTGCGGGTCGCAGGTCACCTCGTCCCGTGGGATGTAGTGGGTGCGGTACGTCTCCCGCTTGACCTCCTGCCCGCCCCGGACGAAGAGCCGGTCGACGGCCACGTCGAAGCCCTCGAGCGGGGTCTGCACCTCGCACTGCGGACCCGAGGCCTCGATCTTCTTCGGCGGGGTGACGTTGGTGCGGGGGCCCTTGACCGCGCGGATCTCGTCGTACTTCTTCGTGCCCAGCAGGCTGATGGTCACCGAGGAGTTGGTGGACCGGGCCTGGACGTAGACCGCGCTGCCGGAGTCGTTCTTCCAGCGCAGGTCGAGGGTGCCCCAGGCCACGGTGGCCTCGCGGCCCTCGGGGTAGCGCTCGATGTAGAAGGAGTGCGCCCCGTGCTCCACCGGCTTCAGGCCGGCGAAGAACATCGCGTTGTACATCGTCGTCGCGACCGCCGAGACACCGCCGCCGGGCGACTTCACGTACCGGCCGTCGTTGATCATGATTCCGTCGACGAAGCCGTTCTCCTCGGTCCGCTCGCCGACCGTCTTGTTGAAGCTCCAGGTCTCGCCCGGGCGGACGACGGAGCCGTTGATCAGCTCCACCGCGCGCCCGATGTTGGTGATGCGGTACGGGGCCGCCGGGAAGTCGACCGTGAAGGACGACAGCTTCTCCTTGATGCCGAGCTGCCGGGCCTCCCGCGCGGTCAGCCGCGGCGGGACGGCCGTCGTGGCGAGTTCCGCCGTGCGGGCGTCGCCCGTACGGGTCAGCAGCGGCAGGACGGCGTCCCCCAGGGCTTTCGCGGTGACCTGGACGCCGCTGCGCCCGTCCTCGGCGACCACCGCACGGCCGGCGGCGTCCACCTCGAAGGTGACCCCGCGCGAGGGCGCCGTGATCGCGGACACCTGCCGGGCGACGTCCGGGTCGGCCAGCAGCCCCGCGGAGTCGAGCTTCGGCAGAAGCCTGCCCGCGCCGTCGGCCTTGAGCGCCAGGTGCCGGCCGAGGACCTCCGGGGTGAGGACGATCCGCTTGCCGGCGACGGTGAGGGTGACGGGCCCGGACATCGCGGGCTCGGCGAACTCCTTCATGGCCCGCGCGGTCTCCTGCGCGCCGACCGCCGGCTGCGTGAGTTCCACCGGGAGGGTCGCGGGGCCGGCCTGCGGGCTCAGGAAGGCGGCGCGGACGGCCTCGGCCGCCCGGTCGGCCCGTACGGCCACCCCGGTGGCGGGGGCAACGGACCGGGCCGTGCCGTCCCGGAAGCTGACGGCGCCGTCGCGGGGCGGGCTCCCGGCGGAGTCGGCGAGCCGCTCGGCCGCCCGGGCCGGGTCCGCGGGGCCGTCGGCGCGGATGACGGGTTCGACCTCGCGGTCCTCCGCCGGCGTGACCAGCCGCGCGATCACGGTGAACGGGTCGGAGCCCGACTGCGCGGCGCGGTCGACGGTGGCCTCGGTGTCGAGGGACAGGCCGAAGGCGGCGGGGACGGCCTGCGCGGTGCGGCCGCCCTCGACCTTCAGCGTGATCGGCGCGGCCGCCTCCGGGCCGAGGCCGCGGTCGAGCGCGGCCCGGGCCTCCGCGCGGCTCATGCCGCCGATGGCGACGCCGCGCACGCTGGTGCCGTCGGCGATGGTGTCGGCCGCCGCCGCCAGGCCGACGAGGTACAGGCCGCCGAAGCCGAGTACGACGGCTCCGCCCGCAAGGGGCAGGGCCGTACGCCAGTCGTTCAGCAAGCGGTGTGCACGTCGCATGTCTCTCCCGTGGCGGCGGTGTGCCGTGTCGCAGTCGTGGCTGTGGCGGCCGGCGACCCACCCGAGACGCGAACCATGCGCCGGACCGCCCTCCAGCATTCACCAATTCGGACGAAAGCGGTCAAAAATGTGCGTGTTCTCACGCCGCGGCGGTGCAGCCGCCCCCGCGTCCGCGCGGGGGAACCGTCCGCGCCCCGAGAACGTCTCCCCCTGGCCACGCCCTCGCGCCACGGCGGGACGGGCACGCGCCCGGTGGGACGGACGAACCAGGGGGACACGATGACCGGACGGTGGAACGGCTGGACGGAGCGCCGCGGGTTCCTCGCCCTGCTCGGCGGCGCCGTGCTGCTGCCCCTCGCCGGAACGGCCGGCTGCGCGGAGCTCCGGCCGAACGAGGACCACCTCCGCGTACGGACCGAAGCCGAGCCGCTGCGCAAGCGCTTCCCAGCCCTGGGCGAGCTGTCCGACGCGCACTGGCTCGGGTACGACCTCGACGAGGCGGGGAAGCGGCAGACCATCCCGGGACCGGACTCGCGGATCCGGCTGGTCGGGGTGGCCCGGCTGGCCCGCGGCGCGGTGACCGCCACGCTCGGGGCCGCCCCGGCGGGGGAGCGCTTCGAGACGGTGGCACTGCCCGCCGACGTCCCGGCGCCACTGGCGCAGCACGTGCCCGACCGGGCCGGCTGGCGGGCGAGTGCGGCGTACGACCTCCGGGTCCTCGCCCGGGACCCGGCGCAGCCCTCGGCCGACGACCAGGCAGACGGCCGCTTCTTCCTCCGCGAGGAGGACGACCGGGTCTGGTTCGACACGGTCTTCCTGTACGCCTGACGGTCAGCCCTCCGGCACGTCCGGGCCCGGCGCGGTGAAGACTCCGGCGCGGGCGGCCGCCGCGGCCGCGCGGGCGGCGCGTTCGGCCGCGGCCGCGTCCGGGGGTGTGCCGGTCGTCAGCAGCCGGTAGTAGAGGGGGGCGGAGACGAGCCTGATGACCTCCTCGGCGTCCGTGCCCTCCGGCAGTTCGCCGCGGTCCACCGCCTGCCGGACGCAGGGCGCCCATTCCGACACCCGTACGGCGTAGAAGCGGTGCAGGGCCTCGGCGGCCCTGGGGTCCGTACCGGCGGCCGCGATCACGGACCGGAACAGGGGGCCCTGGCGCGGGTCGGACAGGGTGCGGCGGACCAGGTCGGCATTGGCCAGCAGGTCGCCGTCGAGCGAGCCGGTCTCGGCGCGGGGCGCGGACTGCTCGGCCATGTCGCCCAGCAGGTCCGCGACGAGCCCGGCGGGTGTCCCCCACCTGCGGTAGACGGTGGTCTTGCCCACCTCCGCGCGCCGGGCCACCTCCGCCAGGTCCAGCCGGTCGAAGCCGGCTTCGGCCAGCACGTCGCCGGCCGCGCGCAGGACCGCGGCCCGCACCCGGGCCGTGCGGCCGCCGGGCCGCAGCGTGCCGGGCTCCGCGCCACGCTCATCCGCCATAACGGTTCTCCAGTTCCATTAGTTCACTCCGGCTGTTACGGTGGGGACCAACTTAAAGGGTCTACAGTTCCGTTAATCTGCTTTGGGGGGCTCGTCATGGAGTACAGGCAGCTCGGCGCTTCCGGTCTCACCGTTCCCGTCCTGAGTTTCGGCGCCGGCACGTTCGGCGGAGCAGGCCCGCTCTTCGGGGCCTGGGGCAACACCGGCGCCCGCGAGGCACGCCGCCTGGTCGACATCTGCATCGACGCCGGGATCACCCTCTTCGACACCGCCGACGTCTACTCCGCAGGCGCCTCGGAGTCCGTCCTCGGAGCGGCCGTACGCGGCCGCCGCGACCGGGTGCTGCTCTCCACGAAGGCCGGCCTGCCCATGGGGGACGGGCCCGGCGACGCCGGCACCTCCCGCTCGCGCCTCATCCGGGCCACCGAGGACGCCCTGCGACGCCTGGGCACCGACCGCATCGACCTGTTCCAGCTGCACGCCTTCGACGCGGCCACCCCGGTCGAGGAGGTGCTGTCCGCGCTCGACCGGCTCGTGCGCGCCGGGAAGATCCGCCACGTCGGCGTGTCCAACTTCGCGGGCTGGCAGCTGATGAAGTCGCTGGCCGCGGCCGACCGCCACGGCTTCCCCCGGTACGTCGCCCACCAGGTGTACTACTCCCTCGTCGGCCGCGACTACGAGTGGGAGTTGCTGCCGCTCGGCCGTGACCAGGGCGTCGGCGCCCTCGTGTGGAGCCCGCTGGGCTGGGGCCGGCTCACCGGGAAGGTGCGCCGCGGCCGCCCGCTGCCGTCCGGGAGCCGGCTGCACGCGACGGCGGACTACGGCCCGCCGGTCGACGACGCGCTGCTGTACGACGTCGTCGACGTACTCGACGGGATCGCGCAGGAGACGGGCCGGACCGTGCCCCAGGTCGCCCTCAACTGGCTGCTGGGCCGCCCCACCGTGTCCTCCGTGATCATCGGTGCCCGCAGCGAGGAACAGCTGCGCCAGAACATCGGCGCCGTCGGCTGGAGCCTGACACCGGAGCAGAGCGCGCGCCTCGACGCGGTCAGCCACCGCCCGGCGCCCTACCCCTACTTCCCGTACGAGCGCCAGGAGGGGTTCGCCCGGCTCAACCCCCCGCTGACGGCCCCCGTCCCGGGCCGGGCCGGGTAGGGGCTGCGGGCGGCGGCCGTCAGCGCGCGGCCGCCAGCCGGTCACGCCACCAGTCCACGGTCTCCTCGATCTGCCGGTCGAGGGGGGTGGCCCGGACCGCGAACTCGGCCTCGTAGGCACGGGAGTCGACCACGAACGGGCGGTCGAACTGGTAGCGGACCTCCTTCAGTTCGCGGAGCAGCGGCGAGAAGAGCGAAGCCGCCCCCAGCACCGCCGAGGGGAGCCTGCGCACAGCGACCGGCCCCGTTCCCGCCCGCTCGGCCAGGCGGCCGACCATCTCCCGGACGGACAGCGCGGGCCCGGTCGGGACGTGCCAGGGCCGCCCCCAGGCCCGCTCCTCCCCCGCGACCTCGACCAGGGCCCGGGCCGCGTCGGGGAGATAGGTCCAGCTGTGCGGGGCGTCCGGGTCCCCGAGGGTGGACACGGGCTTGCCGCGGAGCACCGCCGGCATGACCCGCGCGGCCAGGTGTCCGCCGTCGGTCACACCGGGCCCGAAGAAGTCCGAGGCCCGCACCTCGACCGCCTTGATGCGGCCCTGCTCGTGCAGCGTCCGCGCCTGCTCCCACCCGGCGGCGCGGACCCGCCCCTTGGTGCCGGTCGCCGCGAGCGGCAGCCGCTCCGTCATGGGACCGTCCACCGGACCGTAGCCGTAGAGGTTCCCCAGCAGGGCCAGGACGGCCCCGGTCGCCTCGGCCGCGGCGCAGAGCGACGAGGCCAGCGCCGGCCATTCGCCGGCCCAGCGGTGGTACGGAGGTGCGGCGCAGCCGTACAGGGCGGCCGCGCCCTTCGCCGCCTCGGCCAGCCGCTCGCCGTCCCGTGCGTCCAGCGCGATGTGCTCGATTCCGGGTTCCGGACTGCGGCCGGACGCGGTGACGACCCGTACCGCGTGTCCCTGCGCGGCCAGCAGTCGGGCGGTGGCGGCCCCGGCGGGCCCGAATCCTACGACGACATGGAGGTTCACCGTACGCACCCTAGCGCGCGGGCATTCTGACCTCACGCCAGATACGGCGGTGCGGCCATCGGCGGGCGGTCGGCAGCGGAAAGCGGCCGGACGGGTTCGACGTTCATGCGGCCGAGCCGGTCACCGCTCGGAAATCCGGCTGCCGTTCGCCCGGCGTATCCCCCGCCGTCACGCCAGGCTCCCTCTCCGGTCCCCCGAGCGCGCTGTCCTGGGGGCGCTCCGCACCCCTCAACCGCAGAGGTCATCCGCCATGGCAGAACTCAACCGCCGCCGGTTCCTACAGCTCACCGGTGGCGCCGCCGCCCTGACCATGCTCAACGAGAGCATCGCACGCGCCGCTGCCATCCCCGCACAGGGGACCACCGGCAGCATCGCCGACGTCGAGCACGTCGTGGTCCTCATGCAGGAGAACCGTTCCTTCGACCACTACTTCGGCAAGCTGCGCGGCGTACGCGGCTTCGGCGACCCGCGCCCGGTGACCCTGCCCAGCGGCAAGTCCGTCTGGCACCAGGCCGACAACGCGGGCAAGGAGACCCTGCCCTTTCGGCCGCCGTCGGACGACCTCGGCATGGAGTTCCTCCAGGGCCTCAACCACGACTGGGCGGGCGGCCAGAGCGCCTTCAACAAGGGCAGGTACGACAACTGGGTGCCCGCCAAGACGCCCGCCACCATGGCGTACCTGACCCGCGAGGACATTCCGTTCCACTACGCCCTCGCCGACGCGTTCACCATCTGCGACGCGTACCACTGCTCGTTCATCGGCTCCACCGACCCCAACCGCTACTACCTCTGGTCGGGCCACACCGGCAACGACGGCAAGGGCGGCGGCCCGGTCCTCAACAATGCCGAGCTCGGCTACGGCTGGACCACCTACCCGGAACGCCTGGAGGCGGCCGGCATCTCCTGGAAGGTCTACCAGGACATCGGCGACGGCCTCGACGCGGCCGGCTCCTGGGGCTGGATCAACGACGCCTACCGCGGCAACTACGGCGACAACTCGCTCCTCTACTTCAACAACTACCGGAACGCCCAGCCGGGCAACCCGCTGTACGACAAGGCGCGCACCGGCACCAACGCCAAGGCCGGCGAGGGCTACTTCGACCGGCTGCGCGCGGACGTCCAGGCCGGCAAGCTGCCCCAGGTCTCCTGGATCGCCGCCCCGGAGGCCTTCAGCGAGCACTCCAACTGGCCGTCCAACTACGGCGCCTGGTACATCGCGCAAGTGCTGGACGCGCTCACCTCGAACCCGGACGTATGGGCCCGTACGGCCCTGTTCATCACCTACGACGAGAACGACGGCTTCTTCGACCACGTCGTCCCGCCGTACGCCCCGGCCGACGCCGACCAGGGCCTGTCGACCACGCCCACCGCGCTGGACGTCTTCGGCGGCAAGCCCGGCTACGTCGCCGGCCCGTACGGCCTGGGCCCGCGCGTGCCGATGCTGGTGGTCTCCCCGTGGAGCACCGGCGGCTACTCCTGCTCCGAGACCTTCGACCACACCTCGGTCATCCGCTTCATGGAGAAGCGCTTCGGCGTCATGGAGCCCAACATCTCGCCCTGGCGCCGCGCCGTCTGCGGTGACCTGACCTCCGCCTTCGACTTCGCCCGCAAGGACACCGGCGCGGTCCGACTGCCCGACACCGGCGGCTGGCAGCCGCAGGACCGCGAGCGCCACCCCGACTTCCACGCCGTCCCGCCGGCGGTGGGCAGCATGCCGCGCCAGGAGAAGGGCCTGCGGCCCACCCGTCCGCTCGGGTACGCCCCGTACGTGGACGGCACGGCCCTCACCGGCGAGGGGAAGTTCCGGCTGGCCTTCAGCGGCGGCCCGGACCTGGGCGCGCAGTTCCACGTCACCTCCGGCAACCGCACCGACGCCCCCTGGACGTACACGACGGAGGCCGGGAAGTCGATCGCGGACACCTGGAACACCCGCTACTCGGGCGGGGTCACCGACCTGACGGTGCACGGCCCGAACGGCTTCCTGCGCGGCTTCCGCAACCCGGGCACCACCCCCGGCGCCGAGGTCACCGCCCGCCACAACGCCGCCACCGGCAACCTGGACCTCACCTGCACCAACAGCGGGGGCTCGACGGCCACCCTCACGGTGACCAACGCCTACGGCGGCGGCCCGAAGCGCCTCACGGTCCCCAAGGGCGCCACGGTCACGCACAGCGTCCCGCTGAAGAACAGCCGCCGCTGGTACGACGTGACGGTCACCGCGTCCGGGGCCCCGGACTTCCTGCGCCGCTTCGCGGGCAAGGTCGAGACCGGCGCGGCCGGCCTCTCTGACCCTGCGATCCTCACCGACCAGTCCTCCTGACGCCGGATCAGCAGCCGAGTCCGGAGGCCCTGAACACGGACTCGGCTGCGTCCCGGCGGGTTCCTTGCGGGACGGTGTCCACCGGCGTGGTGTCAGCCGACGTGGACGTGCGGGCGGCGGGCCCGGTCCGGTTCGGCCTCGCGGACCACCTCGCGGGTGACGGGGGCGACCTCGCCCTGCCCGAAGAGGAAGAACCGCAGGAAGTTGGCGAGCGGGTTGCCCTCGGTCCACTCGAAGTAGATGTGGGGGCGCTGCCCGGTCTCGTCGCGTACGTGGAGCAGCAGTGCGGCGAGCGCGTTGGGGACGGACGAGGACTCCAGGGTCAGGACGCGGTAGCGGTCGTGCATGACCTCGCCCTTGATCCTCAGGCCGGCTTCGAACTCCGACGGGTCCAGGATGGTGACCTCCACGAAGAGGAAGTCGTCGCCCGGCGGGATGTCGTTGTCGGCCCGGATCTGGTCGATCTTCTCCCGGTACTCGGCCTTGTCCCGGTTGTCCGGCTCGTTGGCGATGAAGCGGATGGTGCGGGTGGCGGTGTCCCGGATGAACCGCTCCGCCATGTCGTCGAACTCGATCTGCGTGACGCGCAGTTCGAAGACGCGGGCCAGGCGGGACATCAGGGACAGGGCCATGATGCCGGCGATGAAGCAGGCGCCGATCTTCACGCCGTCCGGACGCTCGATCACGTTCACGGCCGTGGTGTAGATGAAGACGGCCGAGATGAGGGAGAAGGCGATGGTCCAGCCGCGCTCGCGGGCCCGGCGGGCCGCGATGGTCACGGCGACGGCCGCCGAGGTGATCAGGACGAGCACACCGGTGGCGTAGGCGCCGCCCTGGGCGTCGACGTCGGCGTTGAAGATCCAGGTCACGAGGAACGCGATCAGGGTGAACACGATCACCATGGGCCGCAGGGCGCGGGCCCAGTGCGGGGCCATGCCGTAGCGGGGCAGGTAGCGCGGCATCAGGTTGAGCAGGCCGGCCATGGCCGAGGAGCCGGCGAACCACAGGATCAGGATCGTCGAGACGTCGTAGACGGTGCCGAACGCCGATCCGAGGTATTGGTGCGCCAGGTAGGCCAGGGCCCGGCCGTTGGCCTCGCCGCCCGACTTGAACGCGTCCGCCGGGATCAGCAGCGTGGTGATGAAGCTGGAGCAGATCAGGAACACGCTCATGATCACCGCGGCGGTGGTGAGCAGCTTCCTGGTGCCCTTGACCCGGCCTGCGGGCTTGTCCGGGTCGTCGCCCGGCTCGCCCTGGACGTGCGGCATCACGGCCACGCCGGTCTCGAACCCGGACAGGCCCAGCGCCAGCTTGGGGAAGACCACCAGCGCGATGGCGATCATCATGACCGGGTTGCCGTACTCGGTGGTCAGCGCGTTGGTCCAGTTGGTGATCACCTGCGGGTGGGTGGCCACCTGCCACAGGCCGACGCCGACCACGATCGCGTTGAGCAGCAGGTACGAGGCCACGAGCGCCACGGCCAGGCCGATCGCCTCGCTGAAGCCCTTGAGGAACACCGCGCCGAGCAGCGCGATCAGGATCAGGGTGATGAGCACCTCGTGCCCGTGCAGGGTGCTGGTGAGGTGCGGGTTCTCCACCATGTGCGCGGTCGCGTCGGCGGCCGACAGGGTGATGGTGATCAGGAAGTCGGTCGCGGCGAACCCGAGGAGGGTCAGCACGAACAGCTTGCCCTTCCAGAACGACAGCAGCCGCTCCAGCATCGCGATCGAGCCCTCGCCGTGCGGGCTCTCCTTGGCGACCCGGCGGTAGACGGGCAGGGCGCCGAACAGGGTGAGCAGCACCAGCACGATCGTCGCCAGCGGCGACAGCAGCCCGGCCGCGAGCGCCGCGATGCCGGGCTGGTAGCCGAGGGTGGAGAAGTAGTCGAGGCCGGTCAGGCACATCACCCGGTACCAGGGCTTGCCCTCGTGTGCGGTCTCGGGTTGCTGCTGCTGTTTGTGACGGCGGTCGGTCAAGCCTTCCAGCAGCCACGCGCGCAGGCGCGAGGAGCGGGCAGGGGTGGCCATGGTGAGGCGCTCCTGTCGTACGGCACGGATTCAGCCATCGGCGTCGACGGCTGAGCCAGCGTACGCAGCCGGAACCCGGCCGGTACGCCTATACCCTCGTCTGACGAAATCCTGACGCGCTCTTAACGCTCGCCCCCGGGCGGCGTAGCGGATCACCCGAGGGAGCGGGGGCCGGCCAATCCCGTCGGCAACGCGGTCCGCCACGCTCCCGGCGGCCGTCCCGTACGGGTGTGGTCGGACGGCGGCTCCGCGGCAGCGAACGCCGCTTCCAGCCGGGCGAGTTCCTCCAGCGGGGTGCCGATGCCCACTTCCCCGAGGCCGCTTAGCTCCTCGGCCAGGCCCTCCGCCGTGCCGAGCGGGGTGTGATGACTTGTGACGCAACAAGCCGTGGAAACAATCAAGGGCCTTGCCTCACATGATGTGAAACAAGGCCCTGACCTGTGACTATGGAGTGAACTCCCAGTCGGGACGACAGGATTTGAACCTGCGACCCCTTGACCCCCAGTCAAGTGCGCTACCAAGCTGCGCCACGTCCCGATACCCGCTGACCTGGGGTTTCCCCCGGCCGAACGCGCATGAGAACAATACCGCACTTCCCCCGGTGGTTGCGCGCAGGTTTGGCCGCCGGGCCGCGGGGACCGGCGGTTGACCTCGACCGCGGTTGAGGTTGCAGGATCCATGCATGACACAAGGAACCGCGGACAGGGAGTTCCGCCACCAGGACCTGGGGCGTCTCATGGCGCTCATGACCGGGGCCGAGAAGCACGGGCCGGCCGCCACGTCCACCCTCGACGTGCTGTGGGTGCTCTACGACCGGGTGCTGCGGGTCGGCCCGCGGACCGCCGAGGACCCCGCGCGGGACCGCTTCCTGCTGTCCAAGGGGCACGGGCCGATGGCGTACTACGCCGTGCTCGCCGCCAAGGGGTTCTTCCCCGTGGACTGGCTGAGCGGCTTCGGCTCGTACGACTCCCCGCTCGGCCACCACCCCGACCGGGTGCTGGTCCCCGGCGTCGAGATCGCCAGCGGCTCGCTCGGGCACGGGCTGCCGCTCGCCGTCGGCAGCGCCCTCGGGCTGCGGGCCCAGGGGCTGGCCGATCCGGCGGTGTGGGTGCTGATCGGCGACGCCGAGCTCGACGAGGGCAGCAACCACGAGGCGCTCGCCTACGCGGGCGCGGCGGGGCTGGACCGGCTGCACACGGTGGTGATCGACAACGACTCGGCGACCCACGGCTGGCGGGGCGGGATCGCCTCCCGCTTCGAGGCGGCCGGCTGGTCCGCGGTGACCGTGGACGGCCGGGACCACGAGGCGCTGTACGCCGCCTTCACCGCACCGCATCCGGGACGGCCGCACGCCGTGGTCGCGCGCGTCGAGAAGAAGGCCTGAAGGGAGAAAACCATGGACAACATGCGGGAGCGGTTCATCGCGGTCACGTCGCGGCTGCTCGACGAGGACCCCCGGCTGGCGCTGGTGCTGGCCGAGATCAGCATGGACGGGTTCCGGCCCGCCCGGCAGCGCCACCCCGACCGGGTGCTCAACGTCGGCATCCGGGAGCAGCTGCTCATCGGGGTGGGCGGCGGGCTGGCCCTCACCGGCATGCGGCCGGTCATGCACACCTTCGCGAGTTTCCTCGTGGAGCGTCCGTTCGAGCAGCTCAAGCTGGACTTCGGGCACCAGGGCACCGGCGGGGTCCTGGTCAGTGCGGCCGCCAGCCACGACTGGCCGGCCGGCGGCTTCACGCACATGTCCCCGGGCGACGTGGCGCTGATGGACACCCTGGACGGCTGGACGGTCCACGTGCCGGGCCACCCGGACGAGGCCGAGGCCCTGCTGCGGCACGCCTACGCCGCGGGGGACGACAAGGTCTACGTCCGGCTCTCGCTCCAGTCGAACGCGGCTCCTCGCCCGGTCGACGGCCTGCGCATGCAGACCGTACGGGAGGGGGCGGCCGGGGTGGTCGTCGCCGTCGGCCCGCTGCTGGACGAGGTCCTCGCCGCGACCGAAGGGCTCGACGTGACAGTGCTGTACGCCGCCACCGTGCGGCCCTTCGACGAGGAAGCGCTGCGCGCGGCCGTCGGCCGGGCCGCGGCCGACGTCGTCCTCGTCGAGCCGTACCTGGCCGGCACCTCCTCGGCGGCGGCCGCGCAGACGCTCGTCGACGTACCGCACCGGGTCCTCGGGCTGGGGGTCGGCCGGGCGGAGCTGCGCCGCTACGGCACGCTCGAGCAGCACACCGCGGCCCACGGCCTGGACGCGCGGTCGCGGGGGGGGGGGGGGGGGGGGGGGGGGGGGGGGGGGGGTGGGGGGGCGGGGGGGGGGGGGGGGGAGGGGGGGGGGGGGGGAAGGGGGGGGGGGGGGGGGGGGAAGAAGACAGAGAGACACGAGGGGGCTCGGCCGGGGGGGAGGGGGAGGTGG
>NZ_JBWKDK010000061.1:0-36064 GCF_056436005.1 Streptomyces sp. NPDC043854
ACGCCCGGTTACATTCCGAACCCGGAAGCTAAGCCTTTCAGCGCCGATGGTACTGCAGGGGGGACCCTGTGGGAGAGTAGGACGCCGCCGAACAACCCGCCCTTTTAGCTCAGTCGGTAGAGCGTCTCCATGGTAAGGAGAAGGTCAACGGTTCGATTCCGTTAAAGGGCTCCATGAAAAGGCCCCCGCCATTCGGCGGGGGCCTTTTTTGTTTCTCCGTCCAGGCGCCGGGCGCAGTGCGGGCGTAGCCTGGGGGCGTGATGGCCGTTCCCTCCGATGCGGCACCGCAGCACCCGCAGCGCGACCCCGAGGACGTTCTCCAACAGCTCGGCGGCTCGTGGCACTGGGCGCTCGGCCTGGCCCTCGCGACACTGATTCCGGGCATTCTGGTCCTCGTCTGGCCCGACGAGACACTGCACGTCCTGGCCGTCATCATCGGCCTGCAGCTCCTTGTGGCGGGCGGCTTCCGTTTCGTCAGAGCCTTCTCCCACAGCAGCGACGGGGGCAGCAGACTGGCGGGCGTCCTGATCGCCCTCCTGTCGTTCCTGGCCGGCGTGCTGGTCCTGCGGCATCCGATGCAGACGATCGGCGCGCTGTCCCTGATCGTCGGGGCGTTCTGGCTGCTGACCGGAGTACTCACGGCGTACGCGGCCATCGCCGACCACTCGCTCGTGCACCGGGGCCTGCTCTTCGGCCTGGGCGCTCTCGGCGCCGTCGCCGGAATCGTCGTGCTCTGCTTCCCGGTGGAGTCCGCGGTCGCCCTGACACGACTGCTCGGACTGTGGCTCGTCCTGCTCGGCGTGTTCGAACTGGTGATGGCCTTCGCAGTGCGCTCCGCCACCCGTCGCACCCTGCCCGCGCGTCCGGGGTGAGCGCCGGGCCCGCCGTCACCCGCGCCCACCCGTCGGCCGGCATCCCGTACACGGCTCTCGGGAAGGCACACTCCGGCTAAGCGACGGCTAAGCGGCCTCGGGGTAGTGGGGCACGCCCCCGCGCCGCCCGGCACGGCACCTCGCCGCACCGCCACACCACCCAAGTACGTCCAGTACGAGGGCGATGCGGCAGCACGCCGATGCACCGCACCGGACGACGCGGAAACGCACCCCACTTCCCCGAGGCCGCTTAGTCGCCCGTCCGCTGGTGGGGGACGCGGAACGCGAGGATGGCCATGTCGTCCGAGGCGGGCTCGGCCGCGAAGCGTTCCACCGCGCGCAGGACCCGGGCCGCGACCGCGCCGGCGGTCAGGCCGGTGCAACCGGTGAGGACCTCGGTCAGGCCGTCGTCGCCGAGCATGCGGCTGCCCTCACGGCGCTCGGTCACCCCGTCGGTGACGCACAGCAGGACATCGCCGGGGTCGAGGGTGAGCGTCTGCTCGTACAGGTCCAGGTCGTCCAGGACGCCCAGCAGCGGCTGCGGGTCCGCGGCGGGGACGACCTCCCCGTCCGGGCGCAGGCGCAGCGGGAGCGGGTGCCCGGCGCAGACGACCTTCATCAGGGCGCCGCCGTCCTGCCGGGGGTGGAGCTCGCCGTACAGGAGGGTGAGGAATCGGCTGCGGGCGCCCTCGTCGAGGATGGCCGCATTGAGCCGCTCCAGCACCGCGGGGCCGCCGAGGCCCTCGCGGGCCAGCAGGCGCAGGGCGTGCCGGGCCAGTCCGGTGACGGCGGCGGCCTCGGGGCCGGTGCCGCACACGTCGCCGATCGCGAAGCCGTACGCGCCGTCGCGGATCGGGAAGACGTCGTAGAAGTCGCCGCCCACCTCGTTGCCCTCGCCCGCGGCCCGGTAGATCACCTCGACCTCCATGCCGGGGATCGCGGGGGAGCCGGGCGGGAGCAGGCTGCGCTGGAGGGAGCGGCTGATCGCGGTGCGCTCCGAGTACAGGCGTGCGTTGTCCAGGGCGAGGGCCGCGCGGCGGGAGAGGTCCTCGGCGAGTTCGAGGATCTCCTGGCGGAAGTGCTCCTCGGAGGGCCTGCCGAGGGTGAGCATGCCGATCACCCGGTTGCGGGCGAGCAGGGGCAGGACCACGGTCTCTCCGCCCACGGCGGCGGACGCCTCGTGCCAGGTGCGGGCGCCCGCCTCGCGGACCGGCTCGGGCGGGCGCACACGGGAGAGGAGGGCCCTGAGGCCGTCGATGCGCTCCTCGTCCTCGTGCAGGACGTACGACAGGTACGGGTCGGAGGACTGGTCCGCGATCGTGTACACGGCGCACCAGGTGGCCAGCGTCGGCACCGTCATCTGGGCCATGAGGGCCAGGGTCTGGTCCCGGTCGAGGGTGCCGGCCAGCAGGTCGGAGGCCTCCACGAGGAAGGAGAGGGAGCCGCGGCGCAGCCGCTCCAGCTCGCCGAGGCGGGCCGACTCGACGGCCAGGGCGATCCGGTCGGCGGCGAACTGCAGGCGCAGCGCCTCCGCGTTGGAGTAGCGGCCCGGGTGCTCGGCGGCCACCCCGAGGGAGCCGGTGAGCCGGCCCTCGACCTTCAGGGGGACGGTGACCACCGAGCGCATGCCGGTGGTGTCCAGCAGGGGGACGGCTCCGGGGACGGCGGTCAGGTCGTCGTGGACGGCGGGCATGCGGGCCGAGCCGTAGCGGTTGGTGCCGGCCTCGACGGGGACGCGGGCGAACCGCTGGCGGGTGGAGGGCAGTCCGGTGGTGGCGCGGACCTCCAGTTCCGTCTCGTCGTCGGTGGCCAGCAGCAGGAAGGCGGCATCGGCGTCGAGCATGTCGCGGGCGCGTTCGACCGTCCGCTGGAGCAGGCTGTCGAGGTCGTCCGGGGCGGGGGAGCCGATGAACACCTCGAAGGGGTCCGCGGGGCGGGCCTCGGTCAGCGGGAGGCCGTCGGAGGCCGGTGCCCGGACAGGCGTCTGGAGCAGGGCGCGCTCGTCGTCGTGGACCAGGAGGCAGACGGTGGACGGCTCCCCGTGCGCATCGCGGACCCGCAGGTGGGAGGCGTAGACGGGGATGACGCGGCCGTCGGCGCCGCGGATGCCGTAGCTGCCCTCCCAGCGGGACAGGCGCAGGGCCTCGGCGATTCCGGTGCCGGTGCCGGGGGTCTGCGGCCAGGCCGCGAGTTCGGCGAGCGGGCGGCCGAGGGCCTTGCCGGCGGGGTGGCCGAAGACGTGCTCGGCGTCCTCGTTCCAGGCGGAGATGCAGTCCGCGGCGTCGACCTGGACGACGGCGACACGGACGCGGCTGTCGGCGAGGGGCAGCAGGCGGTCGGGGACGACGGGCCCGGCGGAGCGGGTGCCGACCGGACGGTCCGGCAGGTCGAGGCGGAACCACACGTGCTTGCGAGTGGCCGTGTACTCGACGCCCCAGCGGGTGGCGAGGGCGGCGCAGAGCATGAGGCCGCGGCCGTTCTCGCGTTCGGGGTCGGCGTACGGGCGCTTGCCGGGGTACCGCAGCGGGAGTTCGCGCTCGGGATAGCGGTCGGCGACCTCGACCCGTACGCCTCCCTCGGTGCGCAGGCAGAGGACCTCGGCGCGGGTGCCGGCGTGGATCACGGCGTTCGTGACGAGTTCGCTGGTGAGCACCACGGCGTCGTCGACGATGTCGGCGAAGCCCCAGCCCTGGAGGGTGTCGCGGACGAACGCCCGGGCGGCGGCGACCGAGCGCCCTTGGGGGTCGAAGCTGGCAGCCGCCCGAGCCGTGATCACAAGTCTCCTTCGACGCGGTGGTACATCGGATGCCAGGTTACTTACCTTCGCGCCCGCCATGGTGCCGTCGTCGGGGATTCCACCCGCGGGGTGCGGGCGGTGTGCGATGGTGCCGAAGTGTTATGGCCTGGTTCGGCCAGGGTGAAACACTGGGCAGGATCGGGTAGCCGGGCGGGTGGCCCGCCGGGTGCCGGTGGAACAGCGGTCGACCCTTTCGGGAGGGACACGGTGGAGTCTGGGGCAGCGGTGCGGCGTACGGGTACGCGCGCGAAGGGCGGGCGCCCGCGCCGGGGCGGAACGACGGAAGTCGATACCGCCGCCCTCAACCGGCTGCTCACGGCCCTGGTGTCGATGCGGGACGGGAACTTCCGCAAGCGGCTGACGGTGTCGGGCGACGGGGTGATGGCGGAGATCGCCGCCGTCTACAACGAGGTCGCCGACCGCAACCTGCACCTGACGGGGGAGCTGTCCCGGGTCCGGCGGATGGTGGGCCGCGAGGGGAAGCTGAGCGAGCGGCTGGAAACGGGTGCCTGCGAGGGCTCCTGGGCGGCCGCGATCGACGCCTCGAACCAGCTGGTGGACGATCTTGCCCGGCCGGTGTCCGAGGTGGGGCGGGTGCTGTCAGCGGTCGCGGAGGGCGACCTGGACCAGCGGATGGACCTGCGGACGCTGTCGGCCGACGGGACGGGGCATCCGCTGCGCGGGGAGTTCCTGAAGGTCGGGCGTACCGTCAACAACCTGGTCGACCAGCTGTCCGCGTTCACCGACGAAGTGACGCGTGTGGCGCTGGAGGTGGGGACCGAGGGGAAGCTCGGCGGTCAGGCCCAAGTGCGTGGAATGTCGGGTTCGTGGAAGGATCTGACCGACTCCGTCAACACCATGGCGTACCGGCTCACCGCTCAGGTGCGTGATATCGCGCTGGTGACCACGGCGGTGGCGAAGGGCGACCTGTCGCGCAAGGTCACGGTGCACGTGGCCGGCGAGATGCTCCAGCTGAAGAACACCGTGAACACGATGGTGGACCAGCTGTCGTCGTTCTCCTCGGAGGTGACGAGGGTCGCCCGCGAGGTGGGTACGGAGGGCGAGCTCGGCGGCCAGGCGAAGGTGCCCGGGGTCGCGGGCGTGTGGAAGGACCTCACCGACTCCGTCAACACGATGGCGGGCAACCTGACGGCCCAGGTGCGGGGGATCGCGCAGGTCACGACGGCCGTCGCGAACGGCGACCTGTCGCAGAAGGTACGGGTCAGCGCGCGCGGCGAGGTGGCGCAGCTGGCCGAAACGATCAATCAGATGACCGAGACCCTGCGGACGTTCGCGGACGAGGTCACCCGCGTGGCCAGCGAGGTCGGCGCCAAGGGCCTGCTGGGCGGGCAGGCGCAGGTGCCGGGGGCGGCGGGGACGTGGAAGGACCTCACCGATTCGGTGAACACGGTCTTCCGCAATCTGACCACGCAGGTGCGTGACATCGCGCAGGTGACGACGGCGGTGGCCAACGGCGACCTGTCGCAGAAGGTCACGGTCGACGTGGCCGGGGAGATGCTGGAGCTGAAGAACACCGTCAACACGATGGTGGACCAGCTCCAGTCCTTCGGCGCGGAAGTGACCCGGGTGGCCCGCGAGGTGGGCGTCGAGGGCGAGTTGGGCGGGCAGGCGCAGGTGCCGGGGGCGGCGGGGACGTGGAAGGACCTCACCGACTCGGTGAACACCGCGTTCCGCAACCTGACGGGCCAGGTCCGCAACATCGCCCAGGTGACGACGGCGGTGGCCAACGGCGACCTGTCGCAGAAGGTCACCGTGGACGTCTCTGGCGAGATGCTCCAGCTGAAGAACACCGTCAACACGATGGTGGACCAGCTGTCGTCGTTCGCCGACCAGGTCACGCGGATGGCGCGGGACGTGGGCACGGAGGGCCGGCTCGGCGGCCAGGCGCGGGTGGAGGGGGTGTCCGGCACCTGGAAGGAGCTCACCGACTCGGTCAACTTCATGGCCGGGAACCTGACCTCCCAGGTGCGCCAGATCGCCCAGGTGACCACGGCGGTGGCGCGCGGCGACCTGTCGCAGAAGATCGACGTGGATGCGCGCGGCGAGATCCTGGAGCTGAAGAACACCATCAACACGATGGTCGACCAGCTGTCGGCCTTCGCGGAGCAGGTGACCCGGGTGGCCCGGGACGTGGGCACGGAGGGCCGGCTCGGCGGCCAGGCGCAGGTGCCCGGGGTGGCCGGCGTGTGGCGTGACCTCACGGACTCGGTGAACGGCATGGCCGGGAACCTGACCTCACAGGTCCGCAACATCGCGCAGGTCGCGACGGCGGTGGCGCGCGGCGACCTGTCGCAGAAGATCGACGTGGATGCGCGCGGCGAGATCCTGGAGCTGAAGAACACCATCAACACGATGGTCGACCAGCTGTCGAACTTCGCGGAGCAGGTGACCCGGGTGGCCCGCGAGGTGGGCACCGAGGGCATTCTGGGCGGCCAGGCGGAGGTGAAGGGCGTCTCCGGTACCTGGAAGGACCTCACGCAGTCCGTCAACTTCATGGCGAACAACCTGACCTCGCAGGTGCGCAACATCGCCGAGGTGACCACCGCAGTCGCCATGGGCGACCTCTCCAAGAAGATCACGGTCGACGCCAAGGGCGAGATCCTGGAGCTGGTCACGACCGTCAACACGATGGTGGACCAGCTGTCGTCGTTCGCGGAGCAGGTGACGCGGGTGGCCCGCGAGGTGGGCACCGAGGGCATCCTCGGCGGTCAGGCCCGGGTGCGCGGGGTGACCGGCATCTGGAAGGACCTGAGCGACAACGTCAACACGATGGCCGGGAACCTGACCGCGCAGGTGCGCGGGATCGCCCAGGTCTCGGCGGCGGTCGCCAACGGCGATCTGACCAAGAAGGTGACGGTGGAGGCGCGCGGCGAGGTCGCGCAGCTCGCCGACACGGTCAACACGATGGTCAACACCCTGTCGTCGTTCGCGGACGAGGTGACGCGGGTGGCCCGCGAGGTGGGCACGGAGGGGCGGCTGGGCGGTCAGGCCCATGTGCCGGGCGTGTCCGGGACGTGGAAGGACCTCACCGACTCGGTGAACTTCATGGCGTCCAACCTCACCGGCCAGGTGCGGCAGATCGCCATGGTCACGACGGCCATCGCCAAGGGCGACATGACCAAGAAGATCGACATCGATGCGCGCGGCGAGATCCTGGAGCTGAAGACCACGATCAACACGATGGTGGACCAGCTGTCGTCGTTCGCCGACCAGGTCACGCGGGTGGCCCGCGAGGTGGGCACCGAGGGCATCCTGGGCGGGCAGGCCCGGGTGCGGGACGTCGACGGCACGTGGCGCGACCTCACCGAGTCGGTGAACGAGATGGCCGGGAACCTGACCCGGCAGGTGCGTGCGATCGCGGCCGTGGCCACGGCGGTGACCCGCGGCGATCTCAACCTGAAGATCGACGTGGACGCGGCGGGCGAGATCCAGGTCCTCCAGGACAACATCAACACGATGATCGCGAACCTGCGCGACACCACCCTGGCCAACAAGGAGCAGGACTGGCTCAAGAGCAACCTGGCCCGGATCTCGGCCCTGATGCAGGGCCGCCGCGACCTGGCCGACGTGGCTTCGCTGATCATGAGCGAGCTGACCCCGGTCGTCTCGGCGCAGCACGGGGCGTTCTTCCTGGCGGTGCCGTCCGGCGGGATCACCGAGATCGGGACCGACGGGGGCCCCGACGGCTCGTACGAGCTGCGGATGCGCGGGAGTTACGGGTACGCGGGCGGTCAGATGCCGACCATGTTCCGGCCGGGGGAGGGGCTCATCGGGACCGTCGCCGAGGAGAAGCGGACGATCCTGGTCGAGAACACCCCGCCCGGCTACCTGAAGATCTCCTCGGGGCTCGGCGAGGCGCCGCCGGCGCAGGTGATCGTGCTGCCGGTGCTGTTCGAGGGGAAGGTGCTCGGTGTGATCGAGCTGGCGTCCTTCCAGCCGTTCACGCAGATCCAGAAGGACTTCCTCAGTCAGATCGCCGAGATGATCGGTACGAGCGTCAACACCATCAGCGTCAACTCCAAGACGGAGATGCTGCTCAAGCAGTCGCAGGAGATGACCGAGCAGCTGCGCGAGCGCTCCGACGAGCTGGAGAACCGGCAGAAGGCGCTCCAGGCGGCCAACGCCGAGCTGGAGGAGAAGGCCGAGCTGCTGGCCCAGCAGAACCGGGACATCGAGGTGAAGAACACCGAGATCGAGGAGGCCCGGCAGGTCCTGGAGGAGCGCGCCGAGCAACTCGCGGTCTCCATGCGCTACAAGAGCGAGTTCCTGGCGAACATGTCGCACGAGCTGCGCACCCCGCTGAACTCGCTGCTGATCCTGGCCAAGCTGCTCGCCGACAACGCGGACGAGAACCTGTCGCCGAAGCAGGTGGAGTTCGCCGAGACCATCCACGGGGCCGGCTCGGACCTGCTCCAGCTGATCAACGACATCCTGGACCTGTCGAAGGTCGAGGCCGGGAAGATGGACGTCTCCCCGACCCGGATCGCGCTGGTGCAGCTGGTCGACTACGTGGAGGCCACGTTCCGGCCGCTGACCGCGGAAAAGGGCCTGGACTTCTCGGTACGGGTGTCCCCGGAGCTGCCGGCCACCCTGCACACCGACGAGCAGCGGCTGCTCCAGGTGCTGCGCAACCTGCTGTCGAACGCGGTGAAGTTCACCGACACGGGGGCGGTGGAGCTGGTGATCCGCCCGGCCGGGGCCGATGTGCCGGCGGCCATCCGCGAGCAGCTGCTGGAAGCGGGTTCGCTGCGGGACGCGGACGCCGACCTGATCGCGTTCTCGGTGACGGACACCGGCATCGGGATCGCGGAGAGCAAGATGTTGGTGATCTTCGAGGCGTTCAAGCAGGCGGACGGGACCACGAGCCGGAAGTACGGCGGCACGGGGCTCGGGCTGTCCATCAGCCGGGAGATCGCCCGGCTGCTGGGCGGGGAGATCCACGCGGCGAGCGAGCCCGGCCGCGGGTCCACCTTCACGCTGTACCTGCCGCTGCACCCGAGCGAGCTGCCGCCGCAGGGGTACGCGCCGCCGCAGCCGGGCGGCGGCCGGGCGGACGGCTACCACCGGCCGGTCGACGGGGTGCCGCAGGCGCTGCCGATGCCGCCGGCACCGGTGGCCGTGGCGCCGGCCGCGGCGCACGTACCGGTGGTGCAGGGCCAGGTGCAGCCGCTGCCGCAGCCGCTGCCGGTGCGGTCCGGGCAGCCGGGAACCGGGCGGGCCGGTCAGGGGCAGGGCGGCGCCGCGCTGTTCCGGCGGCGCCGCAAGGCGCTGAGCGACCCGGAGCCGCGTACGGCGGTGCCGGGGCAGCCGAACGCGGTGGGGCCGGAGGACGGCTGGGGCAGCCTGGAGGAGGAGCTTCCGGCGGTGCCGCGGACGTACGACTTCCACGGGGAGCGGGTGCTCATCGTGGATGACGACGTGCGCAACGTCTTCGCGCTGACCAGCGTGCTGGAGCAGCACGGGCTGGCGGTGCTGTACGCGGAGAACGGCCGGGAGGGCATCGAGGTGCTGGAGCAGCACGACGACGTGGCGGTCGTGCTGATGGACATCATGATGCCGGAGATGGACGGGTACGCGACGACCGCGGCGATCCGGCGGATGCCGCAGTTCGCGGGGCTGCCGATCATCGCGCTGACGGCGAAGGCGATGAAGGGGGACCGGGAGAAGGCGATCGACTCCGGTGCCTCCGATTACGTCACCAAGCCGGTCGACCCGGACTACCTGCTCTCGGTGATGGAGCAGTGGATGCGCGCCGAATGACCGGCGGCTGAGCGGTCCGGTACCAATTGCTGACCGACTGTGGCGAAACGGGTGTGGGAGGGCACAGGACGGGGAACTTTCAGCTCCCCCGCACCGTTTCCGCCTCGTGCACAGTGACATCTTGGTGACAGGGTGTGGCGATCTCGGGACTGGGGCTACGATGACCGGCACAAGGACGGGCGGCGCAAGGATGCCGTCCTCTGGGGCGGGGCCCGGCGTGCAGGCCGGTGCCAGGAGCCGGGGAGGCCCCATGCCGGGGCGAGGAGGACAGGGCATGGTGCAGAAGGCCAAGATCCTCCTGGTCGACGACCGGCCGGAGAATCTGCTGGCGTTGGAGGCCATCCTCTCCGCGCTCGATCAGACACTGGTCCGGGCGTCGTCGGGGGAGGAAGCGCTCAAGGCGCTGCTGACGGACGATTTCGCGGTCATCCTGCTGGACGTGCAGATGCCCGGGATGGACGGGTTCGAGACGGCCGCGCACATCAAGCGGCGGGAGCGGACCCGGGACATCCCGATCATCTTCCTCACCGCGATCAACCACGGTCCGCACCACACCTTCCGCGGATATGCGGCGGGTGCGGTGGACTACATCTCCAAGCCCTTCGACCCGTGGGTGCTGCGCGCCAAGGTCTCGGTGTTCGTGGAGCTGTACACCAAGAACTGCAAGCTGCGGGAGCAGGCCGCGCTGCTGCGCCTCCAGCTGGAGGGCGGCGGTGTGGGCAGCGACGCCACCAAGGAGACGGCCGGGCTGCTGGCCGAGCTCTCCGCGCGGCTGGCGGCGGTCGAGGAGCAGGCCGAGGCCCTGTCCAAACAGCTCGGCGAGGAGGCCGCCGATCCGGCGGTCGTGGCGACCGCGGCCCATCTGGAGCGCAAGCTCACCGGACTGCGGCGGGCGCTGGACGCGCTGGAGCCCGGGGCCGGCGGGACGGCGCCGGTGCTGCCCGCGCAGAACTGAGCGGACGGCCTGCGGAGTGCCTGCGGGGCCGCCTGCTGCCCCGGGCGGCCCCTGTCCGGGCCCGTCTGGTGGTGCGTCAGGTCTGGTGGTCCGTCAAACAGCCGAGGGTGCGGCCGACACGAAAGAGTGAAGGGGCGGGCACGCGTGTCCACCGGCGCGCGCACCGGTAACCTCGGCCCCATGGCCTCACGTACGTCCGGCAAGGGTTCCCAGAGCAACGCGGGCACCGCGAAGGGCCGTACCGGCCGACCGGCGGCGCCGGCGAAGAAGGCGGCTCCCGCGCGCAAGCCCACCACCAAGAAGACGGCGGCCACGCGCCCTCCCGCCCGGAGGGCGCCGGCCAAGCCCGCGCCCTCCCCGACCGGAGGTGTGGTGCGGCTGGTGCGCGCCCTGTGGCTGGGCTGCGCCCACGCGGTCGGCGCGGTGTTCCGCGGGATCGGCCAGGGCGCCAGGAACCTCGACCCCGCGCACCGCAAGGACGGGGTCGCGCTGCTGCTGCTCGCCCTTGCGCTGATCGTCGCCGCCGGCACCTGGTCCAACCTGAGCGGACCCGTCGGGGACCTGGTCACCATGCTGGTCACCGGGGCCTTCGGGCGCCTCGACCTGCTCGTGCCGATCATCCTGGGCATCATGGCGGTACGTTTCGTCCGCCACCCCGACCAGCCCGACGCCAACGGCCGCATCGGCATCGGCCTGTCCGCGCTCGCCGTCGGTGTGCTCGGCCTCGTGCACATCGCCTGCGGGGCGCCGGGCCGGGACGAGGGCACCACCGCCATGCAGAACGCGGGCGGGCTGATCGGCTGGGCCGCGTCCAAGCCGCTGATCTTCACCATGGGCGCGCCGCTGGCCGTGCCGATGCTGGTGCTGCTCACGGTCTTCGGGCTGCTCGTGGTCACGGCGACCCCGGTCAACGCGATCCCGCAGCGGCTGCGGCGGCTCGGCATCCGGCTCGGGATCATCGAACCGAACGCGTACGACGAGGAGCACGCCGAAGACGCGGAGGGCGGGCAGGAGGGCGCCGCCGGCCGGCACGACCCCGAGCAGTGGCGGGCCCGCAGCAGCCGGGCCCCGGGGGCCGACCCGGTGGAGGCCACCGAGAAGGAGGCGCTCGCCCGCCGGCGCCGGCCGCGCAGGACCCCGGTCCGGCCGGTGGAGGAGCGGGAGATGGACGCCGTCGACGTGGCCGCCGCGGCCGCCGCGTCGTTCGAGGGCGTCGTGCTGGGCGGGATGCCGCCCTCCCCGCTGGTCGCCGACCTCACCCGGGGCATCTCCACCGCGCACGAGGGAGCGGAGACCACCACCCCGGTGCCGCCGGCCCGCGCCGGCCGGTCCGCGGACGCCGTCGCGCCCGCCGGCAGCCGCACCCCCGCAGCGGCGGCCGCTGCCGCCTCCGCCCCGGCCTCCTTCCCCGCCGCCGGGCCGGCCGAGTCTCCGCACGACACGACCGCCGCGGCCTCGGGGACCCTGTCGGTGCCGGACCTGACCAAGGCGCCGCCGGAGCCCCAGCCGCTGCCGCCCCGCGCGGAGCAGCTCCAGCTGCGCGGGGACATCACGTACTCCCTGCCCTCGCTGGACCTGCTGGAGCGCGGCGGCCCCGGCAAGGCGCGCAGCGCCGCCAACGACGCCGTCGTCGACTCGCTGCGCAACGTCTTCGCCGAGTTCAAGGTCGACGCGGACGTCACCGGCTTCACCCGCGGCCCGACGGTCACCCGGTACGAGGTCACCCTCGGCGCGGCGGTCAAGGTCGAGCGGATCATCGCGCTGACCAAGAACATCGCGTACGCCGTGGCCAGCCCGGACGTCCGGATCATCAGCCCGATCCCGGGCAAGTCGGCGGTGGGCATCGAGATCCCGAACACCGACCGCGAGATGGTGAACCTGGGCGACGTCCTGCGACTGGCGGACTCCGCCGAGGACGACCACCCGATGCTGGTGGCCCTCGGCAAGGACGTCGAGGGCGGCTACGTCATGGCCAACCTCGCGAAGATGCCGCACGTGCTGGTCGCCGGCGCCACCGGTTCCGGCAAGTCCTCCTGCATCAACTGCCTGATCACCTCGATCATGGTCCGGGCCACCCCGGAGGACGTCCGGATGGTGCTCGTGGACCCCAAGCGGGTGGAGCTGACGGCGTACGAGGGCATCCCGCACCTGATCACCCCGATCATCACCAACCCCAAGCGGGCCGCCGAGGCCCTGCAGTGGGTCGTCCGCGAGATGGACCTGCGCTACGACGACCTGGCGGCCTTCGGCTACCGGCACATCGACGACTTCAACCGGGCCATCCGGGACGGCAAGATCAAACTGCCGCCGGGCAGCGAGCGGGAGCTCAGCCCGTACCCGTACCTGCTGGTGATCGTCGACGAGCTCGCCGACCTGATGATGGTCGCCCCGCGCGACGTGGAGGACTCCATCGTCCGGATCACCCAGCTGGCCCGCGCGGCCGGCATCCACCTGGTGCTCGCCACGCAGCGGCCCTCGGTGGACGTGGTCACCGGGCTGATCAAGGCGAACGTGCCCTCACGGCTCGCGTTCGCCACGTCCTCGCTCGCCGACAGCCGGGTCATCCTCGACCAGCCGGGCGCGGAGAAGCTCATCGGCAAGGGCGACGGCCTGTTCCTGCCGATGGGCGCCAACAAGCCGGTCCGCCTCCAGGGCGCCTTCGTCACCGAGGAGGAGGTCGCCAAGGTCGTCCAGCACTGCAAGGACCAGATGACGCCCGTCTTCCGGGACGACGTCACCGTCGGCCAGACCCAGAAGAAGGAGATCGACGAGGAGATCGGCGACGACCTCGACCTGCTGTGCCAGGCGGCGGAGCTGGTGGTCTCCACCCAGTTCGGGTCGACCTCGATGCTCCAGCGCAAGCTGCGGGTGGGCTTCGCCAAGGCCGGCCGGCTCATGGACCTCATGGAGTCGCGGGGAATCGTCGGCCCGAGCGAGGGTTCGAAGGCGCGCGACGTGCTGGTCAAGGCCGATGAGCTGGACGGAGCCCTCGCCCTCATCCGCGGGGAGTCCCAACCGTGATGATTTGGCGGGCAACCGTTTCCCTTGGGCCCACGTCTAGTTGAGGGAGATGGCGGAACCGCACCCGATGCCGCGTCACGGGGGCCGGACCGCCGCCGCACCGCTCGGACTCGGGGCGCCATTCGGATGGCGTACGGAGTCCACCCTCCGGTTGCTCCTCCCTTTCGTCACCCCCCTAGACTGGACATCCAGCAGGTGGCTACACGCTCGAAAGGCGCCCTCGTGTCCATCGGCAACTCCAACTCCCCCGAAGATGAGCGGGCTTCGACCGACGACCGGTCCGAGGACCGCATCATCGACCGTACTTCCGAGGAGCCGTCCATCGGGACGGCGCTGAAGAAGGCCCGGATCGCCGCCGGGCTCACCGTCGACGAGGTCAGTTCCACCACCCGTGTGCGCATCCCGATCGTGCATGCGATCGAAGCCGACGACTTCACGCGCTGCGGCGGCGACGTCTACGCCCGCGGCCACATCCGCACGCTCGCGCGTGCCGTCCGTATCGACCCGGCACCTCTGATCGAGGCCTACGACGCGGCCCACGGCGGCCGGCCGGCCCCCACGCCGGCCGCGCCGATGTTCGAGGCCGAGCGCATCCGCCCCGAGCGGCAGCGGCCCAACTGGACCGCGGCCATGGTCGCCGCCATCGTCGCCGTGATCGGCTTCGTCGGGTTCACCGCCTTCGGCGGCGGCGACGGCAAGGCGTCCCGCCCGGTGGCGGAGGGCTCCGCCGCGCCGAAGGCCGCGCCCAAGCAGTCCGCCGGCAAGCCGGCCGCGCCCCAGCAGACGCCGGCCAGCCCGGTCGTGCCGAAGCCGGAGCCCTCGGACAGCGCCATCGCGGCCGCGCCCAAGGACCTCGTCACGGTCGCGATCACGGCCAACGACAGCGAGAGCTGGATCTCGGCCAAGGACCACAGCGGCCGGCTGCTCTTCGACGGGACGCTGGCCCCGGGCGAGTCCAAGACCTTCACCGACAAGGAATCCATCGATCTCGTCCTCGGCGACGCCGGGGTCGTGACGCTGTTCGTGAACGGCAAGGAGATCAAGGACGAATTCCGGCCGGGCCAGGTGGAACGTCTCACATACACCAAGGACGATCCCCGTCCGGGTGCGGCCGAGGCGGGCTGAGCAGCGCAGAATGCAGAATTCCGGATCCCCGGGGTGCCGAGCCGCACCCCGGGGATCTTGGTTTACCGGGACTTGGGGCGGGGGTCGGCGTTTGGACAAAGTAGTCTTGAGTCCATGCCCGAACGCCGTACCGTCGCCCTTGTCACTCTTGGCTGCGCCCGTAACGAGGTGGACTCGGAGGAGCTCGCAGGCCGCTTGGCGGCGGATGGCTGGGAGCTCGTCGAGGACGCCGCCGACGCGGACGTCGCCGTCGTCAACACCTGCGGCTTCGTCGAAGCCGCGAAGAAGGACTCCGTAGACGCCCTGCTGGAGGCCAACGATCTGAAGGCTGCAGCAAAGGAGGGGGCCGGCCGCACCCAGGCCGTCGTCGCCGTCGGCTGCATGGCCGAGCGCTACGGCAAGGAGCTCGCCGAGGCGCTCCCCGAGGCCGACGGCGTGCTCGGCTTCGACGACTACGCCGACATCTCCGACCGCCTCCAGACCATCCTCAGCGGAGGCATCCACGCCTCCCACACCCCGCGCGACCGCCGCAAGCTGCTCCCCATCAGCCCGGCCGACCGCCAGCAGGCCGACGTGGCCCTGCCCGGCCACGCCCAGGCGCCCGCCGCCGAGCCCGCCGAGGCCCCCGCCGACCTGCCCGACGGCGTCGCCCCGGCCTCCGGGCCGCGCGCACCGCTGCGCCGCCGCCTGGACAAGAGCCCCGTCGCCTCGGTCAAGCTGGCCTCCGGCTGCGACCGCCGCTGCTCCTTCTGCGCCATCCCGTCGTTCCGCGGCTCCTTCATCTCCCGCCGCCCCTCCGACGTGCTGGGCGAGACGCGCTGGCTCGCGGAGCAGGGCGTCAAGGAGGTCATGCTGGTCTCCGAGAACAACACCTCGTACGGCAAGGACCTCGGCGACATCCGCCTGCTGGAGACGCTGCTGCCCGAGCTGGCGGCCGTCGACGGCATCGAGCGCATCCGCGTCAGCTACCTCCAGCCCGCCGAGATGCGGCCCGGCCTGATCGACGTACTGACCTCGACGCCCAAGGTCGCGCCGTACTTCGACCTGTCCTTCCAGCACTCGGCCGCCGACGTGCTGCGCGCCATGCGCCGCTTCGGCGACACCGACCGGTTCCTGGAGCTGCTGGACACCATCCGCACCAAGGCCCCGCAGGCCGGCGTCCGGTCCAACTTCATCGTCGGCTTCCCCGGCGAGACCGAGGCCGACTTCGCGGAGCTGGAGCGTTTCCTCAGCCACGCGCGGCTCGACGCCATCGGCGTCTTCGGGTACTCCGACGAGGAGGGCACCGAGGCCGTCACCTACGCGGACAAGCTCGACGAGGACACCATCGCCGAGCGGCTCGCCCACATGCAGCGGCTTGCCGAGGAGCTCACCTCGCAGCGCGCGGAGGAGCGGCTCGGCGAGACCCTCGAGGTGCTCGTCGAGTCCGTCGAGGAGGTCGACGAGGACGGCGACGGCGCCTACGGCCGCGCCGCGCACCAGGCCCCCGAGACCGACGGCCAGGTCGTCTTCACGGACAGCACGGGCCTGGTCCCCGGCCGCATGGTGACGGCGAAGGTCGTCGGCACGCTGGGCGTCGACCTGGTGGCCGAGCCCCTGGGTCTCGAGGAGGCGGCGGGATGACAGGAGTCCCGGCATCTGCGGCGGGCGGGACCGGCCGCCGGCCCGTTCCCGGCACGAAGCTGGGCGCTGCGGCGGTCGATCAGGCCAGCCTGTGGAACATCGCCAACATCCTGACGATGATCCGGCTCGTCCTGGTGCCGGGATTCGTTCTCCTGCTCCTCGCCGACGGCGGTTACGACCCGGTGTGGCGCGCGCTGGCCTGGGCCGCGTTCGCCGTCGCCATGATCACGGACATCTTCGACGGGCACCTGGCCCGTACGTACAACCTGGTCACGGACTTCGGGAAGATCGCCGACCCCATCGCCGACAAGGCGATCATGGGGTCGGCGTTGGTCTGCCTGTCCTGGCTGGGAGACCTGCCCTGGCTGGTGACCGGGGTGATCCTCGGGCGCGAGCTCGGGATCACGCTGATGCGGTTCTGGGTGATCCGCTACGGGGTGATCCCGGCCAGCCGGGGCGGGAAGCTGAAGACCCTGTTCCAGGGCACGGCGGTCGGCATGTACGTGCTGGCCCTGACCGGGCCCCTGGCGACGCTGCGGTTCTGGGTGATGGCGGTCGCCGTCCTGTTGACCGTGGTCACCGGTTTGGATTACGTACGCCAGGCTGTGGTGCTGCGGCGCAGGGGTCGGGCCGCGGAGCGGGCCGCGAGGTGACGGAACCGGCGGGGGGAACCGCAGGAGCTCGGGACGGGGTGCGCGCCGGGGCGGAGGACGCCGGGGGCGGCGGCGGGACCGGGGCCGTCGCGGCGGAGGCGCTGCGGATTCTTGCGGAGAGTGACCAGACGGTTGCGGTGGCGGAGTCGCTGACCGGGGGGATGGTGGCCGCGGAGCTGACGGCCGTACCCGGTGCATCCCGGTCGTTCCGCGGATCGGTCACGGCGTACGCCACCGAGCTGAAGCACCGGGTGCTGGGAGTGGACGCCGGGCTGCTGGCGGCCGAAGGCGCGGTGAACGCGCAGGTCGCGGGCCAGATGGCGGCGGGAGTACGGCGCCTGCTGGGGGCTTCGTGGGGGATCGCGACCACCGGGGTGGCCGGTCCCGACCCGCAGGACGGGCAGCCGGTGGGCACGGTTTTCGTCTCCGTGGCCGGACCGGCGGGCGGGAAAACCGTGGCACTGAGGTTGAACGGCTCCCGGGCGGAAATCCGTAGGGAGAGCACACGGACAGTGCTCGAACTTCTCTTGAGCGAACTCCGCGAGAATGTGCGGGGGCAGGATACGGAACAGAACGGGGGGATTTGATGTTTGCAGCCCTGAGTGAACACGACATCGCTCCCCGCACGGCCGCGGCGCGAGGCGGTACGGTGGGGCGTGAAGGATGCGGCTACACGGTCAGAGGAGGGAGCCACCGATGATTCTGCTCCGTCGCCTGCTGGGTGACGTGCTGCGTCGGCAGCGCCAGCGCCAGGGCCGTACTCTGCGCGAAGTCTCCTCGTCCGCCCGAGTTTCTCTCGGCTATCTTTCCGAGGTGGAGCGGGGGCAGAAGGAGGCGTCCTCCGAGCTGCTCTCCGCGATTTGCGACGCGTTGGACGTACGGATGTCCGAGCTGATGCGCGAGGTCAGCGATGAACTGTCGCTGGCGGAGCTGGCGCAGTCGGCCGCGGCCAGCGAACCGGTGACGGTTCCGGTCCGTCCGATGCTCGGCTCGGTCTCCGTGACCTCGGTCGCGGGCGGTCCGGAGCGGGTGACCATCAAGGCACCTGCGGAAGCGGTGAACGTCGTAGCCGCATGACCGCGAGTGCGCGAGCGGTGAAGGCATGAGCGTGGCCGGAGCCCCGGTCGGTGCGTGGAGCACCGGCCGGGGCTCCTGGCCTTTCTGGGTGCGGGGGCGGCGGGCTTGCGGGAGGATGGTCGGAGTCCGTATCGCGGCCACATTCCGGGAGGCAGCCGTGCGGCGATTACTGGTGCCCTTGATGCTGGCGGCGGGCGTGCTCTGGTGCTGGGCGGTACTGCGGCTGGCGCTGGCGCCGGACGACTCCGGTCCGCTGGAAGGGGCGGCCGCCGTGGGCGGCTGGGGGCTGGGCCTGCTGCCGGTGCACTGCACGCCGGAGCCCTCCCGGGCGGCTACCAGGGCATCGACACCCCGCCGTTCGGACGCAGGATCCGACCCGCCATGAACGAGGAGGCGTCCGAGGCCGGGTGGAGCACGGCCGTCCGGCGGCGGCCACGGCGGGCCACGGCTGCCCGGAGCGCGCCGCGGTCGGGGACGTCGCGGGGTGCGCCGTGCGCGACCGGGGGCACTCCGGTGGATGAGGGCATGCCGGGACCGCACGACCGGATCTGATGGGGCGTCAACTATGCGGTGGGTCCGGATTGGCAGCGCGGGCACCAGTAGGTCGGGCGCCCGTCCTGCGGGGCCTCGCGGACAGGGGTGCCGCAGCGCAGGCACGGGCGGTGGGCGCGGCCGTAGACGAACAGCTCCTGCCCGGGGCGGCGACTGCCCGTGGTGTTGCGGCCCCCGTGCTCGCCGGTGTTGGCGGCGAGCAGGCGCCGGGCGGCCTCGGCGAGGCGGACGGCGGTGGTCCCGGGTTCCGGGAGGGAGCCGACCGGTGTCCAGGGGGTGACCCGGGCCAGGAAGCAGAGCTCGGCCTTGTACACATTGCCGATGCCGGCCAGGTTGCGCTGGTCGAGCAGGGCCTCGCCGAGGGGGCGCTCGGGGGCGGCGAGCAGGTTGGCGGCGGCCCGGGCCGGGTCCCAGTCCGGGCCGAGGAGGTCGGGGCCCAGGTGGCCGACGGCCCGGTCCTCGTCGGCGGTGCGGAGCAGCTCGACGACCGGGAGGCGGTAGCCGACGGCGGTGTGGTCCGCGGTGCCGAGGACGGCGCGGATCTCGTGGGCGGGGCCGCCGTGCCAGGGCCGGCCGGCGGCGAAGACGTGCCAGGCGCCGTCCATGCGCAGGTGGGTGTGGAGGGTGAGGCCGCCCTCGAACCGGGCCAGGAGGTGCTTGCCGCGGGGCACGACCTCCAGGGTGGTGCGCCCGGTGAGGTCGGTGGTGGCCAGGCGGGGGACGCGCAGGTCCCAGCGGGTGAGCTCGCGGCCGGCCAGGGCGGTGTGCAGCCGGGTGGCCGCCCGCCAGACGCTGTCTCCTTCGGGCATGGCCCCATTGTGGCCCCGCCGGGTGGGCCGGCCGGGGAACGGGGTGGGCCGGGGAACGGGGCGAGCCCCTGCGACGGGGTGCCGTCGCAGGGGCTCGGTGCGGCTGCCGCCGGGGGCCGGCGGTCGCCCGCCCGCCGCCCTTCGGCCTCTTGGCCGCTTACTTCCAGACGAGGCCCTTGTTCTTGTTCAGGTTGTTGTACGGGTCGCCCCAGTACTCGGCAGCGGAGACCTTGGTCTCGGCCGACGGCGCCAGCGCGACCGCGCAGCCGGTCTGGGTCTGGCCGTTGGTGAAGCCCTTCGGCAGGGACTCGGCCGGGCACTTGTCGAACTTGCCGATGACGGCGAGCTTGCCGGCCTCGGTGCCGTCGCCGAGCAGGCCCTTGATGTGGCCGACGGAGGAGTAGGAGAGGTCGGTGGTGCCGACGTTCTTCACCGTGTAGCGGATGTAGTAGGGGACCTTGCCCTTGACCTGGTCGCCGAGCTTGAAGGCGTCCAGGTCTGCCGGGTTGCCCTGCTCGATCGCGGTCACGGTGAGGGCGATGGTGCCGCCCTTGTTGCTGCCGTAGCTGAACGGGACGGTCGCCGTCTCGCCGAGCTTGAACGTCTGGCCGGACTTGGCCATGCCGGCCGCGCCGGCGGCCGGCGCGTCGGAGCCGTAGCCGGACGGCGAGCTCGGGGCCGCGCTGCTGGGCTGCTCCGCCGGGGCGGAGGGCGCGGCCGAGGCCGGACTGGACGGCGCGGCGGGGATCTCCTCGTTGCCGTTCTTGCAGCCCGTCAGGGTCAGGGTGCCCGCGACCGCCAGACCGATGACGCCCGTCGCAGTCCGTCGCATGTTGCTCATTCTTCTGGTCCCCCATGTAGGTGCATTTTTGGCGCGGCATCGTCACGAGCGATGCCTACGTGGATCTTGATAGTGCAGAAACGATCAGCCGTGCCAGCCAGAACGGGCTCCGTGACATGCTCAATACATAAGCGCGACGTAAGTGCAATGGTCGGTACAGCTCCGCAGCCTTACGCCCGTTTCACTCGGTGCGCTCTCGGTGCGGCCTCGGCACCGCCTCACCGTCCGGCACGGCCTCACCGTCCTGCACCGTCTCACTGCTGCCCGGCACCGCCTCAGTGCCGCAGCCGCAGCCCCCGCGGAGTCGCGTGGAAGCCCGCCCCCTCCAGGACCGCACCCAGCGCGGACGTCAGCGCCGGGGCCGCATTGATCCGCTCCACCGTGAGCGCCGGCAGCGTGCCCGCACGGGACGCCTCCGCCAGCGCGGCCGTCGCCGCCGCGAGCCGCGGATCCTCCGGCGGGGGCCACGCCAGCAGGGTCTTGCCGCCGCGCTCCAGGTACAGCACCAGCTCGCCGTCGACCAGGACCACCAGGGAGCCCGCCTTCCGGCCCGGCTTGTGCGAGGCCCCCGCCGGGGGCTCCGGCCACGGCAGGGCCGCCCCGTACGCGTTCGCCGGGTCGGCGGCCGCCAGCACCACCGCCGCCAGCGGCGGAGGGTTCCGCTCGGCCGACCGCAGCCGGTCCACCGCCCCGTCCATCGCGAACTGGGCCGCGCCCAGCCCCTCCACCACATAGCCGCGGCAGGCCTGGCCGCTGTCCTCGAACGCCGACAGGACCCGGTACACCGCGCTGAAACCGCCTTCAACGCCCTCGGCGGCCACCGCCCCCCGGGTGACCACCCCGTGCCGGTCCAGCAGGGTGCGGGCCAGCGCGTGCGCCCGGTGCGTGGGGTCGGCGGCCCGGCCGGGCAGCAGCGACCAGCGCCCCGACACCGTCGGCGGCCCCGGCCGGGCGACCTGCGCGCCGAGCGTGCCGTACCGCCCGCGCGGAACCGTGCGCCGGGCCCGGTGCGCGGTGGCCCCCGCGGTGCGGCCCGAACCCAGCAGGGAGCGCAGCGGTGCCAGGGTGTCGTTCGTCAGCCGGCCCGACCAGGCCAGGTCCCAGACGGCCTCGGACAGTTCGAGGTCCGTGGCCTCCGGGTGCGCCGCGCGGACCGACTGCGCCAGCTGACGGAAGAACAGGCCGTACCCGCCCGACAGCGCGTCCAAGAGCGCCTGGTGCAGGGGCGTCAGCTCCAGCGGGTGCGGCTCGGGCAGCAACAGCGGTGCCGCGTCCGCCAGGTAGAGCGACACCCAGCCGTCCTTGCCCGGCAGCGCCCCGGCCCCCGCCCACACCACCTCCCCGGTCGTGGTCAGCTCGTCCAGCAGGGTCGGCGCGTACCCCGCCACCCGCGACGGCAGGACCAGCCGCTCCAGCGCCGAGGCCGGCACCGGCGCGCCCTGAAGCTGCTCGACCGCCCGGGCCAGGCCGTCGATGCCGCGCAGGGCCCCGCCCAGGTGCTGCCACTGCGGCAGGAACGTCGCCAGCGAGGCCGGCGGCACCGGCTCCAGCTCCTGGCGCAGCGCGGCCAGCGAACGCCGGCGCAGCCTGCGCAGCACGGCCGCGTCGCACCACTCCTGGCCGATGCCCGCCGGATGGAACTCGCCCTGCACCACCCGGCCCGCCGCCGCCAGCCGCTGGAGCGCGCCCTCGGTGACCGCCGCGCCCAGCCCGAAGCGGGCCGCGGCCGCCGCCGTGGTGAACGGGCCGTGCGTCCGCGCGTACCGGGCCAGGAGGTCGCCGAGCGGGTCCTTGACCGGCTCGGTGAACGCCTCCGGCACCCCGACCGGCAGCGCCGTGCCCAGCGCGTCCCGCAGCCGCCCCGCGTCCTCGACCGCCGCCCAGTGCTCCGCCCCGCCGATCCGCACCCGGATGGCCCGGCGGGCGTCCGCGAGCTCCTGCGGCCAGGCCGGGTCGGCGCCCCGCTCGGCCAGTTCGGCCCCCGTCAGCGGGCCCAGCAGCCGCAGCAGGTCGGCGACCGACTCCGTGTCCTTGGCCCGCCGGTCCTCGGTGAGCCACTGCAGCTCCCGCTCCAGCTCCGCCAGCACCTCGGCGTCCAGCAGCTCGCGCAGCTCCGCCTGGCCGAGCAGCTCCGCCAGCAGGCGCGAGTCCAGGGACAGCGCGGCCGCCCTCCGCTCGGCGAGCGGCGAGTCCCCCTCGTACAGGAACTGGGCGACGTACCCGAACAGCAGCGACCGCGCGAACGGGGACGGCTCGGCCGTGGTCACCTCCACCAGGCGGACCCGGCGGGCCTCGATGTCCGCCATCAGCTCCGTCAGGCCCGGCACGTCGAAGACGTCCTGAAGGCACTCCCGTACGGCCTCCAGCACGATCGGGAACGACCCGAACTCCGAGGCCACCTGGAGCAGTTGCGAGGCGCGCTGGCGCTGCTGCCACAGCGGCGTGCGCCGGCCGGGACTGCGGCGCGGCAGCAGCAGCGCCCGCGCCGCGCACTCCCGGAACCGGGAGGCGAACAGGGCGGAGCCGCCCACCTGGTCGGTGACGATCCCGCCGACCTCGCCGTGGTCGAAGACCACGTCCGCCGCGCCCAGCGGGGCCTGCCCCTCGTCGAACTCGAAGGACCGGACGGCGGCCGCATCGTGGTCCAGCAGGTCCATCGACAGCAGGTCCGCGTCCGGCAGCCGCAGCACGATGCCGTCGTCCGCATGCATCACCTGCGCGTCCATGCCGTACCGCTCGGCGAGCCGGGCGCCGAGGGCCAGCGCCCACGGGGCGTGCACCTGCGCCCCGAAGGGGGAGTGCACCACGACCCGCCAGTCGCCCAGCTCGTCGCGGAACCGCTCGACCACGACCGTCCGGTCGTCCGGCACGTGCCCGCAGGCCTCCCGCTGCTCCGCCAGGTACTCCAGCACGTTCTCCGCGGCCCAGCCGTCCAGCCCGGCCGCCAGCAGCCGCAGCCGCGCGTCCTGCGCGGACAGCGCGCCGAGCTCCCGCAGGAACGCGCCCACCGCACGGCCCAGTTCGAGGGGGCGGCCCAGCTGGTCGCCCTTCCAGAACGGCAGCCGGCCCGGAACCCCGGGCGCGGGGGTGACCAGCACCCGGTCGCGGGTGATGTCCTCGATCCGCCACGACGTGGTGCCCAGGGTGAACACGTCGCCCACCCGGGACTCGTACACCATCTCCTCGTCGAGCTCGCCGACCCGGCCGCCGCCCTTCTTCGGGTCGGCCCCGGCGAGGAAGACGCCGAACAGCCCGCGGTCGGGGATGGTGCCGCCCGAGGTGACCGCCAGGCGCTGCGCCCCCGGCCGGCCGGTGACCGTGCCCGCCACCCGGTCCCACACCACCCGCGGCCGGAGCTCGGCGAACGCGTCGGACGGGTAGCGGCCCGCCAGCATGTCCAGGACCCCGGTGAACGCCGACTCCGGCAGCGCCGCGAACGGCGCCGCCCGCCGCACCAGGGCCAGCAGCTCGTCCAGCTGCCAGGTGTCCATCGCGGTCATCGCCACCAGCTGCTGGGCGAGCACGTCCAGCGGGTTCGACGGGATGCGCAGCGACTCGATGGCCCCGGTGCGCATCCGCTCGGTGACCACCGCCGCCTGCACCAGGTCACCGCGGTACTTGGGGAAGACGACCCCCGTGGAGACCGCGCCCACCTGGTGCCCGGCCCGGCCCACCCGCTGCAGCCCCGAGGCCACCGACGGCGGTGACTCCACCTGCACCACCAGGTCCACGGCGCCCATGTCGATGCCCAGCTCCAGGCTGGACGTGGCGACCACGGCGGGCAGCCGGCCCGCCTTCAGGTCCTCCTCCACCAGCGCCCGCTGCTCCTTGGACACCGAGCCGTGGTGCGCGCGGGCCAGCAGCGGCGGCGCCCCCTGCGCGGCACCCGACTGGGCCATGATCTCGGCCGGCGGCGGCCCGTCGGGCAGCTGCTCGCCGGTGGCGCGCTCGTAGGCGATCTCGTTGAGCCGGTTGCACAGCCGCTCCGCGAGGCGGCGGGAGTTGGCGAACACGATCGTGGAGCGGTGCGCCTGGACCAGGTCGGCGATCCGCTCCTCCACATGCGGCCAGATCGACGGCTTGTCGCCGCCCTCCCGGTCCTCCGTGGCCGGGGAGCCCCCCAACTCGCCCATGTCCTCGACCGGCACGACCACCGACAGGTCGAACTCCTTGGCCGAGGGCGGCTGCACGATCTCCACCCGGCCGCGCGGCGCCAGGTAGCGGGCCACCTCCTCCACCGGCCGGACCGTCGCCGACAGCCCGATCCGGCGCGCGGGGCGCGGCAGCAGCTCGTCCAGCCGCTCCAACGACAGCGCCAGGTGCGCCCCGCGCTTGGTCCCCGCCACCGCGTGCACCTCGTCCAGGATCACCGTCTCGACACCGGCGAGCGCCTCGCGCGTCGCCGACGTCAGCATCAGGAACAGCGACTCGGGCGTGGTGATCAGGATGTCCGGCGGCCGGTTCGCCAGCCCGCGCCGCTCGGCGGCCGGGGTGTCGCCCGAGCGGATCCCGACCCGGATGTCCGGCTCGGGCAGTCCGAGGCGGACCGACTCCTGCCGGATCCCGGTCAGCGGGCTGCGCAGGTTCCGCTCCACGTCGACCGCGAGGGCCTTCAGCGGCGACACGTACAGCACCCGGCAGCGCTTCTTCGGCTCCGCCGGCGGCGGCTCGGCCGCCAGCCGGTCCAGGGCGGCGAGGAAGGCGGCCAGTGTCTTGCCGGAGCCGGTGGGCGCCACGACCAGTACGTCCGAGCCCTCCCGGATGGCCCGCCAGGCTCCCTCCTGCGCGGCGGTGGGCGTACGGAAGGCCCCCGAGAACCAGGATCGGGTCGCGGGGGAGAACGCATCGAGCGCAGAGCCGGCCATGCCCCCATCCTGCACCCCGGCACCGACAAGGGGCCCGGACCAGGGCGGATGCGCCCGGGGAGGTGCCGGGAGCCGCGGGGAGGCGGCGCGCGGGCCCGGTCGGGCGGGGCGCAGAATGGGGCAATGGCGTACGGCGGCGGGGACAGGGAGTGGGCGCGGCACTGGCGGTACGCGGAACTGCCCGGCCTGGACCTGCTGCGCGCCCACTACATCCGCCACGCCTTCCCGCGCCACGCGCACGACGGGTACGTGATCGCCGCCGTCACCGGCGGCATCGAGGAGGTCGGCCTGCCCGGCGGCACCGTCCACGCCGGACCCGGCAGCGTCGTCCTGATCAACCCCGAGGTACCGCACACCGCCCGCGCCGGGGTCCCCGAGGGCTGGGCGTACGCCACGCTCTACCCCTCCCGGGAGCTGATCGCCGACGTCGCCGCCGAGATCGCCGGGCTGCGCGGCACCCCCGGCTTCACCGTCGACTCGGTCGCCGACCCGCAGACCTCGCACACCATCACCGAGATCCACCGGGCCGCCGAGGAGGGCAACGCGCTCGCCGCCGACACCCTGCTGCGCACGGCCGTGGCGCGGATCCTGACCCGGCACGCCGGCCCGCTGCCCGCCCGTGCGGCGAGGAGCGCCGGAGCCTCGGACGCGGCGCGGGCCCGGGCGGTGCTCCAGGAGCGGATGGCGGACCCGCCGTCGCTGGAGCAGCTCGCCGCGGAGCTCGGGACCAGCCCGTTCGCCCTGCTGCGGGCGTTCCGGGAGCGGTACGGGATGCCGCCGCACACCTGGCTGACCGACGCCCGGGTCAGGCGGGCGCGCCGGCTGCTGGACGCGGGGACCGCCCCGGCCGAGGCGGCGGCCGCCGTCGGCTTCACGGACCAGCCGCACCTCAACCGGCACTTCACCCGCATCGTGGGGGTGACGCCGGGGGCCTACCGGCGGGAGCGGGCCGGATAGCGCGCGGCGCCGCCGCCCGCGCCGGGCAGGGCCGCCGTGTGCTGGGCAGGGCCGCCGTGCCCGTCGGGCAGGGCCGCCGCCTGCAAGAACGTACAAGACCGGGCCGGGCCGTCCCGCGTACGGTCCCGGCGTGGGAGAACGTCAGACAGTCATACGAGAGACACGGCAGGCCCCCGAGGAGGTCGCCGGGCGGCCGCGCGCCGCCGTCGTGCGGGACGCACTCGGGGTGGGGGTGGCCGTCGGGCTGTCCGGCTTCGCGTTCGGAGTGACTGCCGCGGGGTCCGGGCTCAGCGCCCTCCAGGCCGGTGCCCTGAGCCTGCTGGTGTTCACCGGCGCCTCGCAGTTCGCGCTGGTCGGGGCGCTGGCCGCGGGCGGGAACCCGTTCACGGCCGCCGCCGGCGCCTTCTTCCTCGGGACGCGGAACGCCTTCTACGGGCTGCGGCTGTCGCAGCTGCTCGCCCTGCCCCGGGCCGCGAAGCCGTTCGCCGCTCACTGGGTGATCGACGAGACCACCGCCGTGTCGCTGGCACAGCCGGACCGCAGGTCGGCGCGGCTCGGGTTCACCGTGACCGGGCTGGCCCTCTTCGTCCTGTGGAACCTCACCACCGTGCTGGGCGCGCTCGGCGCCGAGGCCATCGGGGACACCGCCGCCTGGGGGCTGGACGCCGCCGGGCCCGCCGTCTTCCTGGCACTGCTCGCGCCGATGCTGAAGAGCACCACCGAGCGGGCCGTCGCCGCGCTCGCACTCGTCCTCGGGCTGGGCCTGCTGCCCGTCCTGCCCGCCGGACTGCCCGTGCTCGTGGCCGCGCTCGCCGCACCTGCGGTCCTCTGGCTGAAGGGACGACGCCCGTGAACGTGTGGATCGCCATCGCACTGACCGCCGTCGGCTGCTACGCCGTCAAGCTGGCCGGGCTCCTCGTGCCCGCCGGAGCGCTGGAGCGGCCGCTCGTGCGCCGGCTGGCCGAGCTGCTGCCGGTCGCCCTGCTGGCCGCGCTCACCGCCCAGCAGACCTTCGCCACCGGGCAGGAGCTCGTGCTCGACGCGCGGGCCGCCGGGCTCGTCGCCGCGGGGCTGGCACTGGTCCTGCGGGCGCCCTTCCTCGTGGTGGTCGGGGCCGCCGTCGCGGTCACCGCGGCCGTGCGGGCCCTGGGCGGGTAGCGCCGTCCGGGACGGGTGTCCCGGCCGGGCTGGATACTGGGTGCATGCGGTTGACGATTTTCTGGGAGCGGATGGCCGAGCACTTCGGTGCGGGCTATGCGGACTCCTTCGCACGGGACCACGTCATGTCGGAGCTCGGCGGACGCACCGTCCACCAGGCGCTGGAGTCCGGCTGGGAGGCCAAGGACGTGTGGCGCGCCGTGTGTTCGGCGATGGACGTCCCGGCCTCGCTGCGCTGAGGGCGGGCGCACCCGTTTCCCCGTACGCGCGCCGGGTGGGACAGACTGGGCGGCGTGGCAGCCACCGATGAGACGACCGAGAACACCGAGCCGGCCGACCGCGCGGCGGAGGCCGAACGGGCCGGGACGCCCGACGCGGCCGCACCCGCCGACCGGGCGGGTTCCTCCGCCGACTGGGCGGGTTCCTCCGCCGACCGGGCCGGTTCCGCAGGCGCCCGGGCGGGTTTCGCAGGCGCCCGCGCGGGTTCTGCCGACGACCGCATGCCGCGGTGGCTGCCCCGCGCCGTCCTCCTCGTCCTGGCGCTGGTCGCCTGCTACCAGCTCGGCAGCTGGGCCTTCCACCAGCTGATCGGGCTGCTGGTCAACATCCTGATCGCGTTCTTCCTGGCCCTCGCGATCGAACCCGCCGTCTCGAGGATGGCGGCCCGCGGCATGCGCCGCGGGCTCGCCACCTTCCTGGTGTTCCTCGGGGTGTTCGTCGCCGCCGTCGGCTTCGTCGTCCTGCTCGGCTCGATGCTCGCCGGGCAGATCGTCGACATGGTGGAGGACTTCCCCCGCTATCTCGACTCCGTGATCAACACGATCAACGCGACCTTCCACACCGAGCTGTCCCGGCTGGAGATCCAGGACAGCCTGCTGCGCTCGGACTGGCTGCAGAAGTACGTACAGGACAGCGCGAGCGGCGTGCTCGACGTGTCCGCCACCGTGCTCGGCGGACTCTTCCGACTGCTGACCGTCGGCCTGTTCTCGTTCTACTTCGCCGCGGACGGTCCGCGGCTGCGGCGCGCGCTGTGCTCCGTGCTGCCTCCGGCGAAGCAGTCGGAGGTGCTGCGCGCCTGGGAGATCGCCGTGGCCAAGACGGGCGGCTACCTCTACTCGCGCGGGCTGATGGCCCTGGTGTCCGCGATCGCGCACTACGTGGTCTTCGCGGTGCTGGGCGTGCCGTACGCGCCGGCGCTCGCGGTGTGGGTGGGGCTGGTCTCCCAGTTCATCCCCACCATAGGCACCTACCTGGCGGGCGCGCTGCCCACGCTGATCGCCTTCACCGTCAACCCCTGGTACGCGCTGTACATCCTCGGGTTCGTCGTGGTCTACCAGCAGTTCGAGAACTACGTGCTGCAGCCCAAGCTGACCTCGCGGAGCGTGGACATCCACCCGGCCGTGGCCTTCGGGTCGGTCATCGCGGGGACCGCCCTGCTGGGCGCTGTCGGGGCGCTCGTCGCGATTCCGGCCGTCGCCACCCTCCAGGCCTTCCTCGGCGTGTACGTCAGGCGGTACGAGCTGACGCAGGAGGCGGACGCCGCTACGCCTGCTTCCCGCCGGCCGGGCCGAGTACGGCTGCCAGGGCTTCGCTGACGGCCGCCTCGACGGCGGACTTCTCCAGGCCGAGGCCGCTGAGCACGCCCTCGCCGTGCTCCAGTTCGAGGAGCGCGAGCAGGATGTGCTCGGTCCCGACGTAGTCGTGGCCCAGCCGGAGGGCCTCGCGGAAGGTCAGCTCCAGGGCCTTCTTGGCGGAGGCGTCGAAGGGGACCAGGTCGGGCACGCTGCCCTCGGTCGCGGCGGGCAGGGCGGCGGTGGCCGCGGCGCGCACGGCGTCCGGCGTGACGCCCTGGGAGCGCAGGGCGAGGACCGCGAGACCCTGCTCGTCGGCGAGCAGTCCGAGGACGAGGTGCTCGGTGCGGATCTCGGTGTTGCCCGCGGCGCGGGCCTCGTTCTGTGCGGACACCACGGCGTTGCGGGCGCGCGGGGTGAAGCGGCCGAAGCCCTGGCCGGACTGGACGTCGCTGCCCTCGCCCTCCTTGTCCGCCTTGGGCACGAAGCGCTTCTGGGCGGCCTGGCGGGTGACGCCCATGCTGCGGCCGATGTCGGTCCAGGAGGCGCCGGAGCGGCGGGCCTGGTCGACGAAGTGGCCGATGAGGTGGTCGGCCACGTCGTCAAGGTGCTCGGCGGCGACGACGGCACCGCTGAGCTGGTCGAGGGCGTCGCCGTGGGACTTCTTGATGGCCTCGATGAGGTCGTCGAGGCGTACCGGGTTGGTCATGCGAACGGGTTCCTCTGAAGGGTTCGTCATAGGTGCAACCGTAGGTTGACAGCCGAAGGGGTGTCAACCGTTGGTTGTCACTCTGGTGGCGGGGTGCGCCGGGACGGCTCCCGGGCGGCCGGGGCGGGCGAACCGCGAGCGCGGCCTCGCCCCGTCCGAGGTCCGGCCCCTCCTGCCGGATGTGTGACCGGGCACAGTGCTCGGCCTCGCGCGGGCGATCACGGTGCTCCCCGCGGGCCGCCGGCGCGCTCGCCGGGTGGCCGAAACGCCCGGTCACAGCCGCCTCCGCCGGGGCGGGAGGGGCCGGCTTGACAGGGAAATCGAACATCCATTCTGATGAGTTATCCACAGCCGAACCGGCGTGGCAGCGCATTGTCAGTGGCAGGCGTTAGCGTCAATGGCGTGAAGCGATCGACTCAAGCAAACCGGGTGGAACCCATGGCAGGCACCGACCGCGAGAAGGCTCTGGACGCCGCGCTCGCACAGATTGAACGGCAATTCGGCAAGGGTGCGGTCATGCGCCTCGGCGACCGGCCGAACGAGCCCATCGAGGTCATCCCCACCGGGTCGACCGCACTGGACATCGCCCTCGGTGTCGGCGGCCTGCCGCGCGGCCGCGTCGTCGAGATCTACGGACCGGAGTCCTCCGGTAAGACGACCCTGACCCTGCACGCCGTGGCCAACGCGCAGAAGGCCGGCGGCACCGTGGCCTTCGTGGACGCCGAGCACGCACTCGACCCGGAGTACGCGCGGGCCCTCGGCGTCGACACCGACAACCTGATCCTGTCCCAGCCGGACACCGGTGAGCAGGCCCTGGAGATCGTGGACATGCTGGTCCGCTCCGGCGCCCTCGACCTCATCGTCATCGACTCCGTCGCCGCCCTCGTGCCGCGCGCGGAGATCGAGGGCGAGATGGGCGACTCGCACGTCGGTCTCCAGGCCCGTCTGATGAGCCAGGCCCTCCGCAAGATCACCAGCGCGCTCAACCAGTCCAAGACCACCGCGATCTTCATCAACCAGCTCCGCGAGAAGATCGGCGTCATGTTCGGCTCCCCGGAGACCACCACCGGTGGCCGGGCGCTGAAGTTCTACGCCTCGGTGCGTATCGACATCCGCCGCATCGAGACCCTGAAGGACGGCACGGAGGCGGTCGGCAACCGCACCCGCTGCAAGGTCGTCAAGAACAAGGTCGCGCCGCCGTTCAAGCAGGCCGAGTTCGACATCCTCTACGGCCAGGGCATCAGCCGTGAGGGCGGCCTGATCGACATGGGCGTGGAGCACGGCTTCATCCGCAAGGCCGGCGCCTGGTACACGTACGAGGGCGACCAGCTCGGCCAGGGCAAGGAGAACGCCCGCAACTTCCTGAAGGACAACCCGGACCTCGCCAACGAGATCGAGCGGAAGATCAAGGAGAAGCTCGGCGTCGGTGTCCGCAAGGGCGCCCAGACGGCCGGCGAGACCCCCGCGGAGGAGACGGCCGCCGGCGACGGCGAGGCCAAGAGCGTTCCCGCCCCGGCAGCGAAGGCGAAGGCGGCCAAGACCGCCGCCGCCAAGAGCTGACCCGATGCGGGAACACGAAGGGGACGGCGGCTCCGGCACGACGAGGGCCGAGCGGGAGCTGCCGCCCCAGAGTCCCGAGGAACAGGCGCGGGCGATCTGCCTGCGCCTGCTCACCGGGATGCCGCGCACCCGCCGCCAGCTCGCGGACGCCCTCGCCAAACGGGGCATTCCCGAGGAGGTGTCGCAGGAGGTCCTCTCCCGGTTCGAGGAGGTGGGCCTGATCGACGACGCCGCCTTCGCCGGCGCCTGGGTCGAGTCCCGCCACCGCGGTCGCGGCCTCGCCCGCCGGGCCCTCGCCCAGGAGCTGCGGACCAAGGGCGTGCAGGCCTCCCTCGTCCAGGAAGCCCTGGAACAGCTGGACTCCGAGCAGGAGGAGCAGACCGCCCGCGAACTCGTCGAGCGGAAGCTCCGCGCCACACGGGGCCTGGAGCGGGACAAGCGGATCCGCCGCCTGGCCGGGATGCTCGCCCGCAAGGGATACCCCGAGGGCATGGCCCTGCGCGTGGTGCGGCGCGCCCTCGAGGCCGAGGGCGAGGACATCGACGACGAGCTGGGGTTCCCGGAAAGCTGACCCCGACCGCGCGGGCGCGCGGGCAAGGGGGGTGGGGACAGCCCCCGGGCCCGGACGCCGGGGCGCTCCGCCGCCAACGCCCCTCCCCGGCGGCAGAGTTGAACGCATGATGCTGCGTTACGCCCTCTTGGACCGTCAGGGCCCGCAAAGCCGGCTTCGTACCCGGCGTCGCGCCGAGGGCCGCGCCCCGCAGAGCGGCGGCGAGGTCGTCGTCGACTGTGAACTGGCCGCCCGCGCCGGACTGGGCCCGGCAGCCGACTCACCGCCCAGGCGACCGGCGCACCGAAGGAGTACACGGTCAGCGGCTTCGCCCGGCAGCCGCATCAGGGCCGCCCCTTCCCGGAGACGGCCCTGCTCACCGCGGCCATCGAGGAGATGGCGGTCGAGCGGTGCCTGAGCGGGGCACGGCGGCTTCTGGCTGCTCGCATGGCCCGACTCGCGTTGGCGATCCGCGACCCCGACGATCCTCTGGTACACGAACAGGCTCCGGCAGCGCGACGCACCGGGCTGCGGCATGAACGCCGCACCGGCTGGAAGGCCCAAGCCATCCTCACTGCGCTGAACTACCTGTCCAGAGCCCTACTGACGCCGCTGGCCAAGGACACAGAACTCGTTACCTTCGGGGTCTGCCAGAACAACCCAGGACTGATCACCCTGGCCGATGTCAACACGCTGCGCGCCATGAGCCACCAGACGAGCCACCTCGGCGTCCTGGTCATCAGGCCTGAAGTCGAGATGGAGTCGGCTCTTGGCCTTCTTGCTCTCGTCAAGCCGGACGAAGTCCAACCCCGGTAGACGATTCGGCGCCGGGCGGATCTCGAACTCTTCATCGGAGGAGTGGACCACAACCCAACCGAGAGCCTCGGCCCACCACTGCCCCAAGGCCACCGGATCTTCGGAGTGAACGATTACCTGCTCCCATTCCAAGGTCATCCGCCGACCTTAGGTCTGCCAGGGCTTCGAAGAACAGGCCCTCAGGCCGCCCCCATCGGGCTGAACCCGAGGTTCCCCCCCGCGGAGCCACCGTCACCGCAGGTTCGGCTGCAAGGCGTCGGGCACGTCAAGGTGCACCAGCAGAGGCCCGTGGTCGGCAAGGCCAAGACGATCCCGGTCAAGCGGGAAGGCAACCGAGCACTGGTACGACGTCCTGACGGCAACGGTCAATCGATCACGGCGGTGGGTGTCGACGGTGACGGCGACGGTGCCGTGCGGGTCGGGGCGCCCATACGGACGGCGTCCGCGGCCTCGTACAGCTCCGCCGGCCGCACCCCCGCGAAGGTGGCCGCCAGATGCCCGTCCGGCCGGACCAGCAGCACGGTGTGCGCCGCTGCCCCCGGATAGTCGTCCGCGACGAGCAGCTCCGCGCGGACCGGCAGTGCGGCCACGGCCGCCGCCAGCCGCGGCATCAGCCCGGCGCCGACCCAGTGCCGCCGGTCCCAGACCCCGGTCCCGGGGGCGACCAGCACCACCAGCAGGCGGCCCCCCAGCAGGTCCCGCAGCGGCACGGTCGACCCGTCGGGGGCGGACACCGCGACGTTCGCGACGGCTCCGCCCGGCTCGGTCGCGGTCGGCACCTCCCGTACGGCGACGGGCGGGCCGTACGAGGGCTGCGCGCCCAGCGCTCCCCGGCCCAGGTGGCTGTCGGTGAGCAGGGCCTCGGCGCGCGCCGAGCCGGGCAGCAGGGTCCGCAGCCCGCTCCCGCCGCGCAGGGCCGGCATGGCCTGGTCGGCGGCGCGCAGCCGGGCGGCGACCGCCGTGCGCCGCTCGTCCTCGTAGCTGTCGAGCAGGGCCTCGGAGGCCCCCTGGTGCCAGGCGAGGGCCAGCTTCCAGGCCAGGTTCTCGGCGTCCCGGAGCCCTTCCTCGACGCCCTGGGTGCCGAGCGCGCCCAGCAGGTGGGCGGCGTCCCCGGCGAGGAAGGCGCGGCCGTTGCGCCAGGTGCGGGCGAGCCGGTGGTGCAGGGTGTGCACGCCGGTGTCGAGGAGGTCGTATGCGGGTGTGGTGCCCCCGCACCAGGCGGCCATGGTGTCGCGGATCAGGGTCACCAGCGCGTCGGGGGTGACGAGTTCGCCGCGGGCCGGCAGCAGCCAGTCCAGCCGCCACACCCCGTCGGCCAGCGGCCGGGCGGTGGTCTCCTGCGGCGAGTCGCGGTGCAGCAGGGCCTCGCCGGGCCAGGGGAGTTCGGTGCGCAGCGCGGCCACGGCGTGCCGTTCGACGGCGGTGCGCCCGGGGAAGCGGATGCCGAGGAGCTTGCGCACGGTGGAGCGGGCTCCGTCGCAGCCGACCAGGAAACTCCCCCGCCACCAGGTGGTTTCCGCGCCCCGGGTGTGGGCGGTGACCCCGCGGTCGTCCTGCTCCACGGTGTCCAGTTTGCTGTCGGGGACGAGCTGGACCAGCGGGTGGGCGGCCGCGGCTGCGCGCATCCCGCGGGTGAGGGCGTGCTGCGGCACGTGCAGCGGGGCCGGCTCCGGGTCGTCCTCGAAGGTGATGCGGCCGGTGTCACGGCTGCGCCGCATGGTGCGCCAGGCCGCGTAGTACGCGCCTTCGTCGCGCAGTGTCGTACAGCCCAGCCGCTCGGCCATGGCGGCGGTGTCGGAGTGCAGGACGACGGTGCGGGCCGGGCGAGGGAGATCCTTGCCAGGCCCCTCGTCGAGTACGACCGAGGGCACACCCTGGCCGGCCAGGGCGAGGGCCAGGGACAGTCCGACGGGCCCCGCGCCGACAACGATCACCGGGTCCACGAGGCGGCTCCCGATGTCCGGTATGTGATCACAGAACGTATGCAACCCACTGGAGGTGCCTGCGTCAAGTGACACAAGACCCGGGCATGCGTGTGGTGCGGCGGATGAGATCCGCCGCACCACATGTGCCACGCCAGTGTACTGACCGGGTGTCAGGGGGCCTTGCCCACGCCGGCCGCGCCACCCGCGTCGACCTCGGCCACGTCGGCCTCGACCACGGCGCCGGTGCCCTTCTTCGACGTCCGCAGCCGCTTCTCCAGGAAGGAGGCCAGGCCCGTCAGGGCGAAGTTCACCGTGATGTAGATCAGGGCGATCACGACCATGGTCGCGATGGTGTTGCTGTAGTTGGCGGAAATCTGCCGGTTCATCGACATCAGGTCGGCGAAGCCCAGGGCGGCGCCGCCGAGCGCCGTGTCCTTGAGGATCACCACGAGCTGGCTGACCAGCGCGGGGAGCATCGCCGTCACGGCCTGCGGGACCAGGATGTACAGCATGGTCTGGCCCTTGCGCATGCCGATCGCCTTGGCCGCGTCGGTCTGGCCGCGCGGCAGCGACAGGATGCCGGCCCGGACGATCTCGGCGATGACCGAGGCGTTGTACAGGACCAGGCCGGTGACCACCGCGTACAGCGGCCGCAGATCCGAGCTGACGGTGCCGAGCATCACGTACAGGGCAGAGCTGAAGAACATCAGCATCAGGACCGGGATGGCGCGGAAGAACTCCACGACCGTGCCGACCGGGATGCGCACCCACGCGTGGTCGGACAGCCGGGCGATGCCGAAGAGTGCGCCGAGCGGCAGCGCGATCACCATGGCGATCAGACCGGCCTTGAGGGTCTCACCGAGGCCGGGCAGCAGATACGTCGTCCAGATCTGGCTGTCGGTGACGAACGGGGTCCACTTGTCGGCCTCGAGCTGGTTCTTCTCGGCCATGATGCCCAGAGCCCACCACAGGACCAGCGCGAGGATCACCGTGAAGATGCCGGTGTAGACCCAGTTGCGGACCTTGGCCTTGGGGCCGGGGGTGTCGTACAGAACGGAGCTCATCGCTTCACCGCCACTCGCTTGGCCACCCAGCCCAGCAGCAGGCCGGTGGGCAGGGTCAGCAGGACGAAGCCGAGAGCGAAGACCGCGAAGACCGCGAAGAGCGCCTGCGCCTCGTTCTCCAGCATTTCCTTCATCAGCAGGGCCGCCTCGGCCACGCCGATGGTCGCCGCCACCGTGGTGTTCTTGGTGAGGGCGATCAGTACGTTGGTGAGCGGCGCGATGACCGCCCGGAAGGCCTGGGGGAGCACGATCAGGGTGAGCACCTGGAAGAAGCTCAGGCCCAGCGCGCGGGCGGCCTCGGCCTGGCCGACGGGCACGGTGTTGATGCCCGAGCGCAGTGCCTCGCAGACGAACGTGCCGGTGTAGGCGATCAGGCCCAGAACCGCGAGGCGGAAGCCGATCTCCTTGAAGTTCTCGCCGCCGAGCGTGATCCCCAGCGTCTGGTTGAGGCCCAGCGAGCAGCCGATGATCAGCAGGGTCAGCGGCGTGTTGCGCACGACGTTGACGTACGCGGTGCCGAAGGACCGCATCATCGGGACCGGGCTGACCCGCATCCCGGCCAGGATCGTGCCCCAGATCAGGGAGCCGACCGCTGAGTAGAGGGTGAGCTGCACCGTCACCCAGAAGGCTCCGAGCACGTCGTACTGCCCGGAAGTAAGAAAGTCGAACACGTTGCCCTGCGCTCTCCCCAGGATGGCCGGTGAGGGGGGGGGGGGGGGGGGGGGGGGGGGGGGGGGAGGGGGGGGGGGGGGGGGCGGGGGGGGGGGGGGGGGGGGGTGTGGT
>NZ_JBWKDK010000062.1:0-35798 GCF_056436005.1 Streptomyces sp. NPDC043854
GACCCCCCTCGCGGCGCTCGGTGACCCAGCGCATCGCCCCCCGCCCCGGGGGGCCCGGCACCGAAACCACTCCCGTCTCCGGCCTGGCCGCGGTCAGGCCGGACGCGGTGAGCCGCCCGTGCAGCAGGCGGGCCACCTCGCGTGCCTGCGCGGCGCGCTCCGGTTCGCGCCGCAGCAGCCGCAGGCTCGCCAGCGCCGCACCCGCGGCCGCCGGGGCCAGACCGGTGTCGAAGATGAAGGTCCGGGCCGTGTTGACCAGGTGCCGGATCACCTTGGCGGGGCCGAGGACGGCACCGCCCTGGCTGCCCAGGGACTTCGAGAGGGTCAGTGTGGCGACCACGCCGGGCGCGCCCGCGAGCCCGGCGGCGTGCAGCGCGCCGCGGCCGCCCTCGCCCAGCACGCCCAGGCCGTGGGCGTCGTCCACGACCAGCGCCGCGCCCTCCTCGCGGCAGGCCGCGGCATAGCCGGCGAGCGGCGCCGCGTCCCCGTCGACGGAGAACACCGAGTCGCTGACCAGCAGCGCCCGACCCTCGTGTGCGGCGAGCGTCTTCAGCGCGGCGTCCGGGTCCGCATGCGGGATCACCGCGGTCGCGGCGCGCGAGAGCCGGCAGCCGTCGACGATGGAGGCGTGGTTCCCGGCGTCGGAGACGACGAGGGTGCCCCGGTCGCTGAGCGCGGTGACGGCCGCGAGGTTGGCCGCGTAGCCGGAGGACAGCACGAGCGCCGCCTCGAAGCCGCAGAAGTCCGCGAGCTCCCGCTCGAGCTCCCCGTGCAGCTCGGTCGTGCCGGTGACCAGGCGCGATCCGGTGGCCCCGGCGCCCCACCGGGCGGCCGCCCCGCAGGCTCCGCGCACGGTCTCCGGGTGCCGGGACAGGCCCAGGTAGTCGTTGCTCGCGAGGTCGAGCAGCGGCGAGTCGGCGGGACGCGGGCGCAGCGTCCGCACCAGCCCGGCCTGCTCTCGGGCCCGTTCAGCGGCGTCGATCCACGCGAACACGTCCTCGGGTTCGCGGTTGTGCTGGGGCATCTGTTCCTCGCGATTTGTCGGCTGTCGACAGGCGTCGCCCGACCCTAACGGCCGACACCCGAGTGTCTGATGTGGCGATACACACACTCCGTTCCGGCCATGTTGTGCGATCTCTCCTTGGCCGGGAGTGGTCGTGTGGTCCAGGATCGCCCTCATGGATCTGCTGAACACCCTGGTGGACAAGGGGCTGCGGCGCGAGCTGCCGACCCGCGAAGAGGCTCTCGCCGTACTGGCGACCTCCGACGACGAACTGCTCGACGTGGTGGCCGCGGCCGGCAAGGTGCGCCGCCAGTGGTTCGGGCGTCGGGTCAAGCTGAACTACCTGGTCAACCTGAAGTCCGGGCTCTGCCCGGAGGACTGCTCGTACTGCTCCCAGCGCCTGGGATCGAAGGCGGACATCCTCAAGTACACCTGGCTGAAGCCGGACGAGGCCTCCCAGGCCGCCGCGGCCGGTGTCGCGGGCGGCGCCAAGCGCGTGTGCCTCGTGGCGAGCGGGCGCGGCCCCACGGACCGGGACGTGGAGCGCGTCGGCAAGACCATCGAGGCCATCAAGGAGCAGAACGAGGGCGTCGAGGTCTGCGCCTGCCTCGGCCTGCTGTCGGACGGACAGGCCGAGCGCCTGAAGGCGGCGGGCGCCGACGCCTACAACCACAACCTCAACACGTCCGAGTCGACGTACGGCCAGATCACCAAGACCCACACCTACGCGGACCGGGTCGACACCGTGCAGAAGGCGCACGCCGCGGGCCTGTCCGCCTGCTCCGGCCTCATCGCGGGCATGGGCGAGACCGACGAGGACCTGGTCGACGTCGTCTACTCGCTGCGCGAGCTGGACCCGGACTCGGTGCCGGTCAACTTCCTGATCCCGTTCGAGGGCACCCCACTGGCCAAGGAGTGGAACCTCACCCCGCAGCGCTGCCTGCGCATCCTCGCGATGGTGCGGTTCGTCTGCCCCGACATCGAGGTCCGGATCGCGGGCGGGCGCGAGGTGCACCTGCGGAGCATGCAGCCGCTGGCGCTGCACCTGGCGAACTCGATCTTCCTCGGCGACTACCTCACCAGCGAGGGCCAGGCCGGCCAGGCCGACCTCGACATGATCGCCGACGCGGGCTTCGAGGTGGAGGGCGCCGGTACGCAGACCCTCCCCGCGCACCGGGCGGACGCCGCGGCGGCGGCCGCGGCCCACGGACCGTGCGGTTCGGCCGCGGCGGAGGCCGGCTGCGGTTCGGCCGCGGCGGAGGCCGGCTGCGGCTCGGCCGCGGCGGAGGCCGGCTGCGGCTCGGCCGCGGCGGAGGCCGGGTGCGGCTCGGCGTGCGGCGGCTGCTCCGGCCACGCGCACGCGCCCGCGGCCGAGCCGGCGACGGAGCCCGCCGTCGAGCCCGGGGCCGAGCCCGTCCTCGCGCAGGCGCCGGCGGGCGAGGTGCGCTCGGACCTGGTGGCGGTGCGCCGCCGCGGCGCGGGGACGGACCTCGCCCCCAATGCCTGATCCGCACGGCCCGCTGCCGGCCGCCGAACTCCTCGCGCTGGACCGGCAGCACGTCTGGCACCCGTACGGCCCGATGCCCGGGCGGCAGGAGCCGCTGGTCGTCTCCTCCGCCTCGGGGGTGCGGCTGCGGCTCGCCGAACCCTCGCAGGGACAGGACGAGCTGGTCGACGGCATGTCCTCCTGGTGGTCGGCCATCCACGGCTACAACCACCCGGCGCTCAACGAGGCCGCGGCCGGCCAGCTGGGCCGCATGTCGCACGTGATGTTCGGCGGGCTCACCCACGAGCCCGCCGTCCGGCTGGCGGCGAAGCTGGTCGAGATCACCCCGGCCGGCCTGGAGCACGTCTTCCTCGCCGACTCGGGCTCCGTCTCGGTCGAGGTCGCGGCGAAGATGTGCCTGCAGTACTGGCGCTCCACCGGCCGGCGGTCCAAGACCCGCCTGATGACCTGGCAGGGCGGCTACCACGGGGACACCTGGACGCCGATGGCCGTCTGCGACCCCGAGGGCGGCATGCACGAGCTGTGGTCGGGCGTCCTGCCGCGGCAGGTCTTCGCGGACGTCCCGCCGAGCGGCTTCGCCGCGCCGGTGGACCCCGCGTACGTCGCCCACCTGCGCTCCCTGATCGCCGCGCACGCCGACGAGCTGGCCGCGGTGATCGTGGAGCCGGTGGTCCAGGGCGCGGGCGGCATGCGCTTCCACAACCCGGGCTACCTGCGGGTCCTGCGCGAGCTGTGCGACGAGTACGACGTCCTGCTCATCCTGGACGAGATCGCGACGGGCTTCGGCCGCACCGGCGCCCTGTTCGCGGCCGATCACGCCGGGATCACCCCGGACGTGATGTGCCTGGGCAAGTCCCTGACCGGCGGCTACCTCACCCTGGCGGCCACGCTGTGCACGGAGCGGGTGGCGGCCGGCATCTCGCGGGGCGAGGTGCCGGTGCTCGCCCACGGGCCGACCTTCATGGGCAACCCGCTCGCCACCGCCGTGGCGCTGGCCTCGATCGACCTGCTGCTCGGCCAGGACTGGCAGCGCGAGGTCAAGCGGATCGAGGCGGGGCTGCTGGAGGGCCTCGCCCCGGCCCGGGAGCTGGCGGGCGTCCGCGACGTACGCGTGCTGGGCGCGATCGGCGTGGTCCAGCTGGACCACGAGGTGGACATGGCGGCGGCGACGGCTGCCGCGGTCCGCGAGGGTGTGTGGCTGCGCCCGTTCCGCGACCTGGTCTACACGATGCCGCCGTTCGTGACGGGCGACGCCGATGTGGCCCGGATCTGCCGTGCGGTGTGCGCGGCCGCGGAGGTGGGCTGAGGTGTCCGTGATCGTGGTGTCCGGAACGGGCACGGAGATCGGCAAGACCGTCGTCACCTCGGCGATCGCGGCGGCCGCCGCGGCGGCCGGCCGGTCGGTGGCGGTGCTCAAGCCCGCGCAGACCGGGCTGGAGCCCGGGGTGCCGGGGGATGCGGCCGATGCGGCCCGGCTGGCCGGGCCGTCCGTCACCGCCGTGGAACTGGCCCGCTATCCGGAGCCGTTGGCTCCGGACACGGCGGCGCGCCGTGCGGGGCTGCCGACCCTCTCGCCGGACGAGATCGCGGAGGCCGCGGCCAAGCTCGCCGCCTCCCACGACCTCGTCCTGGTGGAGGGGGCGGGCGGCCTCCTGGTCCGCTTCGACGGGGCGGGGCACACCCTCGCCGACGCGGCGCGGCTGCTCGACGCCCCGGTCCTGGTGGTCGCCCCCGCGGCCCTGGGAACGCTGAACTCCACGGCCCTCACGGCCGAGGCGCTGCGGGCCCGGGAGCTGACCGCGCTCGGCGTGGTCATCGGCAGCTGGCCCGCCGACCCCGACCTGGCCTGCCGCTGCAACCTGGCGGACCTGCCGGCCTCGTCCGGGCTGCCGCTGCTGGGCGCGGTTCCGGAGGGCTCCGGAGCGCTGGCCCCGGAGGAGTTCCGGGCCGCGGCCCCGGCCTGGCTGGACCCGTCGCTGTGGGGCACGTGGTCGGCGCAGTCCTTCCTGGCCGCCTGGCCGGCTCCGTAGCCCGGCCGCCCGCGCGTCCGGGTGCGCCGTTCCGCGCGCCGAGCGCCCCGTCCCCGGACGGGGCGCTCGCCGTTTCAGCCGGCTGGGCCTTGGCGGCGGTGGTCCGGGGGGCACCGCGGGCCGGCAGAGGTGGCAGCGCCGGCCGTCGAAACCGGCGATCGCTCCGCCAAAAGCATGACGCCACACTTTACCTGTCCTTTACCATGGGGGCATCCGGCTGCACCCCGACGAGATCCCCGTGAAAGGTGTGAGCGTCCGCCCATGGACGAGCCCCCGGTAACCGACATCGCCGCAGGAACCGACATGGCCGTACCCGGCGCCGCGCCGTGCGACACCGCGCGCCGCCCCTCCTCCTGGCCGACCATGGGACGGAGGTGACGGACGATGACCGAAGTGCTCCTGCTCGTCGTGGCGCTGCTGCTCTGCCTTGCCTGCGGAGTGTTCGTCGCGGCCGAATTCTCCCTGACCACCGTCGAGCGCAGCGAGCTCGAACGGGCCGCCGAGCGCGGCGAACGCGGCGCGGAGAGCGCCCTGGCCGCCGTGCGCAGCCTGACCTTCCAGCTGTCCGGCGCCCAGCTCGGCATCACCGTGACCGGCCTGATCATCGGCATGATCGCCAAGCCGTCGATCGCCGCCCTGCTCCAGGGCCCCTTCGAGGCCATGGGCCTGTCGGCCGCGGCCGCCTCCTCGACCGCGCTGATCCTCGGCACCGTGCTGTCGACCGTCGTCCTGATGGTCGTCGGCGAGCTGGTGCCCAAGAACTGGGCGATCTCCTCCCCGCTGGCCATCGCCAAGCGGGTGGCGACCATGCAGCGGGTCTTCAGCGGGGCGTTCCGCCCGTTCATCAGCCACCTGAACAGCACCGCGAACCACCTGGTCCGCCGACTCGGGCTGGAGCCGGCCGAGGAGCTCGCCTTCGCGCGCTCCCCCCAGGAACTGGTGGCCCTGGCCCGGCACTCGGCCAAGGCCGGCGCCCTGGAGCGGGAGACTGCCGAACGCTTCGTGCGGACCCTGAACCTCGCCGACCTGACCGCGGAGAACGTCATGACCCCGCGCGTCCAGGTCACCGCGCTCGACGTGCAGACCACTGCGGAGGACGTGGCCAACGCCACCCTGGCCACCGGTCTGTCGCGCTTCCCGGTCTACCGGGGCAGCCTCGACACCGTCGTCGGCACCGTCCACATCAAGGACGTCCTCGCCCTGCCCGCCGAGGCCCGGCACCGCCACCCGGTCGCGCAGCTGCTGCGCCCGCCGCTGTTCGTACCGGAGTCGCTGACCGTGGACCGGCTGCTGGACCGGCTGTCCGGGAAGCAGACCATGGCCGTCGTCATCGACGAGTACGGCGGCACCGCCGGCGTTGCCACGCTGGAGGACATCATGGAGGAGGTCGTCGGCGAGGTCCACGACGAGCACGACCCGCTCGAGACCCCCGGCCTGGCCCCGGCCGGCACGGACGCCTCCGGGCGGCTGCTCTACTCCGCCGACGGCGCCGCGCGAACCGACCAGCTCCGGCAGATCGGGCTGCGCGTCCCGGACGGCCCGTACGAGACCCTCGCCGGGCTGATGGCCGCCGAGCTGGGCCGGATCCCGGCCGTCGGCGACAGCCTGGAGCTGGAGGGCTGGCGGCTCGACGTGGTCGACGCCAGCGGGCGGCGCGCCGCGCGCGTGCTGCTGCACGCTCCGGCCGGCCCCCGGCAGGACCCCGGCGGGGAGGCGCGGCGATGACGGTGCTGCAACTGCTGATCGGCCTGGCGACCCTGGTCGTCAACGCCTTCTTCGTCGGCGCGGAATTCGCGCTGGTCTCGGTCCGGCGCAGCCAGATCGAGCCGTACGCCGAACAGGGCGACCGGCGGGCCCGCTCCGTGCTCTGGGGCCTGGAGCACGTCTCCGGCCTGATGGCGGCGGCGCAGCTGGGCATCACCCTGTGCACCCTAGTGCTGGGTGTGGTGGCCGAGCCGGCCATCGCGCACCTGCTGACCCCGCTCTTCGACCTCGTGGGCATACCGTCCGGGCTGACGCACGCCATCTCGTTCGTGGTGGCGCTGACGCTGGCGACGTACCTGCACATGCTGTTCGGCGAGATGGTCCCGAAGAACGTGGCCCTGTCCGAGCCGGTGCGCACCGCTCTGCTCCTGGGCCCGCCGCTGGTCGCGGCCACCCGGGCGCTGCGTCCGGTGATCTTCGCGGTGAACGCCTTCGCCAACCTGCTGCTGCGGCTGCTGCGGGTCGAGGTGAGGGGCGAGGTCTCCGCCACGTTCTCCGACGACGAGCTCGCGCGGATCGTCAAGGACTCCAGCGAAGCGGGGCTCATCGACGACCGGGCGAGCGAGCGCCTGCACGACGCCCTCGAGCTGGGACGGCGGCCGGTCGCCGACGTGGTGCTGCCCTCGGACCGGGTCGTCGCGGCCAAGGTGGGCATCACGCCGGACGGGCTGGAGCGGCTCTCGGCCTCGTCCGGGTACTCCCGCTTCCCGGTGACCGACCCGCAGTCCAGGATCCTGGGGTACCTGCACGTCAAGGACGCCCTGGACGCGGACGGGCCGGAGCGCAGGCAGCCGTTCCCGGTGTCGGCGCTGCGGTCGATCGCGCAGGTGCGGGCGGAGACCCCGCTGGACGACGTGCTGACCGCGATGCGGCGCAGCCGGACGCACCTGGCGGCGGTCCTCGGCCCGGACGGGACGATGGCGGGGCTGGTGACGATGGAGGACGTGCTGCGCGAGCTGTTCGGGCGCCCGGCCTCCGCCTGATCCGTACCGCGCGGTAGCATCGCTGCGCCATGGGGATCAATGCGTCTTACACCAGTTTCGTCGCGATCGGCGACTCCTTCACCGAAGGCATGTCCGACCTGCTGCCGGACGGCTCCTACCGGGGCTGGGCAGACCTGCTGGCGGCCCGGCTCGCCGCGCGCGAGCCGGGCTTCCGCTATGCGAACCTCGCCGTCCGCGGGAAGCTGATCGGGCAGATCGCCGAGGACCAGGCCCCGCTGGCGGCGGCGATGCACGCCGACGTGGTGACGCTGGTGGGCGGGCTCAACGACGCCCTGCGGCCGCAGGTCGACATGGGCCGGGTCCGCGGCCACCTGGAGGAGGCCGTCGGCCTGCTGGCCCCCTCCTGCAAGACGCTGGTGCTGATGCGCTCGCCGGGGCGGACCGGCACGGTGATGGAGCGCTTCCGGCCCCGGATGGAGGAGCTCTTCGGCATCCTCGAGGAGCTCGCCGCCCGGCACGGCGCCCTGGTGGTCGACCTGTACGGGGCACCGGTGCTCGGCGACCCGCGCCTGTGGGACGTGGACCGGCTGCACCTGACGCACGAGGGCCACCGGCGGGTGGCCGAGGCGGTCTGGCAGACTCTCGGACTGCCGGCGCAGGAGGACTGGCGGGCGGCACTGCCGCCGGCCCGGCGGCCGGGCTGGGGCGTGCGCCGCTCCCAGGACCTGAGCTTCGCCCGGCAGCACCTGCTGCCGTGGATCGGCCGCCGGCTGACGGGCCGCTCCTCCGGGGACGGCCGCCCTGCCAAGCGCCCGGAGCTGCTGCCGTACGAGGTCTCCGCGGGCAAGCGGCTCTCGTAGCAAGGCACAATCCGGGGCAGGCGTCCGACCTGCGCAATCGCACAGCAGCGGCCCCAGTAGAATCCCTACACGTGACAGCCAAGCCCCGCATCCCCAATGTCCTGGCCGGCCGCTACGCTTCCCCGGAGCTCGCCGTCCTGTGGTCCCCCGAGTACAAGGTGACGCTGGAGCGGCGGCTGTGGCTCGCCGTGCTGCGCGCCCAGAAAGACCTCGGCATCGAGGTCCCGGACGCCGCCCTCGCCGACTACGAGCGCGTCCTGGAAACCGTCGACCTCGCCTCCATCGCCGAGCGCGAGAAGGTCACCCGGCACGACGTGAAGGCCCGCATCGAGGAGTTCAACGCCCTCGCCGGCCACGAGCACGTCCACAAGGGCATGACCTCCCGCGACCTCACCGAGAACGTCGAGCAGCTCCAGATCCGGCTCTCCCTGGAGCTGGCCCGCGACCGCACGGTCGCCGTCCTCGCCCGCCTCGGCAAGCTGGCCGGCGAGCACGCGGAGCTGGTCATGGCCGGCCGCTCCCACAACGTCGCCGCGCAGGCGACCACCCTCGGCAAGCGCTTCGCCACCGCCGCCGACGAGCTGCTGGTCGCCTTCGACCGCCTGGAGGACCTGATCGGGCGCTACCCGCTGCGCGGGATCAAGGGCCCGGTCGGCACCGCCCAGGACATGCTCGACCTGCTCGGCGGCGACGCCGCCAAGCTCGCCGAGCTGGAGCAGCGGATCGCCGCCCACCTCGGCTTCGCCCAGGCCTTCACCTCCGTCGGCCAGGTATACCCGCGCTCGCTCGACTACGACGTGGTCACCGCCCTGGTGCAGCTGGCCGCCGCCCCGTCGTCCATCGCGAAGACGATCCGCCTGATGGCCGGACACGAGCTCGTCACCGAGGGCTTCAAGCCGGGCCAGGTCGGCTCCTCCGCGATGCCGCACAAGATGAACACCCGCTCCTGCGAGCGTGTGAACGGCCTCATGGTCATCCTCCGCGGCTACGCCTCGATGACCGGCGAGCTGGCCGGCGACCAGTGGAACGAGGGCGACGTCTCCTGCTCCGTGGTCCGCCGGGTAGCGCTGCCGGACGCGTTCTTCGCCTTCGACGGCCTGCTGGAGACCTTCCTCACGGTCCTCGACGAGTTCGGCGCCTTCCCGGCCGTCGTGGCCCGCGAGCTCGACCGCTACCTGCCGTTCCTCGCGACCACCAAGGTCCTGATGGGCGCGGTGCGGGCCGGCGTCGGCCGCGAGGCCGCCCACGAGATCATCAAGGAGCACGCGGTGGCCTCCGCGCTCGCGATGCGCGAGCAGGGTGCCGAGCGCAACGAGCTGCTGGACAAGCTGGCCGCGGACGAGCGGATGCCGCTGGACCGGACGCAGCTCGACGCCCTGATGGCCGACAAGCTGTCCTTCACGGGCGCCGCCGGCGACCAGGTCTCGGCGGTGGCCTCCCGCATCGAGGCAATCGCCAAGCAGTACCCGGAGGCCGCCGGGTACGCGCCGGGGTCGATCCTCTGACCCCCGCGGAGCTCGAAGCCGCCCGCGACCGCGTCGTCCCCGACGTGGTCGCGGGTGGTCTGCGCGTGCTGTTCTGCGGAATCAACCCGAGTCTCCTCTCCGCCGCGACGGGGCACCACTTCGCCCGTCCCGGCAACCGCTTCTGGCCCGTCCTGCACCTGGCCGGCTTCACCCCGCGCCGCCTGGCCCCGGCCGAGCAGGAGGAGCTGCTGACCTACCGGCTCGGCATCACCAACGTCGTCGCCCGTGCCTCGGCCCGGGCCGACGAGCTGAGCAAGGAGGAGCTGATCGAGGGCGGCCGCCTCCTGAGGGACAAGGTGGAGCGCCTGCGCCCCCAGTGGCTGGCCGTCGCCGGCGTCACGGCCTACCGCACGGCCTTCGAGGAGAAGGGCGCCTCCATAGGCCCGCAGGAGCGGACCATCGGCTCCACCCGCATCTGGGCCCTCCCCAACCCCAGCGGTCTCAACGCCCACTGGACCGCGGAGACCATGGCCCGGGAGTACGCCCGCCTCCGCGCGGCCGCCGAGGCCGCCGCCGAGGCCCAGCCGGAGGCCTAGGGCGGGTCGACCACGGTGACCGCGGCCATCAGCTGCGGCGAGTGGTCGGCCCCCCAGCGGGCCGTGTACAGGGCGACCCAGCGGTCCCCGGCCCGCCACAGGTGCAGGTGGTCGCTGGTCTCACCGATCTCCCGCCAGGGCTGCGGCTCCTGCTCGTGCCCGTCCCGCAGTATCAGTGCGGCGAGGCTGAACGTGTCGGGGCTCCCCCACCGCTCCTCCAACCGCTGGGTCAGGGCCTCGTACTCGGCGGATACCTGGTCCTCGTGCGCCGCCCGGTCGGCCGCGTCCTCGTCCCCGTACCACCGGCTCCCGCCCAGCTCGGCCAGGTGGTACCCCGGTCCGCTCGTCCCCACGTCCGACCGGCCGCGCTCGGCGGGGAACTCACTGGCCAGCAGCCGGTCGATCGTCTCCAGATGCCGTTCGGTGGTCATGCCGTCAGTATTCCGGCGACCACTGACAACTGGCTTTCCGTCATGCGCGTCAGGCGTCGCGTCGACGCACCGCCAGCCAGCCGCCGATCAATGCGGCCGCCGTCCACAGCGCCATCACCCCCAGGCCGGTCCACGGGCCCAGCTCGCCAGGCGACTCGATGCGCATCACCATCTGCCCTGCACGGTCCGGCAGGTACTGCACGGCACCGCCCGCGAGGTCGCCCACGACGAAGGGGACGACCAGGACGAACGGTATGAGGACGCTGAGCGTCGCGGCCGCGCTGCGGAACACGGCCGTGAGGCCGGCGGCGAACAGGGACATCAGGGTCAGGTAGAGCCCGCAGCCGACGACGGCGCGGAGTGCGCCCTCCGCCCCCAGGCCGATGGCGTACTGGCCCATGAAGGCCTGGCCGCCGAGGAAGGTCGCGAAGGCGGTCGCCTGTCCCACCAGGAAGGCGAGCCCGCCCACCGCGACCAGCTTCGACAGGTAGAAGCGGGTCCGGTTCGGCACCGAGGCCAGCGTGATCCGCAGGGCGTTGTTGTGGAACTCGCTCGCGAAGGCGTTCGCCCCGAACGCGAGGGCCGCCGTCTGGCCGAAGACGAGGCTGTAGAAGGCGGCGAACAACGGGTCCGTGCCCAAGCTGTCTTCCTCGGCGGTCCCGATGGCGGCGGCGATGAGCATCTGAATTCCGGTGAGGGCCACGAAGACGGCGACGAGGGACCCGGAGGTACCGCGCAGCGAGCGTATCTTGATCCATTCCGAGTGCAGGGCGGCTCGGGTGGGCAGGGCGGTGGTGGACATGGCGGAAGATCCTCCTGGGGTGGTCAGCGGCCCGCGGAAGCGAACTGGGCGTGGTCGCCGGTGAGGTCGAGGTAGGCCTCCTCCAAGGAGGCGCGCTCATCGGAGAGTTCGAAGATCGGGATGCCCTCTCGGGCTGTGATCGCCCCGATCGCCTCGGCGCGGGCGCCGTCGACGGTCCAACGGCCCCCGTCGTCCTCGGCCAGCTGCAGTCCCTCTCGGGCGAGGGTGGTCCGCAGGCGTATCGGGTCGGAAGTGCGCAGCCGCACCCGGGGCGTGCTCCGCTCGTCGATGAACGCCGCCATCGACATGTCGGCCAGCAGCTTCCCCCTGCCGAGGATGACGAGATGATCCACGAAGGAGGCCGTCTCTGACATCAGGTGGCTGGAGACCAGCACGGTCCGCCCGTCGGCGGCCAGGCTGCGCATCAGCTCGCGGATCCAGATGATGCCCTCCGGGTCGAGGCCGTTGGTGGGCTCGTCCAGCAGCAGGACGCCGGGGTCCCCGAGCAGGGCGGCGGCAATGCCCAGCCGCTGCCGCATCCCCAGGGAGTAGGTCTTGATCCGCCGCTTCGCGGCGGAGGCGATGCCGGCCTGCTCCATGACCTCGTCCACCCGGCGCACCGGGATGCGGTTGCTCACAGCCAGGGCGAGCAGGTGGTCCCGGGCGGTGCGGCCGCCGTGCGCGGCCTGGGCGTCCAGCAGCGCGCCGACGCGGACCAGCGGCTGCTGGAGGTCGGTGAACCGGTGGCCGCCGATGGTGGCGGTGCCGGAGGTGGCCCGGTCCAGCCCGAGCAGCACCCGCAAGGTGGTGGACTTGCCGGCGCCGTTCGGTCCCAGGAAGCCGGTGACCCGACCGGGCAGGACGTCGAAGGTGAGGTGGTCCACGGCTTTGGCCGTGCCGTATTCCTTGGTCAGTTGGCGGATCTCGATGCGGTTCATGGCTCAAGATTCGCCGCCTGCTCCAGCCCCTCTCCTCCCCCGTGCGGGGGGATCGTCTCCCCCGCACGGGGGAGACGGCCGTGATCGTCCGGCTGCCACGATGGGGGCATGCACCGACTGCTCACAGCACCGTTCCGCCCGCTGACGTACTCGCGTTGGCTTCACCTGTGCGTCCCGATGCTGGTGGTGGCGGTCTGGATGTTCATAGCGCCGCACATCCCGTGGGTGCCGGCTCTCCTCATCGCGCCGTTCGGCCTGCTCCCGTGGGTGCGCATGGCCGAGGGCCTGCAGGCGCAGTTCCTGCTGACTCCCTACGACCGGACGTCGGACGAGAGCGCCATATCCACGTCGGCCTCGAAGCGGTGGGTCGACCGCTGGCGGACCGTGCTGTGGCTCGAGATACGGCTGGGGCTGGCGTTCGTCGCCTTGTACGCGACCTACTGCCTGCCGGTGCTCACGGTCGAGCTGCTCGCCACCGCGTGGGGCTATCCGATTGAGGGGTACCAGGAGCTGCCGTTCACACCGCCGCGCTGGGTGGCCGCGGTGCTCGTTCCGCTGCCGCTGGTCTTGCTGATCGTCACCGTGCACGTGCTGGGCGAGCTCGTGACCTCCATCGCGGCCCGGCTGCTGGGTCCGTCCGCCGCGGAGCGGCTTTCGGTCCTGGAGGAGCGCACCGAGCAGTTGCTGGAGCGCACCCGGATCGCGCGCGAGCTGCACGACACGATCGGCCACGCGCTGACGGTGGCCGTGGTGCAGGCCGGGGCAGCGCGGGCGGCCGGCGATGCGGCCTTCACGGAGCGGGCGTTGACCGCGATCGAGGAAACCGGCCGGGCGGCCCTGGAGGACCTGGAGCGGGTCCTGTCGGTGCTGCGGGATTCCGGTCCGCGTCCCTCGCAGCGGCCGACGCTGGCGGACGCGGACCGGCTGCTGGACTCCACCCGGGCCTCGGGGGCGGAGGTGCACGCCCAACTGACGGGCCCGCTGGAGACGTTGCCCCGGCCCGTCACCCAGGAGGCGTACCGGATCCTGCAGGAGGCGCTCACGAACGTGTTGAGGCACTGCGGTCCGGTCCCGGTCCGGGTGAGGGTGGAGATGACCGGCAGACGGCTGGAGTTGGAGGTGTCGAATCCGCTGCCGGCGGGCCTGGGGGCACCCGGCGGCAGCGGCAGCGGGCTGCGGGGGATGCGGGAGCGGGCCGCGCTGCTCGGCGGTGCGGCGGAGTCCGGTCCGTACAAGGGGAGATGGAGGGTGCGCGCGCGGCTTCCGCTGGAGCACATACGCTGAGGGAATGCCGGTCACCGTACTGCTCGTGGACGACGAACCCCTGGTGCGCGCGGGTCTGCGCGCCGTGCTCGATGCCCAGCCCGACATCGAGGTGGTGGGTGAGGCCGCGGACGGGGCGGCCGTGATCCCGCTGGTCCGGCAGCTGCGGCCGGACGTGGTGGCCATGGACGTGCGGATGCCGCTGCTGGACGGGATCGAAGCGACCAAGGCGGTGCTGAAGAGCATCGACGAACCGCCGAAGATCCTGGTGGTCACCACCTTCGAGAACGACGAGTACGTGTACCGGGCGCTGCGGGCGGGGGCGGACGGGTTCCTGCTGAAGCGGGCCCGGCCGTCGGAGATCGTCCACGCGGTGCGGCTGGTCGCGGAGGGGGAGACGCTGCTCTTCCCGGCAGCGGTGCGGTCGCTGGCCGCGGAGTACGGGAGCAGCGGGGCGCGGGCCCGTTTGGAGCGGGCCGCCCTGACCGAGCGGGAGGAAGCAGTGCTGCGGCTGATGGCGCGGGGGCTGACCAACGCGGAGATCGCGGCCGAGATGTTCGTGGGAGCCGAGACCGTGAAGTCCCATGTGAGCGCGGTGCTGTCGAAGCTGGGCGCGCGCGACCGCACCCAGGCGGTGATCGCGGCGTACGAGTCGGGTTTCGTCGTCCCGACCTGACCGCCCCGCACCGACCGCCCCGCGCCCGCCCCGGCCTGGTCCGGTGGGGGCCGCATCTCGCCGCCGCGGCGGGGGCGCAGTACGATCCGGCTGACAGGCTCGCCAGCTGGGAGGACAGACGTTGGGGCAGCTGACCGGCGGAGATCCCTCTCTGCTCCGGCGGATCAATTCGGCCGTGGTGCTGCGCGCGCTGCGCGCCGCGCAGTCGCCGACGCTCACCGATCTCACCCGGGTGACCGGGCTTTCCCGGCCCACCGTCGAGGGCGCCGTGGAGGGGCTGATCGGCACCGGGCTCGTCGTCGAGGCGGAGGCCGAGGAAGGGGCACGGCGCCAGGGGCGGCCCGCCCGCCGCTTCCGGTTCCGGGCCGAGGCCGGGCACCTGCTCGGCATCGAGATCGGCTCCCACCGGATCGCGGTGCTGCTGTCCGGGCTGGACGGGCGGGTGATCGGAGCCGGCACCAAGGACGTCTCGGAGACCGCGTCCGCCGACGAGCGGCTGGAGCGCGTACGGGCCGCGGTGGCCGATCTGCTGCGCCGGGCTGGCGTGCCGCGGGACTCCCTGCGGGCCGTCGGCGTCGGCAGCCCCGGGATCGTGGAGGCGGACGGCACGGTGCGCCTGGGCACGGCCCTGCCCGGCTGGACCGGGCTGCCGCTCGGGGACCGGCTGCGGCGGTCCTTCCGCTGCCCCGTCCAGGTGGAGAACGACGCCAACGCCGCGGCCCTCGCCGAGCACTGGAAGGGGGCCGCGCAGGACACCGACGACATGGTGTTCGTGATGGCCGGCCTCAGCCCGGGGGCCGGCTCGCTGATCGGCGGCCGGCTGCACCGCGGGTTCGGCGGGGCCGCCGGCGAGATCGGCGCGCTCCATCTGCTGGGCCGCGAGGCGACACCCGAGCGGCTGCTGTCGACCACCGGCGAGCCGCTGCACCCGCTCGACGAGCAGGCGGTGGCGGAGGTCTTCGCGATGGCCGCGCGGGGGGACGAGCGGGCCGTGGCCGCGGTGGAACGTTTCATCCAGCGCCTGGTGCACGACGTGGCGGCCCTGGTCCTGGCGATGGACCCGGAACTGGTGGTGGTCGGCGGCTGGGCGGCAGGCCTGGACGGCGTACTGGACCCGCTGCGCCGGGAGCTGGAGCGCTACTGCCTGCGTCCTCCGCGGGTGGCCCAGTCCCTGCTCGGCGAGGCGGCGGTGGCCACCGGGGCGCTGCGGCTGGCCCTGGACCAGGTGGAAGAGGAGCTCTTCGCCGTGGAGAAGACGGTCACCGGCCGCCGCCGCTGAACAGCGCCGCCGCACATACCGGACCGCCACGCACATCGGACCGCCGTACATGCACACCGACCGCCGTACGGGGCCGGCCCCCGGTGTACGGCCCGGGCGGCCCGGCCCCGTACGCGTACGGCCCCCTCCGGCAGGTGCCGGGCGGGGCCCCCGCTCGGGCTCGGGGCCGGCGGCTTCGGGGGTCGGCGCAGGTCAGGAGGCGGCGCGGGCCTCGTGCGCTATCTGCACGTCGCCGGAGTCGCCGAACGTGAGCCGGCAGGTGTCCGCTCGGTACGTGGCGACCGAGACGGCCGCCGTGCCCGCGGCGGTGAGGTAGCGGGTGGTGACCACCAGCACCGGGGCCCCGGGCAGGCGGTCCAGCTCCTTGGCGTCGTCGGCGCGGGCCGAGCCGAGCTCGACCGAGCGGTCCTGGCCGTCCAGGGCCAGCCGCTGGAGCTCGCGCAGCACGGCGCGGGCGCGGGCGGCCCCGGCAGGCGCGTCGATCGCGGACAGGCCGGGCACGGAGGCGGCGGGCACGTACAGCAGCTCGGCCGCGACGGCCTGGCCCTGGGTGACCCGGGTCCGGCGCACGGTGTGCACGGGCTGGTCGGCGGGGACGCCCAGCAGCTTCAGGGCGGCGGCGGGCACGGGCGCGTCGACGGTGTCGACGACCTCCCAGCCGTCGGCGGCTTCGCCGGGCCAGCTGTGCCGGGGGGTTCCGACGGCGACGCCGACCCGGGGCGGGGCGACGGTGGTGCCGACTCCGCGGCGGCGCTGCAGGCGGCCTTCCAGTTCCAGCTGTTCCAGTGCCTGGCGCAGGGTCGCGCGCGCCACTCCGAAGCGGGCGGCGAGCTCCCGCTCGTTCGGGAGGACCTCGCCCACGGCGAAGTCCTGGTCGAGCGCCTCGCTCAGAACGGTCTTCAGGTGCCAGTACTTCGGCTCCGGCACCGTTTCCAGCTGCGTGGTCCCCACCCTGACTCCTCCTGCCATCGCTGCAATCGCCGTGTTCCAGCGGCAGTTCCGCGCCTTTGTTTATTAAAGGTTCCTGCACTATCCCTGCGACCATAGGATCGGTGCGGCGCCTTGGTCAAGACCAATCCTCACCCCTTTACCGGGCACATCGGGCATACGCATCAAGCCGTTCATGCGATGTTCGCGCCGCCCAGCAGGGCAAGCCGCGCGATGGGGGGCATGCCGCTCCGCTGCCCCGACACGCGCCAGAGGCTTGTAGTCAAGGCCTACCGGACGGTAATCATGACCATAGCGATTACTGACAGCCTGTCTCACACGTGTCCACCCGACGAGGAGCAGCATGACCGCCACGGTCTCCTTCCCGATCGACTCGCCGCTGGGCCCCCGCACCGCCACCGTCGCCTACGAGCGCAAGGGCTCCGGCGAACCGCTTCTCCTGCTGCACGGCATAGGCCACCACCTCCAGGCCTGGCACCCCGTCACCGACATCCTGGCCGCCGAACACGATGTGATCGCCGTCGACCTGCCCGGCTTCGGGGTCTCGGAGCCCCTGCCCGACGGGGTTCCGTACGACCTCGGAACAGTCGCCTCCGCCCTCGGGTCGCTCTGCGCGTCCCTCGGGGCCGAACGCCCGCACGTCGTCGGCAACTCCCTCGGCGGTCTCCTCGCACTGGAGATGGGCCGCAGCACCCTGGCCCGCTCGGTCACCGCGCTCTCCCCCGCCGGCTTCTGGACCGGGGCCGAACGCCGGTACGCCTTCGCCACCCTGCGCGCGATGCGCGTCGGCGCGCTGGCCCTGCCGCTGTCCACCCTGGAGCGGCTCTCCCACAGCGCCGCCGGCCGGACGGCCCTCACCGGCACCATCTACGCGCGCCCGGCCCGCCGTTCACCCGAGGCCGTGGTCGCCGAGACCCTCGCCCTGCGCGAGGCGACCGGCTTCGAGGAGACCCTGGCGGCGGGCCGCTCCGTACGGTTCACCGAGGACGTCCCCGGACTGCCGGTCACCATCGCATGGGGCTCCCGCGACCGGCTCCTGCTGCCCCGTCAGGGCGTACGGGCCAAGCGCGTCGTCCCGGATGCCCGGCTGGTGCGGCTGCCCGGCTGCGGCCACGTCCCGATGAACGACGACCCGGCGCTGGTGGCGCGGGTGGTCCTGGACACGGTGCGTGCGGTGGCGAACACCGAGGTGGGATGACGTCCGGCGGCTGTTCATCCGGGGTTCGCGTGTGCGACGCGGGCGGGCCGGGGTGCCTCGGCACACTGGTCCGACCCTTCCCCGGCCGGCCCTGGAGACGCTCCGATGGCACCCATGCCGTACACCCGACGGTCCCTGCTCGGCGGTTCGATCGCCGTTCCGGTGGGCCTTGCCCTGTCCGGCGCGATCGGCCCGCAGGCGTTCGCCGCGTCCACCGCCACCGCCACCGCCACGGCCGGTTCCACTGCGGGTTCCGCCGGACCGGCCGGTGCGCCGGCCTTCGCCCGCTCGGGCCGCCCGAGCGCGCCGTGGGGCATCCAGTCCGGTGAGATCACCGCCCATTCGGCCACCGTCTGGACGCGCTCCGACCGCCCGGCGCGGATGTACGTCCACACCTCCCCGAGCGAGTCCTTCCGCTACGGCGTCCGCCACCACGGCGGCCCCTACCTCGGCCCCGGCACCGACTACACCGGGACCGTCACCCTGCGCGACCTGCCGCCCGGGCAGCAGATCCACTACCGCGTCGTCCTGGCCGACCCGGACGACCCGCGACGCTGCAGCCGGCCCGTGCAGGGCTCGTTCCGGACCACCCCCGTCTCGCGCCGCCGGAACGTGCGCTTCCTGTGGTCCGGCGACCTGGCCGGCCAGGGCTGGGGCATCAACCCCGACCTCGGCGGCTACCGCGTCTTCGACGAAATGCGGCTGCGCGACCCCGACTTCTTCCTCTTCAGCGGGGACACGGTCTACGCGGACGGACCGATCCAGGCCTCCGTCCCGCTGCGTGACGGCGGGATCTGGCGCAACGTCACCACCGCGGAGAAGTCGAAGGTCGCCGAGAGCCTGGACGAGTTCCGCGGAAACTTCCGCTACAACCTGCTCGACCGCAACCTGCGCGACTTCAACGCCCAGGTGCCGGTCCTCGCCCAGTGGGACGACCACGAGGTGCGCAACAACTGGTACCCCGGCCAGCTGCTGGAGGACCCCCGCTACACCGTCAGGGACGTCGACACCCTCGCCTCCCGCGCCCGCCAGGCCTTCGGCGAGTACTTCCCCGTCACCGACCTCCGCGGCGGCCGCGCCGAGGGCCGGATGTACCGGGTGATGCGGTACGGCCCGCTGCTCGACGTGTTCGTGCTCGACATGCGCACCCACCGCAACGCCAACTCCCCCGGCCGCCAGACGGACGACCCGATCGGCATCCTGGGCCCGGAGCAGCTGGCCTGGCTCAAGCGCGAGCTGTCGCGCTCCCGGGCCGCCTGGAAGGTGATCGCCTCGGACATGCCCCTCGGGATCGTCGTGCCCGACGGGGCCGCGAACTTCGAGGCGGTGGCCCAGGGCGACCCGGGCGCCCCGCTGGGCCGCGAGCTCCAGATCGCCGAACTCCTGCGCCACATCAAGCACCAGCGCATCACGGGCACCCTGTGGCTGACCGCCGACGTCCACTACACGGCCGCGAACCACTACGCCCCCGAGCGAGCCGCCTTCGTGGACTTCGCGCCGTTCTGGGAGTTCGTCTCCGGCCCCGTCGGGGCGGGCGGCTTCCCGGCGGGGAAGCTGGACCCGACCTTCGGCGCCCGCACGGAGTTCGTGCAGTCGGCCCCCTTCGCGAACATGTCGCCGTCCGAGAACCCCCCGTACTACGGGGAAGTCGAGATCGACGGCGGCTCCGGGGAACTCACCGTGCGGTTGCGGCGCCAGGGCGGCGGCGTACTCTTCACCAAGACGCTCCAGCCCGGCCGCGTGGGCCAGTAGGACAGACAGGGCAGCCGGGCGGGCAGGCGCCTCCGGGCAGGGCAGCGGGGAGCGGAAATCAGGGCGAAATCGGCCAGATGGACGCTTAACCAGGCGGTCACAGACCGTTCGTGACCACGCAACACCCCTGCGTCACAGTGGCATGCATGACTGAACGCACGCATGCCCCCGCCCACCGCTCCCACCGCCACCACCACTGGCGCCGCGACCTCGTCGAGCTGGCCGCCCTGTTCTGTGCCGTCGCGGTCGCCGACGGCATCGCCAACCTCGTCGTGCACGGCCCGAGCGGCCCCGTCCTGCTGGTCGCCTCGGCCGTGGCCCTCCTGGTGACGGCGGCGTTCCACACCTGGTGGGCTCGCCGCCACAGCCATGCGCCGCCGCCCGCGAGCACAGCCCCCTCCGATACGGAGGCCGCCGGCCCGGCCGCGGCCCCGGCGGCGAGCGCCCCCGCCGGCGGCACGACGGCGACCACGGCCTCGCTGTGGCGGATGCGGACGACCGTGCGCGACGAGCCCGGCAGCCTGGCCGCCCTGTGCACGGCGCTCGCCTCCCACGGCGTGGACATCCTGACCCTCCAGACGCACCCGCTGCCCGAGGGCGGCACCGTGGACGAGTTCCTGCTGCGCGCCCCGGAGCAGCTGCGCTCCGCCGAGCTCACCCGCGCCGTCGCCGGCTCCGGCGGCAGGGACACCTGGATCGAGCGGGCCGACGCCCACGACCTCGTCGACACCCCGACCCGGCTGCTGGGCCTGGCCACCCGCACCGCGCTGGACGCCGCCGAACTGCCGCTCGCACTGCGCCAGCTGCTCGGCCGCTGCACCATCCACTCCATTCCGGCGACCGGCCTCTCCGGCCGTCCCAACGTCGGCGCCGACGCCCCGGTCGAGGGCGTTCTCGAGGCGACCGTGATGCGGCTGCGCGACCCCTCCGGCGGTGCCCTGACCGTGGTGCGGCCCCATCTGCCGTTCACCCCGACCGAGTTCGCCCGCGCCCAGGCCCTCGTCGAGCTCGACGCCCGGCTCGGCCCGCGCATCCCGCGCAGCCAGGACGTGCTGACCCTGCCCGAGGGCAACAAGATCACCGTGCGCCGCGCCGACCGGTCCGACCTGCCCGCCGCCCGCGCGATGCACGACCGCTGCTCCGAGCGCACCCTGGGCCTGCGCTACCACGGCCCCGTCGCCGACGCGGACCGCTACCTCGACCACCTGCTGAGCCCGCGCTTCGGCCGCACACTGGCCGCGACCACCGCGTCCGGCAGGCTGGTCGCCCTCGGCCACCTGCTGTGGGACGGGGACGAGACCGAGGTCGCGCTCCTGATCGAGGACGACTGGCAGCGCCGCGGGATCGGCTCCGAGCTGCTGAGCCGGCTCGTCGCGATGGCCGTCGAGGCGGGCTGCGACAGCGTGTACGCCGTGACGCAGGCCTCCAACACCGGTATGGCCGCGGCCATGCGCGGCCTCGGCCTCCCCCTCGACTACCTGGTCGAGGAGGGCACCCTCGTGATCACCGCCCGCCTCGGCAAGGCGCCCGCCGGCACCCGGATCCCGTACGGGCTCCCGGGCGGCAGCCGGCCCGCACAGCGTCAGCAGGCCGACAGCGAACGGTGATGACGCGGACCCTCCGCGCATACGAAGATGTCCGCATGTCAGACACCCTCCGCAGCGACATCGCGTCCCGGCTGCCCCGCCGGGTCGCCGATGCCTACGTCGACGACCTCATCGCCCTCGACCCCATCACGGGCACCTACCTCGGTGTCGCGGCGAGTTCCGGCAGGCTCCCGGACTTCTCGCCGGCCGGCCGTGCGGCCGTGGCCGACCTGGCCCGCTCCACCCTCGAGCGGCTCGACGCCGCCGAGCTGCTGCCCGGCGCGGACAGCGACGTCGAGCGCCGCTGCGCCCGCCTGCTGCGGGAGCGCCTGACCGCCGAACTCGCCGTGTACGAGGCGGACGAGGACCTGCGCGCCGTCAGCAACATCCACTCCCCCGCGCACGCCGTCCGCGACGTCTTCCCGCTGACCCCGGCGGACACGGACGAGGACTGGGCCGCGATCGCCGAGCGGATGCGCGCGGTACCCGCCGCCCTGGCCGGCTACCGCGAGAGCCTCCGGGTGGGGCTCGACCGCGGCCTGTACGGCGGCCCGCGCGCCACCGCCACCTTCATCGGCCAGCTCACCACCTGGGCCGGCGAGGACGGGGAAGCGGACGGGAAAGCGGACGGCGCCGGGAACGGCGCGGGCGGCGGCTTCTTCGGCGAGTTCGCCGCCCGCGGCCCGCAGGCCCTGCGCGGCGAGCTCGAGCAGGCGGCCGGCATCGCGACCGCCGCCCTCGCCGAACTGCGCGACTGGATGCGCGCGGTGTACGCCCCTGCCGTTGCCGGTGCCCCCGACGCGGTGGGCCGCGAGCGCTACGCCCGCTGGTCGCGCTACTTCAACGGCACGGACCTGGACCTGGACCTGGCGTACGCCTACGGCTGGTCGGAATACCACCGGCTGCTCGCCGAGATGAAGACCGAGGCGGCCAGGATCCTGCCCGGCGCCGGCCCCTGGGAGGCGCTGCGGCACCTGGACGAGCACGGCACCCACATCGAGGGCGTCGACGAGGTCCAGGCCTGGCTCCAGGGCCTGATGGACGAGGCCGTCGAGAACCTGGACGGCACCCACTTCGAACTCGCCGAGCGGGTCAAGCGGGTGGAGTCCCGGATCGCCCCGGCGGGCGGCGCCGCGGCCCCGTACTACACGAGCCCCTCCGAGGACTTCTCCCGCCCGGGGCGCACCTGGCTGCCGACGATGGGCCAGACCCGCTTCCCGGTGTACGACCTGGTCTCCACCTGGTACCACGAGGGCGTTCCGGGCCACCACCTCCAGCTCGCGCAGTGGGCGCACGTCGCGGACCGGCTCTCCCGCTACCAGGCGAGCGTGGGCCTGGTCAGCGCCAACGTCGAGGGCTGGGCGCTGTACGCGGAGCGCCTGATGGACGAGCTGGGCTACCTGAAGGACGCCGAGCAGCGCCTGGGCTACCTCGACTGCCAGATGATGCGGGCCGCGCGGGTCATCGTGGACATCGGCATGCACCTGGGTCTGGAGATCCCGGCGGACTCGCCGTTCCACCCCGGTGAGCGCTGGACCGTGGACCTGGCGCAGGAGTTCTTCGCGCAGCACAACAGCCGGCCGGCGGAGTTCATAGAGAGCGAGGTGACCCGCTACCTGTCGATGCCGGGCCAGGCGATCGGCTACAAGCTGGGCGAGCGCGCCTGGCTGCTGGGCCGGGACAACGCCCGGGCCGCGCACGGCGATGCGTTCGACCTGAAGGCGTGGCACATGGCGGCGCTGTCGCAGGGATCGATGGGCCTGGACGACCTGGTGGACGAGCTGTCGAAGCTCTGACCCGGGCGCCTGCGGCCCCGGCCCCCGGTGCCGTGTACGGGCCGCCCGCTTCCCCTCGGGGAGCAGGCGGCCCGTACGGCGGTCCGCAGCGGTGTCAGCAGCCGCAGTCGTCGGAGTCGGTGGGCGCGGTCAGCGGGTCGGCCTCGGCGCGCTGCTGCCCGCCCTGCCAGGTCTCGACCTCGAAGCCCTCGCGGATCCAGTACTCGATACCGCCGAGCATCTCCTTGACCTGGAAGCCGAGCCGGGCGAGGGCGAGCGCGGAGCGGGTGGCGCCGTTGCAGCCGGGGCCCCAGCAGTACGTGACCACGGGGACGCCCTTGTCGAGGAGCTGCTCGGCCTGTTCGGGGATCAGGGCGGTGGGCAGGTGGATCGCGCCGGGGACGTGTGCCTGGTCCCAGGCGGGGGTGGAGCGGGAGTCGATCAGCTGGAAGCCGAGTGCCGTGCCCTGCTCGCGGTGGGCCTTGAAGGCGGCGGCGACATCGGACACGTCCGCGTGGAAGGCGAGGCTGGCGGCGAAGTAGGCGGCGGCCGCGCCGGGGGTGGCCGGCGGAACCCGGAGTACGGGGTTCTCGGGCACGGCGGGGACAGCAGGCGCAGCGGGGGCAGCAGGTGCAACGGAAGCGGAGGACGCGGCGGAGGCGGCGGGGTGCTGTGTCGTCGTCATGTCCCCGAATCTATGAGCCTGTTGATCACCCGGGAAGGGAGTTCCCCCCGCCTTTCCCTTGTTTCGCCGGGGATTCCCCTGCTACACCTGCCGGATGACCGAGTATTCCCCCGACGCCACTGACTGGCGCATCCTGGCCACCCTCCAAGAGGACGGCCGGGCCAGCTTCGCCGACCTCGCCCGCGCCGTCTCCATGTCGGCCAGCGCCGTCACCGAGCGGGTGCGCCGCCTGGAGGAGGCCGGCGTGATCACCGGGTACACGGCCGTGGTGAACCCGGAGAAGCTGGGCAAGTCGATCCTGGCGCTGGTGCGGCTGCGCTACCCGCACGGCAACTACAAGCCGTTCCACGATCTGCTGGAGGCGACCCCGGAGATCCTGGAGGCCCACCACGTCACGGGCGACGACTGCTTCGTGCTGAAGGTCGCCGCCCGCTCGATGGGGCACCTGGAGGAGGTCGCCGGCCGCATCTCGGGGCTCGGCGCCGTCACCACCAGCATCGTGTACTCCTCGCCGCTGCCCCGCCGCCCGCTCAGCCCGTGACGCCGGCCGTGCGGTGGCGGACGGCCGAGCCACCCCGCTGCTTGACGACCTCCAGCTGGGCCTGCACGCGGGTCCTCAGGTCCGCGACGTGGCTGACGATGCCGACGCTGCGGTCCCGCTCGCGCAGCGAGTCGAGCACGTCGAGGACCTCGTCCAGCGCCTGCTCGTCCAGGCTGCCGAAGCCCTCGTCGATGAAGAGGGTGTCCAGGCGTACGCCGCCCGCCTCGTCGGAGACCACGTCGGCCAGTCCGAGGGCGAGGGCGAGGGAGGCGAAGAAGGTCTCGCCGCCCGACAGGGTGGCGGTGTCGCGCTCGCTGCCGGTCCAGGCGTCCACCACGTGCAACCCGAGACCGGAGCGTCCGCGTCCGCTCGCCTTGGCGTCGGAGTGGACGAGGGTGTAGCGGCCGCCGGACATCCTCAGCAGCCGTACCGTCGCCGCGGCCGCCACCTGCTCCAGGCGGGCCGCCAGCACGTACGCCTCCAGCCGCATCTTGCGCTCGTTGTCGGCGGAGGTGCCCGCGGTGAGGCCGGCCAGCCGGGCCACCCGCTCGTACGCCTCGCGCAGCGGGCCGAGGGCGCGCAGCTCCTGCTCGGCCTGCCGGGAGAGCCGGTCCAGCTCCGCGCACCGCACCCGCGCCGCGTCGACGGCGGAGGAGGCGGAGCGCACCAGCGCCTCGGCCCGCTCGGCCCCGGCCGCGGCGGCGTGCGGATCGGCCGGCGGCAGGGCTGCCGCGGCCGCGGTGTCGCGCTCGCCGCGGCGGTCGGCCAGCATCGCCTCCTCGGCCTGCCAGGCGTCCAGGCGGTGCTGGAGCGCGCTGCGCTCGTGGTCGGGGAGCACGGCGGCGGCCGCCGCCTCGACGGTGTCGAAGCCGGCCTTGAAGGCGGCGTCGGCGAGCTGGCCGTCGGCCTCCTTGAGCCGGGCGGCGGCGGTCTCGGAGCGGCGCAGCGCGGTGGCGGCCCCGGTGACCATCCGGACCCGGTCCTCCAGGATCCGGGCGCGGGCCGCGATGGTGGGGGCGCCCTCGCGGAGCAGGGCCAGTTCGGCCTCCAGCGAGGCCTGCTCCCGGTCCAGGGACTCGCGCCGGGAGGCCCGGGCGGCGGCCCGGCGCTCGGCCTCCAGCCGGTCGGTGCTGCGTGCGGCGTGCTCCCGTTCGGCGCGGGCCAGCTGCTCGCGGGCGGTGTGCAGTCCGGCAGCGGCGGCGTGGGCGGCGGCGTGCCGCGAGCTGAGGTCCGAGGTCAGGGCGAGGAGGTCGGCGGTGGTGGCGTCACCTGCGGCGGCCGCGGCTCCGGCGCGGGCCTCCTGGGCGGCGGCGAGGGTGCGCCCGACGGCGGCCCGGCGCTCCTCGGCCTGCTCGTAGCGGGCATGGGCGGCGTCCTCGGCGGCCCGGTCCACGTGCCCGGGGGCGGGCCGGGCCGGGTCGGGGTGCTCGGCCGAACCGCACACCGTGCACGGCTCGCCCGCCACCAGCGCGGCGGCCAGCTCGGCGGCGATCCCGCGCAGCCGGGCCTCCTTGAGCTCCAGCCAGCGCTCCCGGGCCGCGGCCGACTCCTCGCGTACGGCGGCCAGTTCGCCCGCGGCGCGCTGCGCCTCGGCGTCCAGCGCGTCGCGCCGCCGGGCCGCGTCCAGGCGGATCCGGGCGGGCTCCAGCTTCCCGGCGAGCTGCTCGGCCAGGGTCGCGGCCTGCTGTGCGGCGTCCACACGGCCGGCGAGGGCGGCGCGGGTGTCCTCCCAGCGGGCCAGCCATTCGACGGACTCCCGCAGCTGCTCCTCGGCGTCGCGGGCCTCCCGCTCCAGGGCGGACCGCCCGCGGCCGATCTCGGCGCTGCGCTGCTCGGCCCGCCGGCCGGCGCCCAGGGCGCCGAGGTCCTCCCGCAGCCGCTGTTCGATGCCGGCCAGCTGCTCCGGTCCGGCTCCGGCCAGGGGCGGGGGCAGTTCGGCGCGGGCGGCCGACTCGGCGTCGGCGGCGGCCAGGTGGGCGGCGGAAGCCGCTCGGCGCAGTTCCAGGGCGGGGGCGACGAGGGCGGCGCGGGCGGCCCGGTCGAGGAGTTCCCGGATCCGCTGCCGTTCGGGGGCGGCTTCGGCGAGGAGGGCGGCCCGGCGGGCGGTCTCGGCGTGCCGGCGCTGGAGCCGGTCGAGTTCGCGGGCCTCCTCGGCGGCCCGCCGGGCGGCGGCGTGCCGGCCTTCGACGGCGGCCAGCGCGTACTCGGCGACCGTGAGCCGTTCCCGGGCGGCGCACCGCGCGACGGCGGCCCACGCCCGGACGGCCCCGGCCAGGCCGGGGTCGCCCGGCTGGTGGGCGGGCATGGGCCAGGCCCGCAGGTCGGCGCTGTCCCCGGCGGCCTGGGCGAGCCGCTGCGCGGTGCCGAGGACCTTCTCGTCGCCGGCCCGGACCCTGGCCTCGGCGGCCCGGCGGCGCTCGGCGAGCAGGGTTTCGACGGCGGCGAAGCGGCGGGTGTCGAAGAGGCGGCTCAGGAGGCGGCTGCGGGCCTGCTCGTCGGCGCGCAGGAAGCGGGCGAACTCGCCTTGCGGCAGCAGGACGACCTGGCAGAACTGCTCCCGGCTCATGCCGAGCAGCTGCTCGATCTCCTCGCCGATCTCCTGGTGGGAGCGGCTGAGGGCGGTCCACTGCTGCCCGTCGTACTCGCGCAGCCAACTCTGCGCCTTGTCCTTGGTGGTGCCGGTGCCGCGCTTCTTCGGCCGGTCCTGTTCGGGGCGCCGGGTGAGCTCCAGGCGCCGTCCGCCGGCGGTGAGTTCGAGGGTGACCTCGGTGGGGGTGCCGGGCGCGGCGTGGTCGCTGCGCAGGCTGGTGCCGGGGGCCTGGCGGGCGCCGGGCACGGATCCGTACAGGGCGAAGCAGACGGCGTCCAGGACGGAGGTCTTGCCCGCGCCGGTGGGTCCGTGCAGCAGGAAGATCCCGGCGGCGGACAGCGCGTCGAAGTCGATCTCCTGGGGTTCGGCGAAGGGGCCGAAGGCGGTGATCCGGAGCCGGTGCAGCCTCATCGGCGGGCCTCCTGCGCGCCGTCGGCGGCGGCGGTGCGCACGTCCTCGAAGACGGCCTGGAGCACGGCCCGTTCGGCCTCGTCGGCGCCGCCGCCGCGCACGTGGACGACGAAGTCCTCGGCGATCTCCTGGTCGCTGCGGCCGCGGAGCCGCTGGGCGTAGGTGGCGCCGCCGTCCTCCTCGCGGCCGTCGGGGTCGAAGGCGAGGCTGAGGGTGTGCGGGAAGCGGGTGGTGAGGCGGGCCATGGGGTCGTCGGGGCGCACGGGATCGGTGAGGGTGGCCTCGATCCAGGAGTCCTCGTGCGCGGTGTGCGCCGGGTCCTCGAGCAGCGCGGCGAGGGGGCCGCGCAGCCGGGCGAGGGGGCGCGGGACGGGGGTGTCGATCCGCTCGGCGGTGATCTCCCCGGCCGGGCCGAGGTCGACGAGCCACATGGTCTTGCGGTGGTCGGCCTCGGAGAAGGAGTAGGCGAGCGGGGAACCGGAGTAGCGGACCCGTTCGTTGATGGTCTGGCAGCCGTGGAGGTGGCCGAGGGCGGCGTAGTCGACCCCGTCGAAGACGGAGGCGGGTACGGCCTCGACGCCGCCGACGGCGATGTCGCGTTCGCTGTCGCTGGCCTGGCCGCCGGTGACGAAGGCGTGCGCGAGGACGACGGAGCGGGTGCCGGGGGCGCGCCCGGCGAGGTCGGCCCGGATGCGGTCCATGGCCGCGCCGAGGACGGCCTCGTGGCTGACCCCGTCGGCGCCGATCCGGTCCCTGACCAGGGACGGCTCCAGGTAGGGCAGCCCGTACAGCGCCACGTCGCCGTGTACGTCGGCCAGCACCACGGGGTCGGCGCAGCCGTCGGGATCGGTCCGGAGGTGGATCCCGGCCCGGCCGATCAGCCCGGCGCCGACGCCCAGGCGGCGGGCGGAGTCGTGGTTCCCGGAGATCATGACGGTGGGTACGCCGAGGTCGGCGAGGCGGTGCAGGGCCCGGTCGAAGAGCTCGACGGCGGGCAGCGGGGGCACGGCCCGGTCGTAGACGTCGCCGGCGACGAGGACGGCGTCGACCTCGTGCTCGCGGACGGTCGACACGAGGTGGTCGATGAAGGCGGCCTGGGCCCCGAGCAGGCTGACGCGGTGGAAGGACCGGCCGAGGTGCCAGTCGGAGGTGTGCAGGAGCCTCACTCGCCGGCCCCGCCGGCCGTCTCTGCACACATGTCCGTCCGCCCCCTGAGTCGCCGTGGCCGCCTGATGAACCCCTCTACGCTAACGCGTCGCCGGGGTGCTCAGGGCGCGTACGTCTCACCGCCGAGCGCGAGGGCGGCGGTGCCGGCCGAGGTGTCGGCGAGCCAGGCCTCGAAGCCGGGCAGGTCGGCCTCGGGCAGGGCGACCTCGATCTCGACGGCGGCCCCGTAGCGCAGGTCGACGACGGTCCGGCCGGTGGACCGCAGGTCGTTCTGGATCTTGCCGGCGCGCTGGTGGTCGACGGTGACGGTGGCCAGCCGGTAGCGGCGGCGGGTGACGGTGCCGAGCGCGTCGAGCGCTTCGCCGACGACGCCTCCGTAGGCGCGGATGAGACCGCCGGCGCCGAGCTTCACGCCGCCGTAGTAACGGGTGACGACGGCCACCGCATACCGGATGTCGCGGCGCATCAGCATCTGGAGCATGGGGACGCCGGCGGTGCCGCCGGGCTCGCCGTCGTCGCTGGCCTTCTGGACGGAGGCGTCGGCGCCGATGACGTAGGCGTAGCAGTTGTGCGTGGCGGTGGGATGCTCGCGGCGGATGCGGGCCACGAACTCCTGGGCTTCCCCCTCGGACGCGGCGGGCGCGAGCGAGCACAGGAACCGCGAGCGGTTGATCTCGGACTCGTGCACGCCCTCGCGGGCCACCGTCGCGTACTGGTCTGACTTCACCGCTCCACCCTACGGGGAATCGGACATGCGTCCTTCCTGTTGTCGAGTGCTGCGGTCCGGATCACCGGCCGCACCCGGCGGGCAGGACCCGGACGACATCAGGAGGCAGCACCCGTGTACGGCGACCCGGCAACCATCCGCAAGATCCTCACCGAGCTCGGCGACACCTGGGCCGTCGTGGGCCTGTCCAACAACCGGGACCGGGCCGCGTACGGGGTGGCGCGCGTGCTCCAGCGGTTCGGGAAGCGGGTGGTCCCCGTGCACCCGAAGGCCGAGACGGTGCACGGGGAGCAGGGGTACGCCTCGCTGGCGGAGATCCCGTTCAAGGTGGACGTGGTGGACGTGTTCGTCAACAGCTCCCTGGCGGGGCAGGTCGCGGACGAGGCGGTGGCCGCGGGCGCGGACGCCGTGTGGTTCCAGCTCGACGTGGTGGACGAGGCCGCGTTCGCCCGTACCCGCGAGGCCGGCCTGGAGATGGTCATGGACCGCTGCCCCGCCATTGAGATCCCGGCCCTGTAACCGCGCGGCCCGCCCGTCGGCGGTTGCGTACTGCTCGTCGGCGACCGGCAGGGTCAGCTCCCCGGTCGTGACGTGCGGCATCCCGTAGGTGCCGGCGGGGTGCGGGGCGGAGGCGGTGCCCCCACCCGGTTCCAGGCGGTGGCTCCACGTCTCGATGTACTCGACAATGCACCCGACCGTTCACCGCGCTGTACTGCGAGGCCCTGCATGACCTCCCTCTTCGCCCTGGCCACGGCCCTGCTGTGGGGCCTCGCGGACTTCGGCGGCGGGCTGCTGACCCGCCGGCTGCCCGCCCTGACCGTGGTCGTGGCCTCGCAGGTGCTCGCCGTCCTCGCGCTCGGCTCGGTGGTACTGGCCACCGGTGCCTGGCGGGAGGCCGGGCTGCAGCTGTGGTTCGCGGTCACCGCAGGGCTGGTCGGGCCCGTCGCCATGTTCAGCTTCTACAAGGCGCTGGCGCTCGGCCCGATGGGAGTGGTCTCGCCGCTGGGCTCGCTCGGGGTGGTCGTACCCGTCGGGGTCGGGCTGGCGATGGGCGAGCAGCCCGGGCACGGCCAGGTGACCGGGATCGCGATCGCCGTCGTGGGCATCGTCCTCGCGGGCGGTCCCGAGCTGCGCGGCGCGCCCGTGCAGCGCCAGACCGTGGTACTGACCCTGACGGCCGCCTTCGGCTTCGGCGCGGTGATGGCGCTGATCTCGGAGGCCTCCGACTCGGTGGCCGGGCTCTTCCTCGCCCTGTTCGTGCAGCGCGTGACCAACGTGGTCGCGGGCGGCGGCGTCCTGTGGGTGCGGAGCCGGCGCGGCACCCCCGCCCTGCCCGAGGGCGCCGGTCTGCGGACCGTGTGGCGGCTGCTGCCCGCGCTGGCCCTCGTCGGGCTCGCCGACGTCGCGGCGAACGGCACCTACTCCGTCGCCGCCCAGAACGGCCCGGTCACCGTGGCCGCCGTGCTCTCCTCGCTCTACCCGGTGATCACCGCGTTCGCCGCCTTCGCCGTGCTCCGCGAACGGCTGCGCGCGGTCCAGGCGGCCGGTGCCGGGCTGACTCTCGCCGGAACGGTTCTGCTGGCGGCCGGCTAGCACCCCGGTCGGTCAGCCGGACCGGCCGGCCGTGGTCGCGTCGGCCGTCCGCTGCTGCTCCGCACCGGCCGTGTCCTCCTGTGCCTCCGCCGCGCACTGCTCCGCGTCGGCCGCGCACTGCTCCGCTTCCGCGAGCTCCGCCAGGGCCCGGAGCTGCTCGGAGGTCATCCCGTCCGGGATCGGCACCGGGGCCGGCGTGCGCAGCGGCGGCTGCCAGCCCGTCTGCTGGCTCCACCGGCGCACGATGCGCGCCGGGGCCCCGGCCACCACGGCGTGGTCGGGCACCTCGCCGCGGACCACGGACCCCGCGGCCACCACCACGTTGCGGCCGAGCCGCGCCCCCGGGAGGATCACCGCGCCCGTGCCGAGCCAGCAGCCGGGGCCTATCTCCACCGGTTCGCTGCGCGGCCACTGCCGGCCGATCGGCTCGTGCGGGTCGTCGTAGCTGTGGTTGGTGGACGTGATGTACACCCCGGGCCCGCAGAAGGTGTCGTTGCCGATGCTGATGGGGGCGTCGGCAATGACATGGCTGTCCCGGCCGAGCACCACGCCGTTGCCGATGACCAGCACGGGCTCGGTGCCGAGGTCGAGGCCCGGCAGCATCCCGGCCGTCAGGGTGACCTGCTCCGCGATGATGCAGCACTCGCCGAGGTGGATCCACGGCTCGCCGAAGACGGTGCCCTGCGGGAAGGCGAGCCGGGTGCCCTCCCCGATCGCGCCGAAGCGGAGCCCGCCCGTGGTCCGGGCGGTGACCGCGCCGGCCTGCTGCATCCACCGCCAGACGCCGTGGGCGATGCGGCCCGCGACGCGGCGGCGCAGGGCGGTCAGGGATGAGAACGTGTTCTGGTTCTTCGGCACCGGGCCACGGTAACGCGCGGATGCCCCGACCGTGCCGTGATCTTCACCCCATCGCCGGCCCGCGCGCGGCGTGCCCTACGGTGCCGGTAGCGCGACACGTCAGGCACACCGGGCACACCAGGCCCGGCGGACACAGGACTGAGGAAGAGGAACATGACGGAACACGCGGACCTCGGCACGGCCGGCCGGGCACTCGTCGCGGGCGTGGGCGGCAAGAGCCCGCAGATCGACCCCACCGCCTTCACGGCGCCCACCTCCGTGGTGGTCGGCAACGTCAGCCTCGCGCCCGGCGCCAGCATCTGGTATTCGGCGGTGCTGCGCGCCGACTGCGGGCCGATCGTGCTCGGCGCCGACAGCAACGTGCAGGACAACTGCACCCTGCACGTGGACCCCGGGTTCCCGGTCTCCGTCGGCGAGCGCGTCTCCATCGGCCACAACGCCGTGGTGCACGGCTGCACCGTCGAGGACGACTGCCTGATCGGCATGGGCGCGACCGTCCTCAACGGCGCGGTGATCGGCGCCGGCTCGCTGGTGGCCGCGCAGGCGCTGGTGCCGCAGGGCATGGTGGTCCCGCCCGGCTCGCTGGTCGCCGGTGTGCCCGCCAAGGTGCGGCGCCCGCTGACCGAGGAGGAGCGCGAGGGCATCAAGGCCAACGCCGCGATGTACGTGGAGCTGGCCGAGCAGCACCGCGCCGCGCTCACCCCGGGCGCGTAGCCCGCGCCGAATCGGGCCGGGCCGAGCCGGGCCGGAGACCGGAGCCGGCCCGGCCCCGGCGCTCAGTGCTCGGCGGGCACCGGCTCGGCGGCGGGCTCGCCTGCGGCCGCCTTCTTCATCCGGCTGCGCATCACCAGCATCACCGTGACGCCGATCACCACGGCCAGCACCAGGGCCACCCAGGAGAAGCCCTTCAGCCACGGCTCGGCGACGATCCCGATGGAGTAGATGACGGCCGTCGTGCCGCCCGCCCAGAGGATCCCGCCGAAGACGTTCGCGATGAGGAACTTCCAGTACGGCATGTGCAGCACGCCCGCCAGCGGCCCGGCGAAGATCCGCAGCAGCGCCACGAACCGCCCGAAGAAGACGGCCCACATGCCCCACCGCTCGAAGGCGCGCTCCGCCTGGGCCACCTGGGCCGGCCCGAAGTGCTTGGGGAAGCGCCGGCCCAGCCGCTCCAGCAGCGGCTTCCCGCCCCGGCGGCCGATCGCGTAGCCGATCGAGTCGCCGACGATCGCCCCGGTGGTCGCGCAGATCCCCAGGACCACGGGGTCGATCTCCCCGTGCTGGGAGGCCAGCAGCGCCGAGCTGACCAGGACGATCTCCCCCGGCAGCGGGATGCCGAGGCTCTCCAGCCCGATGACCAGGCCCACCAGGAGATAGATGCTGACCGCCGGAATCTGCTCCAGCCATTCCTGGATGTGCACTGGTGCGTCCTCCCGATTCGTCCCGCTTCCCGACGCGTCCCGCGTGACACGTCGAACGGGCAGCCTATCTGTTCTCGGCGTCGGCCTTGACGACAGCCTCGGCGCGCAGCTGCAGGTCCCGGGAGGAGCGGCCCGCGAACACCTCGCGCCGGCCGCTCCCCAGCACCCACGCGTGCCGCTCCGGGTCCCACGAGGACAGCGCCCGCGCGTCGACGTCGACGGTGACCCGCCGGGACTCGCCCGCTGCGAGGGTGAGCCGCCGGTAGCCGGCCAGCGCGCGCACCGGCTGGTCGAGGTTCAGCTCCGCGGAGGGGCCCACGTACACCTGGGCCACCTCGGTCCCGCGGCGGCGGCCGGTGTTGCGGACGGTGAACTCCGCGCGCAGCCCGCCCCGCTCCGGCCGCACGACCAGGTCCCGGTACTCCCAGGCCGTGTACGAGAGGCCGTGCCCGAAGACGAACAGCGGCTCCACGCGCTGCGCGTCGTACCAGCGGTGGCCGGCGTGGACGCCCTCGGAGTACTCCTGCCGGCCGCCCTCCCCGGGGTAGCGCAGCGGGTCCCCGCCGACCGGGGTCTGCTTCTCGTCGGCCGGGAAGGTCTGCGTGAGCCGCCCGCCCGGGTCCGTGTCCCCGAAGAGGACGGCCGCCGTGGCCGCGGCCCCCTCCTGTCCCGGGTAGTACATCTGGATGACGGCTCCGGTGCGGGAGAGCCAGGGCATGGTCGTGGCGGAGGGGGTGTTGAGCACCACCGCCGTGCGGGGGTTGGCCTCGGCGACGGCCTCGATCAGCCGGGCCTGGCCGCCGGGCAGCCCCAGCGAGGTGCGGTCGCCGCCCTCGCCGGCGTCCTCACAGGCGAAGAGGACCACGCTGTGGGCGGCCTTCGCCGCCTTCACCGCCTCGGCGACGTCGGCGGCCCGGGTCGCTGACGTCGTGTGGCGCAGCCGGAACCGCCCGCCCGTGTCCCCGCCCTCTGCGAAGACGGCGAGGCGGTGGGCGCCCGCCCTGAGGGCGAGGGTGCGGCGGCGGACGCTGAGCCCGTCGGGGGCGGAGCCGAGCAGTCCGCCGGCGGAGGGCTCTGCCGCGCCCTGCCGGGCGGGGAACAGCTCCTCGCCGTCGAGGCGTACGCTCGGCCGCTTGCCGGAGTAGTGGACGAGTAGCGTCCACTCGTCGTCCTCGGCGAGGGTGAACTCCCCCTCGTGGCTCCAGGTCCGCCCGGCGGGCACGGTCCGTCCGTCCAGGCCCGCGGCCGGGACCAGCAGGTTCGCCGGCAGCGGCCGGCCGTACAGGTCCTCGCCGAGGGCGTGGCGCACGGTGGCACCGCTCCCGGCGCGGCGCCTGATCGCGGTGAGCGGGGCGGCGGCCCCGTCGGGGACCACGTGCGCGCTGCCGCCGCCGCTGACGAAGGGCACCTGCGCGGTGGGGCCGATCACGGCGATGGAGCGGGCGGCGGCGCCGGCCAGCGGCAGGGTGGCGCGCTCGTTCCGGAGCAGCACCGCGCCGGCCGTGGCGACCCGGCGGGCGGTCCGGGCCCCGGCGACGGGGTCGCGGGCGGGCCGGGCCGGGCGTTTGGCGTCGAGCAGACCGAACCGGTCCATGGTGGTCAGGATCCGGCGTACGGCCTGGTCGACGGCGTCCTCGGGGACGGTCCCGCCGCGCACCGCCTCCCGGAGCGGGGAGCCGAAGTGCGTGCCGCCGGGCAGCTCCATGTCGAGGCCGGCGCCGAGGGCGGCGACGGTGCTGTGTGCGGCGTCCGGGGCGGACATCACCCAGCCGTCGAACCCCCAGCGTCCGCGCAGCAGTTCGTCGAGGAGCGGCCGGTTCTCGCTGGCGCGGGTGCCGTTGACCTTGTGGTGCGCGCTCATCACGGCGCCCGCTCCGGCCGTGACGGCCGCTTCGAAGCCGCGCAGTTCCGTTTCGTGGAGGGTGCGTTCGCCGGCGATGACGTCCACCGTGTCGCGGCCCTGCTCCTGGTTGCCGGGGGCGAAGTGCTTGACGGCGGCGACGGCGCCCTCGTCCTGGATGCCGCGGACGACCTCCGCGACCAGGTCCGCCGTCAGCCGCGGGTCCTCGGAGAAGGCCTCGAAGTTCCGGCCGGCGTACGGGGTGCGGATCAGGTTGGCCAAGGGCGCGAGCAGGACGTCCTGGCCGAGGGCCCGGGCCTCCCGGCCGAGGGCCCTGCCGTACTCGCGGGCCAGCGCCGGATCGAAGGCGGAGGCCAGCATGACCGGTGCGGGCAGTGCGGTGGCGTGGCGGGCGACCCGTACGCCGGCGGGCCCGTCGGCGAGCCGCAGCGGGGGGATGCCGAGGCGCGGTACGCCGGGGAGGTAGCCGGCCTGGCCGAGCGGGGCCGGGTCCCGGCCGCCGTGCAGGAGGACGGTCTTCTCCTCCAGGGTGAGCCGGTCGAGCAGGGCGTCGATGCGGGCGGCGCTGGCGGGCCGGGCGGGGCCTCCGGCCGGGGAGGCCGCGGCGGACGGGCCGGATGCGGCGGGCGAACCGGTGCGGGGGATGCCGCCGGGCGGTATCGCGGGAGTGCAGCCGGCCGCACCGAGGGCCGCGCCCACCGCTCCGATCAGCCGCAGCGCGGAACGTCTGGACACGGCCTCGCTCATGGCGCTCCCTGCGGCTCCGGTCGGCGGGAGCGGCCCGCGCCGGACCGCTCCCGGCGCCCACTGTGCCGCCGTGCGGGCGCCCGGGTCCCGGGGGCGCGCCACCGGGGCGCGCAGGTTCAGCCCTGCGGCGGCTGCTCGACGGTGTCGGCGGTGCACCGGGCGCCGGGCGCCGTGCTGCAACTGCTCCCGTGCCTCGGTACGCGGCTGCCGCGGGCGCGGGCGTCGTCGCGGCGTCCGCACGGGTTCCGGCCGGGCGGGAGCGTCCTGAAACGCGGGTGGGGGGGGGGGGGGGGGGGGGGGGGGGGGGAGGGGGGGGGGGGGGGGGGGGGGGGGGGGGGGGGGGGGGGGGGGGGGGGGCGGTAGAGACTATAGGGGGAGG
>NZ_JBWKDK010000063.1:0-3189 GCF_056436005.1 Streptomyces sp. NPDC043854
GCAAAGCTCGGCAAGTGAGGGCCGACAACCCCGCACGCAGCCCCGGAGCCCGCCCCGGGAACCGCCACCCGCACCACCGGATGCCGGAGAGGCCCACAGCCCCTCCGGCATCCGCACGCTTGCTGGCAACCCGGCCTTCTCGCTCCCTGACGGCTACACCACTTGGGTTCCGGCGAACGAGGGCACTCCGCTTTCGGTCAACTGCGTCATGCGTCAGGGCATGTCAGGCATGGACCGCGGCGCATGGGCAAGCACCGCCGACCCGGACCGGACCGCCGAACCAGCCGTCGCGCGCCGTCCCGCGCGTGGACGCTGGCGACCCGCTCGCCGCGTGCAACAAGCGCCGGCGCCCGCCGATGGGCGTCTGGCGCAAGCACCAGCCTCTGCACGGTGGCGGCAGCCACGTCCGGCCGGACGCGCCGCGGGCCCTGCTCGCCTGGAACGGGTTTGCGTACCAGATGGCGGGCACCGCGTCCGACCTGGCCGAGACCCAGAAGTGGGTGAACGATGCCACGCCCGGCACCGAGGCCGCAGACGAGTGAGTGACACTGAACGGGCCCGGCGGCCGCGTCCGGCCGCCCGCTGGTGACGGCGGCGGCTGGCCGCGGAAGTTTGCGGGTCGAGCTGACCGAGGTCCATGCCGGGGAGATCCCATTGAGCCGCCGGCCGAGCGTGCGGGACCGGCTCCACCATTGGGTGACGTGAAGTACGAATAGTCAGCTATTACCTCATATCGTGCATTTATGGCACGTGGTCACAGCAGTGGGAAACGGCTGGTGGGAGGCGTCATCGTCGCGGCAGGGGTGATGGCCGCGCTGGGTGCTGCGCCGGCCCATGCCGATGAGGCCTCGGACAGCGCGGGCACACGGGTGAGGTTTGAGGTGGTCGCGCCGGGTGGCCTGTACATCTCTGCTCCCTGCGCGGCTGTCCTGTCCGGCGCGCCTCCGGGGGGTACTGCCTCTGGCCGCCTCGGCGAGGTACGCGTCACCGACGAGCGGGCCGCGCGGGATGCCGTCTGGGTGGCCGCCGTCAGCGTGGTCCGGGACTTCACGGCCGGTTCGCACGGCCCCGGTGAATCGATCTCCGGAGGTCATGTCGTTTACCGTCCTGGAGTGGCGATCGATGCGTTCAACGGTCCATTCGTTGCCGGTCGTCCCGGGCCCGTCGCTGCTTTCCGCACGGTGTTCAGTCATCCGAGTGGTTCCGGCAGCAACTCCGTCGCCTGGGATCCCGAGTTGAGCGTCCACGTGCCTGCCGCCGGGGTGGCCGGCGTCTACCGAGGAGTGGTGGTGCATTCAGTGGCGTGAGCCGCACCATGAGGCCGCCCTCTGGCTTCTCGGAATCACGGAGTTGAATCACCGGCTCTGCAAAGAGCGTCAGGAGCTTAATGGGCCTATATGAATAGGGCGACACGCGCTATTTCAGTTTGGAATAGCGCGGTAGCAGCGTCCATAAAGTGATCTTCGAGTCATCGCTGATGATCTCGGCGCCGCGGTGAATGCCGGGCGTCATCATCGTGGACGCGGAGGTCTCCGTGCTCGGACATCGAGCTTTTCGGCCGGAAGTGGGTGACCGCCCCCAAGGGCGGTCCGGGAGATGGTTCAGGCGATGGAGGGAGCCCGTACCGGCCAGGCGACGGTCCATGGTGGGTCTGATGGCGCTGGCGTCGTTGGCCCTGTCCATGATCGCTGCGCCTCCTGTAGCCGCCGCCCCGTCAGACTTTCTCTATGTGGCCAATTCCGATGACGGCACCGTCTCGGTGATCAACACCACGAACGACACCGTCAGCGGCACGCCCATCACCGTCGGCACGAGTCCGCAATTTGTGACGCTCGTCCCGAACGGCACCAAGGCCTACGTCACGAACTACGGCTCGGACAACGTGTCGGTGATCAACACCGCCGACAACACCGTCAGCACCACCGTCACCGTCGGTGACGGCCCCCGAGGGGTGGCCGTCACCCCCGACGGTGCGAAAGCCTATGTGGTCAATTCCGATGCCGGCACGGTCTCGGTGGTCAACACCGCGACCGACACGATCAGCTCCACCATCACCGTCGGCACGACTCCCATCGGGGTGGCCGTGACTCCTGACGGCACCAAGGCCTACGTCGCCAACCTCAACGCCAACAGCGTGTCGGTGATCGACACCGCCACCGACACGATCAGCACCACCATCACCACCAACATCGGCACGAATCCCTCCACGGTCGCCGTGACCCCCAACGGCGCCAAGGCCTACGTCACGAACAACACGTCGAACGACGTGTCGGTGATCAACACTGCTACCGACACCGCCAGTACGCCCATCGCCGCCGGCACCAATCCCCGAGGGGTGGCCGTGGCTCCCAACGGCGCCAAGGCCTACGTCGTGAACAACGGCTCGAACAGCGTGTCGGTGATCAACACCACCACTGACGCCGTCTCCTCCACCATCACCACCAACATCGGCACCAACCCGACCGGGGTGGCCTTCACCTCGGACGGTGCCAAGGCGTACGTCACGAACACCGGCTCCGACAACGTCTCGGTGATCGACACCACCACCGACTCGGCCAGCCCCACGCTTCTCACCGTCGGCGGCGGTCCGCTCGGCGCGGCGGCCTCCCCGGACCAGGGGGACACGGTGGTCACCTTCCAGGTCACCCCCACCGACGGCCTGACCGTTACCGTTCCCACGTCGGCCACGCTGAGTGGGGTCTCCCCGGGCGGGACCGCCACCGGCCAGCTCGGCACAGTCGCGGTCAACGACGAGCGCTCGCTGGCCGATGCCAGCTGGGTGGCCACCGTCTCCCTGACCGATTCCTTTACCACCACCGGCGGCAGCCCCATCACCGGCAGTGCGGTGACCTACACGCCGGGAGCCGCCATCAACCCGGTCAACGGGCCGTTCACCCCGGGCACGGCGGGAACACTCGCGTCCGCCCGCACCGCGTTCAGCAAGCCGAGCGGTTCCGGCAACAACTCGGTCGAGTGGAACCCCACCCTGGACGTCGATGTGCCGGACGCCGCGGTCGCCGGCACCTACACCGGGACGGTGACCCATTCTGTGGCGTAGACCCTCGCCCGCACCCCGGGTCTTCACCCTGATCGGGGCCGAGGCCCCCACCGCGGAGGGGAGCGACCTGGGGAGAACCCACTCCGCCAGGGGTACATCGACGGGAGCAACAGAAAAGGGGGCAGGAGTCA
>NZ_JBWKDK010000063.1:3199-35351 GCF_056436005.1 Streptomyces sp. NPDC043854
GGTCCCCCCTTTTTCGACGCCCCCCCCCCCCCCCCCCCCTTTTCCCCCCCCCCCCCCCCCCCCCCCCCCCCCCCCCCCCCCCGATCGCCCTGGGCAGCCCCCCTTCAGCCGGCGTCACCTCGGCGGCAGCAGCAGACAGGGAGCCGGGATCCATCGGCATCCGGCTCCTTGAAGCCCCGGTAGCACTGCGGAACGACCCACGGGCGGGGATGTACATCGTCGACCACCTGAAGCCGGGCACGACGATCAAGCGCAAGATCGAGATTTCCAACAAGTCATCCGCTCCGCGCCGCATGGACCTGTATGCGGCCGCCGCCTCCATCGAGGACAACGGGTTCACCTTCGCCCCGACCCGCACAGCCAACGAACTGACCCGGTGGACCCGGGTCGAACCCGCTACAGCGAACCTGGAGCCGCACTCAAGGGCCGAAGGCGAGATCACGATCAATGTGCCACGGACCGCCCAGGCCGGAGAGCGCTATGCCGTCGTATGGGCCGAAAGCGCCGCGGCAGGGGACGCCACTCACAACATCGGCAGCATCAGCCGCGTCGGGGTACGGATCTACCTGGACATCGGGGCCGGTGGAGAGCCCGTCTCCGATTTCCAGATCGTGAAGATCAACGGCACACGCGACAAACAGGGCCGTCCCAGCGCCACGGCCGCTGTCCGCAACCTCGGCAGGCGCGCAGTGGACCTGCACGGGTCACTCGACCTTCACCACGGCCCCGGCGGCATCAGCGCAGGCCCCTTCCCAGTGTCCTCCGGCGTCACACTCGCCCCAGACGGAATGGGCACGGTCACTGTCCCTCTTGATCGAGGACTGCCCGACGGCCCTTGGAAAGCCACATTGAAACTACGGAGCGGGACAGTGGAACGGACGAGCACAGCAACCGTGACGCTCGCCGGAGAGAAGACCGCATCTCACACACCCCTCTACGCCGGAGCCGGAGCCGCTGCCCTGGCCACTGCAGCACTCGCCCTGGTTGCCATCCGGCGCCATCGGCGAAACAACCGGTAGGCCGCCCACCGCGACCGGAGACGACGGCCGGTCAGGAGGCGGCAGTCAAGCTCGGAACAGGCCGCCGCACGCGGCGCAAGGGGCAGCAGCCGGGAGGGCTCCCGGCGCCAGCCGGACGCCGCGGGGACCAGCTTTGCGGCGACCCGGTCCGGGAGCGTGTCCGCGACCGGGAGCGCCGACCAGTCGTCGAAGCGGGGGCGGGCCGCCCAGAGGCGCTCCTCGGCCACCGCTTCGAGACCCGGCACGCGGTAGATCACCGCGTACGGAAGGCCGGCGGCATCCCGGACGCGCGCGTCCTCGCGGGACAGCACGCGACCACCGGTACGGGACGCCGCGTCCCAGGACCCTCAAACGTCACGTACGTCGTCTCAGACATCGGCGGTGGTTCCGTCCCGCTCCGGGAGCAGTTCGGGCATCCCCTCCACCAGCACCACGACAGCGACCACCTCACCAGGGTCGGAACGGCCGACCCACACGGGGTAGGTGCCGTCCCCGGTCGTGGCGAAGGCCATGAGTTCGCCGCCGGAAGCCTCGTCCCAGGTGCGCTGCATGAACATGGAACCGTCGTCGATGTCCTCGTACCCGTCCAGGTCCGGCTCTCCCTGGATCAGCCCCCGCTCGAAGAGCGCGACGAGCGGCTCCCAGGCCCCGGCGTCGGCGAAGCAGCCGGTGGCGCCGTCGGTGTCGAAGCCGGCTATCTGCTGCTCGATGAACAGCCGGGGATCGTCGTCCGGCCCCAGGGCCATCTCCCAGGTCACGGCGGGGGTCTCGCTGACGAGGAGGCGGACGGCCGTGGGGGCCGTGGTCGTGACCTCGGTGTCCCGCCACTCGCAGTGGTAGCTGTGGCGGACCCGCGCCTCGTCAAGTACGTACTCTCCGGGCGGGACGGGGACCGTGATGCGCGGCCCGTCGCCTTCGTCGGCGTCCGGGCCGGAGACGGCCAGCAGCCCGCTGGGCACGCGCAGGGTGCCGACCCGGAGCGGCTCCACGACGGTCATCTCGGGGTGGTACCCGTCGGTCACGCGCGCCCCGGGCCGGAACAGCTCGTTGATCGGCCCGGGCTGTGCGGGGCGCGGCGGACGCCAGCAGGTGGCGGGGGCATCTGCGTCACCGGGCTCGTCTGCCTCGCCCCACTCGGCCGCCTCGAAGGTCGGCGGCTCCACGAGCGGGTGCACCTCGGCCGAGAGCAGCGGCCACTGGCCGAAGGGCGGGCGGTCCATCCAGCGCTCGTCGTCGCGGAGGGTGGGGAAAGTGACGTATGTAGCCCCGCCCTTCCCCTGGGGCTCCTCCGTCCGTCGGCCCCTCCCGTCCGGGAAGAGGTCCACGGTGATGCGCGGGCACCCCTCGTCGAACTCCGGCATCTCCGGGCCGGTGTAATGCCAGCCGACGGTGTACCGGCGCAGCAGCCGCGACGGTTCGTCCAGCAGCCGCATGTCCAGGTCGTAAGTGCGGCGGCCCTGGGCGTCGTAGACCCACAACCCGACGTAGTGGTCCCGCCAGGAGACGAGCCGGACCTCCAGCGGAGCCTCCCGGCCCGGCTCCCGGTACACCACCACGTACGGAAGCCCGGTGGCATCCCGCTCCCGGGCCTCCCCAGCGGATATCGGCTGCCAAGGCGCACGGGCCTCCAGATCCCACGCCTGCGCGTACCCCACCTCGACCACCATTGCCGCTCCCTGCTCCTGCGCCCCGCCTTGACCGTGTGCTGAGCTGCAAGGTAGCCGCCAGCTGTGACAACGGCCCCACGACGTGTACGACGCCGCGGGCAACAAGGTGGGCGGTGATTACTGACTTCGGCTCGTCAAGGTGAACTTCCGTGAAGTCCCTGATGAGCTGGGGGTGGTGGCTGTATCCCTTGGTGGGTGAGGTATGCGGATGGGGGCGGGCTGACCCTGCGGGACGTCGGCGCCGGGAGACGGTGCGGATGCAGGCGGCTGAGCTGTTCCAGCAGAAGATCAAGCCGATGGAGGTTGCGCGGCGGCTTCGGGTGAGCCGGAAGTCGGCCTACCGGTGGAGCCCGGGCCGGCACCGCCAGACGGTTCCCGGACGGCAACTGCGATTGCCCCGACCGGCACCCACCGGATCACTGCCGGCATGGCACCCGCCGTGCTCCGGCCTCCGAGCAGCCGGGCCCGGATCTGGGCTGCGCCCTGCTGCCGTCACCGCTTGGTGAGGAACAGCTCGGTGCCGTCCGGACCCGGAATCCCGACGACCGGTGCGGCCGCCGTGCCGCCGACGACGGGGAGCTGCACCTGCGGCGGGCCTCCGAGGCACCTGGTTCCCTCACGTCGAAGCCAGACCTGGACCGAGGTCGTCATCTGCGGGTAGTCCAGGTTCCATTCCCCCTTCTCCGTGCACGTCCCGACCCGCAGGATGTACTGCCCGCCGCCGGAGCCGGTCGGGTCGGTCATCGTCAGGGAGGCGGCGTCCTGCCGGGCGGTCCATGTTCCCGTGTAGTCCACGTCCGTCACGGAGACCGCCGACCACACCGCCCACACCAGCACGACGACGGCCGCGGTGACCCCGGCGTTGGAGGGAAAGAGCGGAGGCCTTCGCGTGCCGAACAGGGAGACCAGGGTGGCCGCGTAGGACGCGAGCAGCGTGACGGCGCCGCAGACGATCCAGGGACCCGTCCCCGCCGCCGGCATCGCCGTCACGAACGCCACGGCAAGCATTCCCGAAGCCGCGGCCCACGTGGCGGCCGCGCCGTTGCCGCGAGCCAGCGCGAACGCGAACGCCGGAACCGCCAGGGCCGTACCGAGCAGCGCGACCGCCGCGTAGATGAAGAACCCTTCGTACTCCGGTTTCATCAGGGCCGGGTCGGCCAGGGCAAACACCCCCGCCGCTCCCGCAACTTCCACCACGAGCGCGAACGGCAGCACGATGCCAAGCCGGTCGGCAGGTGCATCCTCCACGAGCCCCCCCCCCCGAGTTGAGCGCGTTCAAATCGTGGGATGCATGCTACTGGTATCTGGTGAGGTCGACGGTCAGGGGAGCGGCGAGCTGCGTGGCGGTGACCTCGAGGAATGTCAGTAATCACCGCCACTCGATCCAACAGACACCCAACACCCAGGAGGAAAGACGTGATCGCGGTACCAGCCCTTGACGAGCTGGGCACGGATGAGCTGCACGGCTGCGGGCCGCGCTGCCGCTGGTCAAGCGGGCGATGCGTCTCCTCGCGGCGGACACCGACTTCTGGTTCGACCATCACTGGATCATCGACTCCACCCCAGTGCCGTGTACCCCGACCGGGATGCCGATCCTGTGGGGGCCTGGCGAACCCGAGGCTGGACGAGCGCGAGGTGCTGACGGCAATGCTGGACCGTGAGCCGGACGCGGTCACCGACCGGTCCGGCCTGCTGGTGATCGCGGACAAGGGCTTCGCCTCCAAGGAGTTCGAGGCCGATCTGGCCTCGCGAGGGGCAGAACTGCTGCGGCCGTCGTTCAAGCGGGAGAAACGCCGCAACGGCGAGTCCCTGCTGAACGCCGTGTGCTCAGCGCTTGATGATCCGGTCGAGGGTCTCGGCCAGCGCGGCCTTGACCGCCTCCCGGTGGTGAAGGGCCACCGGTTCCGACTCGGGGTTCGGCCGCACGCCCCGGTCCGCGAAGAGGTGGAGCATGCGCAGCGTGCGCAGGCAGTTGGTGAGGTGCGCGGGGACCGGGGTCGGGATGTGGGCGGAGCCGAAGACGGCGGCGATCGGCTCCAGCCATGCGGTCGCGTCGTACTCGCTCATGTCGGACCGGGTGAGCACCCGGGCGAGTGCCCTGGCCAGCCGGTCGTCTTCCAGTTGGTCCCATACGTGGCTGGTGGGCGCTGTCAGCCGCGCGGTGGCGAGGTCCAGCATCCGCACCGGATCCACCTCGGGATGGCAGCCGAACCGGTTCAGCAGGTCCGCGCCGTGCGCGACCGCGTGGAGCCAGCCAAGCTCCTCGTCGTAGCCGCGCAGGTCCGTCTCGCTCGGGTACCACCGCTCGAAAGCGTCTACCCAGTCGGCCTTGAAGTCTCCTTTGGTCACGAGCATGTCGAGCACCAGAGGGGCGAACGTGCGGGCCTGGATCTCCGGGGCGGCGAAGCGGGCGGCCATCTCGTCCCCAAGCGCCAGCCGCCGGGGCTCGTCGATCACCCCGCGTTCTATCCAGGCCGAGAGGACGGAGTGAGGCGCTCCGTCCCGGATCTGCGGATCGGGATCCGCAAGGGCATCGGAGAGCATGCGCACCATACCTTCCATAGGACGGTCGGCTGGCACGGCGCAGTCAGCGGCTTCGATCTGGTTCCAGTTGATCACGGCGCGCAGGATAACCCCCCACCACCCTGCCGCATTGCCAATAGACCGTCCAGGTCTTTGGCCTGTTGGGTGGGTCCGCTTCGCTCCCCCACCCTGGTCCTTTCGGCTTCGCCTCCAGGATCTGAAGCCCGCTTCGCGGGCGTCCGGCAGCGGAGGCCGCTCGGGGTCCCGCTGAAGCAGTAACGGTAGCTCGAAGTGGGGCAAAGCGTTGTGGAGCTCCACTGTCGGAGGGGGCTCGTACGCTGCTCAGCACACCAACGACCGGAGGTTCCATGTCCAGTCATCCCGACATACGCGCATTGTCACGCGTGCTCGCGCCATGCAGACAAAGCAGCGAAGGAGCCCCTCTTGATCTGGCCGGAGTAGCGGAAGCTGAACGGCGACTCGGCATACGGCTGCCCTCGGACTACATCGCCTTCCTCGAGGCCTACGGAGCCGGCGGGATCGGCGGAGACTCACTGTGGATATCCCCGCCGTACAGGGCGTCCGGAGGCGACAGCGTGGTCGACATGGCCGAGCTCTTCTGGGAACAGGCCTCCGAGTCCTACTCCCGCTGGCTGCCCTCCGAGGTAAGCGCCGACATGCTGGTCCGGTGGGGTTTCATAGAGGACGGCACGCACCTGTTCTGGCTGATGACCGGCGATGACAGTGACGCCTGGCCCATCGCTGACCTCTACGAAGACGGCGGCCCCTTCACCGTGCATGAAGGCGGGTTCGCCGCCTACGTGCGACGCTGGTGCACCCCGTCCTCCGGCCCCGCCGGGGAACCAGTGCAATTCATCCACTGGCGCGAATACGACCGCCTCATGGATCAAGGCCTGAACCCCTCCACAGGTCTTCCGTGGACTCTTTGAACGAGCCAACCACCGACAGCCCTGCACATCACAAACGCTGCGCTCAGCGGGGTCCGGCTTCGCCGGGCTGGCAGTGCCGGCCCTTCAGGCCTGATCCTCCGCTCGCTCCGGACAGCCTGCTTCGCGGGGTCCTGGAAGTCCGGCTGGTTTGGCACGCCGACACAACCTCCCGGGACAGAACACCTAGGGTTGTCAAGCTGATCCGCAGGTCAGCATGCCCATCCTGCTTCTGGCAAGTAGGTCACGCAGGGGCGACAGCCCTTGGAGCAGGGCGAGTTGACGGACGTCAGCGGCGGAGTTGGCGGAGGTCCGACCGGGTGCGGATGTCGAGGAACCGAGCCCCGGGCGGTCGACAGTCGCCCACACCGGCCCAGGCTGAGAGCCGTGGCCTACTGGGGCGCCAACGGCGTACGGGTGCCGCGAAGGGGGAAGGCTCATTGCCGTGCGCGTATTGATCACTACAGTCGGCACCTGGGGGGATGTGGCCCCCTACCTTGGTTTGGCCATGCGGATCCGCGCCGCTGGGCATGAGGTGGTTTTGGCGACCCATGCCCGCTATGGCCCTCTGGCGACCGGGCAGGGACTGGCCTTCCGGCCACTGCCGCTGGATCCCCGGGAGCAGTTGGTGTCGGCCTCCGGGCAGAAGCTGGCGCCGGCCGAATCCACTTCGGAGGTGGTGGCTCAGGCCATGCGGGTCGGGCGCGCTCCTCTGCTCGTTCTCGCGGCCGAGATTTTGGCGGCGGCACGGGAGGGTACGGACGTGCTGCTGGCTTCCGCGGGCACTCATCCGCTGTGCGGCGCTGTCGCGGAGGGGCTCGATGTGCCCTGCATCGGCGTGTACACGCAACCGTACGAACCGACAGCGGAGTTCCCGCCGCTCGTGGCGGGCTGCCGGTCGCTCGGACCGTGGGGCAACCGGCTTGCCGGACGGCTGGCCGGCTCGGCCGTCCGCTTCCTCTACCCCCCGGCCGTCGCCGACCTGCGCCGACGACTGGGGCTGCCCCGGCGCTCCTTCGGTGCCGTACGCGCGGCTGTGGAGGGACAGACGGTGTACCACGGCTACAGCCCGGCGGTGGTACCTCCGCCTGCGGACTGGCCGGCCCACTTGCGGGTGTCCGGCTACTGGTGGCCGCCACGGCCCGCCGGCTGGTGTCCGGACGAGCGGCTGATCGACTTCCTCGCCTCCGGTCCTGCCCCGGTGTTCGTCGGCTTCGGGAGCTTCGTCACCCCCGACACCCCGCGGCTGGGGGTGCTGATCACGAAGGCGGTGCGGGCAGCGGGGCTGCGGGCCGTCGTGCAGTCCGGTTGGGCGGGCCTGCAAGGTGAGGGTGATGAGATCATCACCATCGGCGAGACCCCGCACGACTGGTTGTTCCCCCACATGGCCGCCGTGGTCCATCGCGCCACGCCGGGTACGTCCTCCGTCGGCCTGCAGGCGGGAGTTCCGGCGGTGTCGGTACCGGTCTACCTCGACCAGCACTTCTGGGCGGCCCGGCTCACCGCCCTGGGCGTCGCTCCACCGCCCGTTCCCTACCGGCGGCTGACCGAGCAGCGCCTGGCCGACGCCCTGCGGCAGGCGGTCGGCGACCCCGCGTTCGCCCACCGCTCGCGCCGCATCGCCGACCGCCTCGCCACGGAGGACGGCCCTGCCCCGGTGATCGAGGAACTGGCCCGTCTCGACGCGGCTCCCAGGTGAGAGCTGCCGTCTGAGCGGGGCCCGCCGTCCGTGCCGCCCCGCAGGGCGTGAGTGAGCGGTGGTCCGTCCTGTGGTGCTCCAGCGTGGAAGCGGGCCAAGTCGGGACGCACGGCCTGGGCTCGTGCGGCCGGGTGTCGCTGGTCAAATCCTGTGGCGGGTGTGCTCGCCCACGGCGTGGCGTGCCATCCTGCGCAGCCGGCGGCGCAGGCGTCGGAGGGGGTGCGGCGAGGGAGTCCGCCAGGTCGGCGGCCGCTCGGGGAGCAGCGGTACGCGCGGCATGGGGTAGCGGGCCCCGCCGGCCTCCATCTCGCACCGGAACGCGCCACCCGCCTCCTCAAGCGTGATGCTCAGCGGCCGCGGCGGGTCTCCCGGGACTTCGGCGCGCAGGACGGTGGTGCCTTTCCAGGGCGCGCGTCCCTTGGCGACGACCTTCCCGTCGACGAGGACCTCGACCGGGCGGGAGGCGCCTGCCAGCTGGACGGTGACGGAGTGGCCGTCCTGGTCCAGGTGGAAGCGGCTGCGATCAGCCATGCCTCCAGCGTACGGCCGCTCCGCAGAGTGAGTGACGTCGATCGATCGGCGTGCCGACGTCTACGCGCCGTCAGGTGGAGATGTCTTCAACCAGATCGCCGACCTCGCGATCGGGCAGTGCGCGGGCGACGTCCGCCTGGGCGACGATGCCGACCAGCACGTGGCCGTCGATGACGGGAAGGCGGCGGACCTTGTGCCGACTCATGGTGCGCAGAATCTCTTCGGCCGTGTCATCGGCGCCGACGGTCACGACTTTGCCCTGGGCGAGTTCCCTGGCCTTGACCTGGGCGGGGTCCTTGCCGGTGCCGAGGACCTTCACGACGATGTCGCGGTCAGTGAGCATTCCCTTGAGCTTTTCGTCGGTGCCGCAGATGGGCAGGGCTCCGACGCCGAGTTCCGTCATCTTCTTCGCCGCGTCCAAGACGGATTCATTGGCGCCTATGCAGGTGACGTCCGGGGTCATGATCATCCGTGCGGTGATCGTGCTGGGCTTCTCCTTCTCGGTGTCTCCAGCCGGCTGAGACGTGGCCTGCGTGCCCGGGGCGGTGCTCGATGGCTCTGCGAGGACGCCGCCGTCGTGACGCAGGACGGCGTAGCCAAGACCGATGCCGGCCGCGACCGGCCAGGCCAGCACGTCCGCAGCGGCGAGGACTCCCAACCCCAGGTAGAGCGGGAGGCCCTTCTTCGCGGGGAGCACCTGCCGGGCGACGGCGACGGGCAGCATGGCGGCGTTCATCGCCTCGCTCCCCACCTTGCCGAGCGAGGGCACGGTGAAGGTGACCGTGTGCTGCTGGGGCTCGGATGAGCCCGGGCCGGGCTCGGGTGGGGCTTTCACCGGCTGCCCGCCTGGCTCGCCGACTACGGTCGGGTGGTGCGTGGGGGACGGAGAGGACACGAAAATCACCTCGCTTGCTTTCCATCAGAAGCTCCTCCTCCCCATCTGTCCGTTTTGAGCGACTTTATGGCTGCCTCGGTGGTACCCCCTCCCGATGGGGCTACCGTGTGTAGCTCCTTGTTCACACTTCGATCAGACTGCCTGTGAAGGCTGATGCGTACACCGCTCTGATGCGAGGAGAAACGCGCCATGCCGCTGGAGCCTGCCTCGCCGGCTTGGACGCCGTCCTTCCTGCGCTCGATCGTCACAGGGGCCGTCTCGCAGCTGGCCACAGGCGCCCGAGCTGCCTGGGGAGCGGCACAGAGCCTGCGTGAGGGGCCTGGCCGTGACGTGTCGTGGACGTCGCAGCGGTGCTACATCGCGGTCTCCGGGGTGCACGGCGCCGGCGGTAAAGCCGTCTCCGATCGGGTGCAGCGGGCCTTGGAGGAGCGTCCGGGAGTGTTGTGGGCGCGGGTGAACGCGCCCATGGAACGGGTGATCGTCGCGGTCGCCTCGCCGGCTCCGCCGGAGAGCGAGCTGGTCGCGCTGGTCGAAGGGGCCGAGGGCGACCACGCCGCCGATGTGCAGGCGTTCGATGCCTGGCAGCCCGAGCCCCATCACCCCGCGGAAGGTCCGCCGTACCCGGCGGTGCCCGCGCTGGTGGCGGACACCCTGGGCCTGGTTCTGGTGACGCTGCGCAGGCTCGCTCCGTGGTTCGGACTGCCGCCGGAGATCGCCGGCGGCATCGAAGCCGTGCGCTACCACCCGCGGCTTCGGCATCTGGTCGAAGACGTCGGTAACGGTGACCACACCGACTCTCTGCTGCCTGTGATCAGCGCCTTGGTGCAGGGCGTGGCGACGGGCGGCGGAGGGCTCACCCTTGACGTGCTGCAGCGCCTGGCAGTGTGGCGGGAAGCGAATGCGGAAGGTTCGGCGTGGCGTGAGGGCGAAGCCAGGCTGGTGCGCGGCCCGGAAGAGGCCGCGGCCGACGCCGTCACGGTAGGCCGGTCCGGTCCGCCTCCGCAGGACACCGCGGACCGGTACGCGGAGCGGTCCATGGCCGCGGGTATCGCCGCCGGTATCGCCGCGCTGCCGTTCGCCGGCGTACGCAAGGCGATCGCCGTGGCCGTGGCTTCGGTACCCAAGGCCCCCGGCGCGGGAAGAGAGGGCTTCGCCACCACCTTGGGCCGGCATCTGGCGCTGCGCGGGGTGGTGACGATGGACCGGACCGCCCTGCGGCGCCTGGGCCAGGTCGACACCATCCTCCTCGAGGAGGAAGCCCTGCGGAGCAACCGGTTCGAGCTGGTGGACCTGGAGCTCCGCGGGGATGCCGATCCCGAGCAGGCCTCGCAGCAGCTGTTCGCCCTCTTCGACCCCGATACGCCGCTGGCCGTCAGCCGCAAGGCCGACTGGGTCCTGGGGCCGCTGGACGAGCTGGACCTGGAAGGCCGGACCGGCCGCAAGGCCGCGAAGCGCCTACGGCAGCGAGGCAGCGAGAAGATCCTCGGGCTGGCCCAGGGCCGACGCCTGGTGGCGGTGGCGGGGCTGGGCACCCCGTCGGCTCCCGGAGCGGAGGCCGTGGCTGCGGCAGCACGGCGGGCCGGGGCACGGGTCGTGGTGGCATCCGACCGGGAAGACCCCGGACTCGCGTTCGCCGACGCCGTGGTTCCGGCAGGAGACCAGCTCGCCGCCTCCGTCCGGAACCTTCAGGCAGACGGCGCGGTCGTTCTCCTGATCTCGGGGAACCGTGCGGCGCTGGGCGCGGCCGACTGCGCGGTCGGCGTGCATCGGGAGGACGAGTACACGCCGTGGGGGGCTCATGTTCTGGTCGGGGCGGATCTCGAGGCAGCCGGTGTGATCGTGGACGCGGCGGGGGTGGCCGCGGTGGTGGACCGCGACAGTCACCACCTGGCCGCCGGCGGCAGCGGGATCGGGTCGGTCGCCGCCTTGCAGGGTCCGGCCTGGCGGGCGACCGCGCGGGTGCTGGCGGTGAGCAACACCGCCGGTGCGGTGGCCTTCTGCCTGGGCGCCTGGCGTGCCCGGCAGCTGCTGAGCCGTCCGCTCACCCCGCCGGTGACCAGCGTTCCCTGGCACCTCATGCCGGCCGACCGCGTGCTGGAACGGCTGCGCACCCGCCCGGAGGGCCTCACCTCACGAGAGGCGACCGCCCGCAGCACCGGCGCGCACGCCGGTGAGCCGGCGAAGCTGACCCTGCCCTACGCCTTCGTCGAAGAGCTGTCGAATCCCCTCACACCGATCCTTGCCGCCGGCGCCGCGCTGTCCGCTGCCGTGGGATCGCGGACCGACGCCCTGCTGGTCGCGGCCATCACCGCCGTCTCCGCCGCGGTCGGCGGCTTCCAGCGCGTCCGCACCGACCGGGCCCTGGCCCAGCTCTTCGCCCAGTCGGCCATCGGTGCCCGGGTGCGCCGCGAGGGGCGAGAGCGTCTGGTCACCTCCGGCGATCTGGTGCCCGGCGACGTCATCTCTCTGCGGCCCGAGGACGTGGTGCCCGCCGACTGCCGTCTCCTGGAAGCCGAGGGCCTCGAGGTCGACGAATCCTCCCTCACCGGCGAGTCCCTCGCCGTCGGCAAGGACCCGGCCCCCGTGGTCGCCTCGCACCTCACCGAACGCCGCTCGATGCTGTACGAGGGAACCACCGTCTCCGCCGGACACGCCACCGCCGTCGTCGTGGCGACCGGATCGGCCACGGAAGCCGGACGCAGTCTGGCCACCGCCCGCCAAGCCGCGCCCAAGACCGGCGTGGAGACCCGCCTCTCGTCGCTGACCCGCGCCAGTATGCCCATCGCCCTGGGATCCGCCGTCGCCGTCACCGTCTCGGGGCTCCTCCACGGACGCCCCCTGACCGAAAACCTGTCCTCCGCCGTCAACCTGGCCGTGGCCTCCGTGCCCGAGGGGCTGCCCTTCCTGGTCAACGCCGCCCAGCTGGCCGCCGCACGCCGCCTGGCCGATCTGGGCGCCCTCGTCCGCAACCCCCGCACCATCGAGGCGCTCGGCCGCGCCGACATCCTCTGCTTCGACAAGACCGGCACCCTCACCGAAGGCACCCTCACGCTCACCGGTGTCAGCGACGGGGACAGCCCGGCCGCCCTCGCCCGGCTCGACAACTCCCGCAAGGAGATCCTCGCCGCTGCCCTGCGCGCCACCCCGCCCGCCCGGCAGGCCGAACCGATGGCGCACCAGACCGACCGGGCGATCGTCGACGGTGCCCGCCGCGCGAACGTCAGCACGCGCCAAGGGGCTGCGCGGTGGCGCCGAACGGACGCTCTCCCCTTCGAGGCGGCCCGGGCCTACCACGCCACCTCCGGCCACACCGGCGGCCGCATCCTGCTCAGCGTGAAGGGGGCACCGGAGAACGTCATCGACCGCTGCGCCCGCCGGCGCCGGCCGCACGGCACAGAGGCACTCGACGACGCGGCCAGGAGCGCACTCGCCCGGGCGGCCGAGGAACTCGCAGCAGCAGGGCGAAGGGTCCTGGCCGTGGCCGAACGCCGCATGGAAGCCGGTGAGCACCTCAGCGACGACACGGTGCGAGACCTGGTCTTCCTCGGCTTCCTCACGCTCGCCGACCCCGTCCGCGACAGCGCCGCGCCCGCGACCGCCCGCCTGCGCCAGGCCGGAGTGCACACCGTCATGCTCACCGGCGACCACCCCGCCACCGCCGACGCCATCGCCTCCACGATCAGCGACGTCACCGAGCCGAAAGTGTGCACCGGCCCGGAAATCGACGAACTCGACGACGCCGCCCTGGACGAACTGCTACCCACCATCGACGTCATCGCCCGCTGCAGCCCCAGCCACAAGGTCAGAATCGTCCACGCCTACCAGCGCATCGGCCGCGTCGTCGCGATGACCGGCGACGGCGCCAACGATGCCCCCGCCATCAGACTCGCCGATGTCGGAATCGCCCTCGGCCGCCGCGGCACACCAGCCGCGACCGCCGCCGCGGACCTCGTCGTCACCGACGACAGACTCGAAACGATCGTCGCAGCCCTCATGGAAGGCCGGGCCATGTGGACGTCCGTCCGCGCAGCCCTCGCCATCCTCATCGGAGGCAACCTCGGCGAAGTCGCCTTCAGCGTCATCATCTCCGCGATCACCGGCGGGACCCCCCTCAACGCACGCCAGATCATGCTCGTCAACCTCCTCACCGACCTCGCCCCCTCCCTGGCCATCGCCGTACGCGAACCCTCGGAACAAACCGGCGAGCGCCTCCTCGCCGAGGGCCCCCACCGCTCCCTGGGCACCTCACTCACCCGGGAAATGCTGCTGCGCGGTGTCATCACCGCCCTCGGCGCCGGCCTGGCCTGGACGGCGGCCCGCCTCACAGGACGAGGCCGCCGCGCCTCCACCATCTCCCTGGCTGCCGTCGTCGGCACCCAGCTCGCTCAGACCCTGACCACCGGCGGCACGGACCGCAACGTCCTCATCGCCGGACTCGGCTCCGCAACCGTCCTCCTCGCCATCATCCAGACCCCCGGACCCAGCCAGTTCTTCGGCTGCACACCCCTCGGCCCCGCCGCGTGGGCCATCACACTCGCCTCGATCACCACCGCCACCCTCCTCGGCCACTTCCTCGGACCCCACCTCACCGCACGCCTCATCCCGCACACCACGGAAGACGCGCCGCCGGCAGACGCGCCGCCGGCAGACGCCCAGGCAGAACCGTCACCAGCCCCGCAGGAGGAGCACGCCCGGCCGGCTTCGTCCATGAGAATGAACAGCAACAGCACTTCGACGCCGATCCGGGAGGCAGGACCCACCTGAGAGCGGGGCGCAATGTTCCCGAGTTCCGACAGCGGTCAAGGCCGTGTGGGAGGCGCTGCGCCCGCTGGAGTTGGGCCTGCGCGAGGCGGACCGTTCCTCCAGCGCCGGATCCGGGCCGGCCTCACCTCGGCGACGCTGAAGCAGCGTTCCGGTGTCAGGGGCCGTCGGCGACCTTCCGCAGCTTGTACACCTTGCCGGAATCCGGGTGACCGACGTGCTGGTGGATCCAGGGCTTCCGGTCGGTGCCGCCGACGCTCCACGCCGGCCAGGAACATCCCGGGACGCGGATGCGGACTTCCTGGGTCCGAACGTCCCGCCCGGGCTCGTACGACCAGGTGCCGGAGCCCGAGCACCGCCGTGACGGGCCGCTGGGGTGGTCGTCGAGGTCGTGCTCGCCGACGCCGGAGGCCGTGACCCGGCCGTCCGGGGTGAAGACCAGCACTCCGCTCGTGTGGTCGGCCCAGGTGCCGGCCATGGTCGCCGGACCGATCGCCGGCGGCTCGTAAGCGGGCAGCAGGCCGGCGGTGAGCCCGAGTGCGCCGAAGAGGCCCGTTCCCGCCACCACCGCCGTGCCCCACAAGGCCACTTGCCGGACCAGTCCCGGGCGCCGGGGCCGGGCAACCAGGCCGCCCACCGTGAGCGCGGCCGTGGCCACCGCCCAGAAGACGAGCATGGGCCGCGCCTCCACGCGGTTGTACGCCGAGAAGGCCACGATCGGCGGTGCCACCAGGGCCGCCACCACCAGCGGCACCCACCACCACGCCTCGCGGCCGCCGATCCGGCGGCCGAGCAGATCGGCCAGCGCCACCGCCGGCAGCACGAAAACCAGGGACAGCAGGAACGCGATCACGCTGACGATCACGCCGAACGAGAGCAAACCCGCCACCAGGGCGGTGTGGTCGACCGGGGTGTCCGGCGGCGGCTGCGTCCGGACGTACAGGAGGGCCACCACGACGGCGAGCGCGACCTCCAGGCAGCCCACCAGCACCGAAACCAGCAGCATCCGGCCGTACGACCGCTTCTGATGCACGGCCAACCCCCCTCGTGGCACGGCGAAATGAACGCGTCCGCCCGGCTGGCGGCATGGATCCATTCTGCCAGCCGGACTGAACACGTTCAATTCATTCTTCGTGTGCGGCGCCATGCGCGGCATCCCCGCCTGCACAACCTCACCCCCGCCGGATGGCGGAGAAACCAGCAGGCCGTCCAGCACACCAAAGATCATTCACGGGGCAGGCCTGAGGGCGACCATGACATCGCTGTTGAAGTGGAGCAGATGCATCCCGGTAGAGCCTCGACCTAGTAATTTCGGCCACATGAGCATCCCAAGCCCCCGAGGGGAGCGAGAGAAGCTAATCACTGCCCTCACTCCCCAGCTGCGTAGGCATCTCAAAATCCGCGCTTTCGAGCATGGAATGGATATTCAAGACGCAGCCGAGCACGCGATCAACGCCTGGTACTCGGCCAAGGACCTCGCCGAGGTCAAGACCGATGGCGCCAAGACATGGGGCACGTTTCTCCCCCTCGGCGAGCCGGACAAGTTCAAGACAACCTGCGCCGAGCGGGGCGTCACATACGTTCAGGGACTGGCTCAGGCGCTCACCCTCTGGCTCGACAACCACCCCTCCCCCACCGCTCCGCTGGTCGCCCAGCCCGTTGTCCGGGTCATGGTGGCCAACCAGAAGGGCGGCGTGGGAAAGACCTTCATCTCCTCGGGAATCGCGCAGGCTCTTGCGGAGGCCGGCCACCGAGTCCTGCTCGTGGACTACGACCCGCAAGGTCACCTGACGGCTGAACTGGGCTTCGAAGACCTCATGTACGAGGACGACGTCGAGACCCTGATGATGTACATGGACGGCACCGCAAGGGGCGACATCCACGACCTGCTGGTGGCTCTCGACGGCGAGCGGTTCGGCGGCCGTCTCCACTTGTTCCCCGCCTCGGACGACGCCTTCCTCCGCGACATCGCCCTCTCCAAGGTCAGCTTCTCCGAGGCCGCGCTCGAGCGCGCGCTGGAACCCCTGGAAGCGGAATACGACGTCATCATCATCGACGGCCCGCCGAGCCTCGGCCTCAACATGGATACCGCGCTGTACTACGTGCGGCGGCGCGATGGGGAACTGGCGGACCGGTCGGGCGTCATCACACCTGTCTGGGCGAACAAGGCGTCGCACCGGGCCTTCCGGCTGCTCAAGTCGCAGAAGGAAGACCTGTGCCGTAAAGGCCGCATCCAGATCGACTACCTCGGGCTGATCGTCAACGCGTACGACAGCCGGCGCGGGAAGCTCGTGCAGGAGAACAAGGACCAGTGGGAGAGAAGCAGTTCCCCTGCGGTCCTGGCCGTCATCGGCGACCTCAAGGAAGGCCGTGAGGCCGCGGACGGTGAGATTCCCCTGCTGGAGTACGCCCCCGACAGTGGGCATGCGCAGGTGATGCGTGATTTGGCGAAGGAGCTTGCCGTATGACCCCGGCGACGCGGCGGGTCACCCGAGGGTTCAGCATGGACGACGAGGGAGCCGACACCAGCCCCGGTCCCCGTCGGATCCGTACGCGCCAGCAGATCATGGCCGGCGAGGGCAGGCGGCCTCCTGCCGCAGTGTCGCTGGCGGAGCTGGCACACAATCCCTTCAACCCCCGCGAGGAACTTACGGACGTCGGGGAGACGGCGTCTTCTCTTCGTGAGCGAGGGCAGCTGCAGCCGGTTGCGGTAGTCCGGCGAGTGGCCTTCCTCACCGTTCACCCGGGCCAGGAGGAAGCCATCGGTTCTGCCGACTACGTCGTGATCGACGGCAACCGTCGCCTGGCCGCCGCGCACGCAGCCGGCCTGCCCGAACTGCGGATCGACGTAAACGATGCGCTTGCGTCGACGGCCGCCGACATGCTCGAGTCTGCGCTCATCGCCAATGTCCACCGGGTGGACGTGCCCCCTGTCGACCAGGCCAGGGCCATCGAGGAGCTGGTCAAGGTCCACGGCACGCAGGGGGCCGTGGCCAAACGGCTGGCCAAGACGGAGGCTTGGGTCTCGCAGCGGCTCGCGCTCCTGAAGCTTCCGGAAGACCTTCAGGAGAAGGTCGAAAGCGGGGAGCTGAAGGTCCGCGAGGGGCGCCGCATCGGTCGGCTTCCGGCGGAGCAGCAGCGGGCTGAAGCAGAGAAGGCTCTTAACCCGGTCAAGACACCGCGGAAGCCCCGCACGGCGCAGGCCGGCGCGGCCCGCGCCGCTGGCGGCTCGCCCGCCACCCCTGGGGAGGAGACGCCACTCTCGTTGCCCGGCCAGGCGGGTGGCCCTGACCAATCCGCAGCACCGGCACTTAACCCGGTTAAGACCGACTCACCGGATCTTGGCGAGCTGATGCTGCCCTGGGACAACCCTGGGTGGTTCGCAGTGAACCTTCGTGCACACATGACCGCTGCACATCGTGAGGAGCTGGTGCTGCTCCTGATGGATGACGCGTAGAGGCCTGATCGGGGTCTTAACCCGGTTAAGTCCGGAACCTGTGTGTGGTGTGGCCTCCTGGTGATCTCCGGGAGGCCACACCACACACAGGTGCGGAGCCACACCTATGTGCCGAAGCGTCACCGCCGCCAACAGCGAGTTCGATCGGCCGCCGGTACGGAGTACTGGTCGCCCGCGGGGCGGCGGCGGTGGATCAAGCAGATCAGGGGCGGCCACTTCGCTGAAGAGAAGAGCTGTGGTGGCCGCCGGTCAAGCGGCCACCACGCAGCACAAACGCTCGCGGTCTGGAGCAGGCGCCGTCCGGCGCCATAGGTCGTGGCGCACGGCTCCGGTAGGGATGACTCCGACGACCGAAGCCGCGCGTCAGTGCGCAACGTACCCGCCCGGGAGTATGGGAGGAGCGCCGGGCGAGCTCTGCGCACCACCATGGCAACGATTGATCGGTCTCGAGGACACGCTGCGGCTGCAGCCGACGCTGAGCGCCGGTTGGCGGCCCCGTCGGCCGTGGGAGCGCCGCAGTCCGGAGGGTCCGTGGTGGTTCAGGACAGCGGCATCGACATCCAGCCGATCAGCGGCCTCCGCCAGATCACCGCCGTGCTCACGGGCGGCGAGGCATACATCGGCATCCGCTGGAACCACAGCCCACTGCGCTGGTCGCGGCGGGCAATGTCCTCGCAGGCTCTGGCGTTGCGGTGCCGGATCGTGCTCGCGTGCGCTGATGGCGGCTCGAAACACCGCGGTGGGGGTGGAGCTTGGGGTCCATCCGGTCACCGTGGCCAAGTGGCGTAAGCGGTTCGCGGCCGACCGGCTCCAGGGGAAGATCCGCGACGTCGTCGGACTGTGCCTGGACTCGCCCGAGCGGGCCATCGTCCTCTGTGTGGACGAGAAGAGAGCCGAATCTCTCACCGAACACGTTCGATTGAAGAGTCAAAGATCAAGCCGAGACTCTCGCGGTTGGTTCCGTCATGGCCTCGAACTCCTTTGTGTCGGCCGCCGGGTGTGGGACAGCGGGCTGACACGCTTCCCTCTCACGCCACCGACGGAACCATCGACCCACCACGCGACAAGCCACCCCCGGCCAGCGAAACAACCGGCACATCCACACCAAGCGGGGGACGGTGCACACCTGCGAATGGCCTACACACGGTAGTCACCGGACAGGCCTTTCATCAGATGTGATGCCTAGCATCTTTAGTAAGCAACCGGTTCAGCAGAGCTCGGGAGACGCCATGTCCAGACCACGTCGCCGACTGGCGATCACCTGCATCGGTACGGTCACGGCCGGACTGCTCGCCGCCGGCGCCACACTGACGGCGCCCGAGAAGGAAGAGCCTGGGGGCTCCGACATCGCCATGGGCGCCTATCTCGACTACGGGCCGGCCGGAGTGGCCCAGATCCCGTACTTCTCGCTCTGGCTGGGCGGCAAGGAGATCCGGGTGGGGCACACCTATCTGCCCGGCGACCAGTGGGCCGGGATCGAGGGGAACGTGGGCTTCCTCGACGACTGGGCACAGTGGCGCCAGGGCAACGCCAACCGGATGTTCGTCCTCAACGTGCCCATGCAGGAGCACAACGAGGACCGGGTGCCCGATGGCCAGGTCGCCCAGCTGATCAAGGCGGGCGCACAGGGCCAGTACGACGGGCACTTCAAGAAGCTCGCCGAACGGCTGGTGGCACTGGGCGTGCCGGACACGGTCATCGTGCTCGGCTGGGAGATGAACGGGATCACCTACACCCACCGCTGCAGTCCCGACCCGGAGAACTGGAAGGTGTACTGGAAGCGCATCGTCAATACCATGCGGTCCGTGCCCGGACAGAAGTTCAAGTTCGACTTCGCCCCGAGCCGGGGTACGGACGCGATCGGCTGGACCCTGTGCTACCCGGGTGACGACGTGGTCGACGTCATCGGCATGGATTCGTACGACCAGGATCCCGGCCTCACCTTCGACGACCACGTCACCCAGCCGTACGGCCTGCAGCAGCAGGTCGACTTCGCGAAAGCGCATGGCAAGCAGATCTCGTACCCGGAGTGGGGACTGTTCCGGCGCGGGGACAATCCCGAGTACGTACGGCGCATGCTCCAGTGGATCGAGCAGCACAAGCCCCTCTACCACACCATCACCGACTACTGCCCGCACGGCGTGTGGCAGTGCAAGCAGAATCCGCAGTCGACGAAGGCCTTCCGCGAAGCCCTGCTGCCCAAGAAGCGCGAGGCCGCGGTGCCGACGCCTGTGGTGCCGACGCCTGTGGCCCCCACACCCGTCGCGCCCACCCCGGCCAGCGCAAAGCCAGAACTCCCGAGCCCGCACGCGCCCACACCCGCGGTCCCCACACCCGTTGCGCCCACGCCGCCCTCGCCGGCGGTTCCGACGCCCGAGGTCCCGGCGCCCTGACTTGGGATCGCTTGCTCCGACCCACCTGACCAGTACGAAGACCGTGGGGCGGCGTTGAAGTCGCCTCCTCCGGGACCGCCCGACCGTTTCTGACACGGTCGCACTCCGACGGCGAGTCGACACGCTTGGGTGACGGTCCGATGTATGTATTCGCCGAGCGCAGAAAGCGGCGCGGTCGTCACGACAGGAACGGTTGCCACCCCCAGCCGGAGCTCCCCGCGTTTTGGCCGGGGCGGAAGCACGAGCAGCACGCTGCCCACGGGCAGCGGCTCCTCGGGCTGGACGAGGTGAACGGCCCGGCGGAGGAACTGGCCTATCGCCTTCCAGGAGGCCGTGCGGCCGCGTCAGGCAGAGCCGGTCGACCGAGTCGGCCTCGACGACACCGGTGACATGGACAGCGTTGCCGGCCTTGCCACCGGGCTGTCACAGGGAGCCGACCAACGGCCGCATACAGCGGGCCCCAGCGGGAACCGTCGGAGCCTGGCGAGGACGCCGGGGGTGAATCCATTGCGAACCGGCAGCCTCTTCACCGCCGCGCTGGTCGCCGTCATCGCCGCCCTGGTGAGCACTTTCAGCGGTCTGGCCGTCTGCGAAGCCCTGTGCCACAGCGCCGGACCGCGCACCGCGCACGGCATGGCCACGGTGATGGATCAAGGGACGCCGTCTCTGCCTGCCCGGCTACGGATTCCGCTACGGATCACGAAGTCGTCCGATCCCGCCCGATTCACAGCCTGTCACCACCGATTTCGGGACAGAGCCGTTCGATTGACAGGCCTTCCCCCGGATGCACTCTTCGGGGTGCGGGACCGTAGCGGTCTGTATTTCCTGAGAAGGAAATTCGGTAGGCGGCCCGCCAGAGGTGTGAGTGTCGGGGACGCCAACACCATCAGCCCACGTTCGATCATTGGAGAACGCATGCAAAACGCAAGGAAGCGGGCTTTGACCGTCGCCGCGAGCGCCGTCGCGGCTTTCGCCGCCTTCACCGCGCCCGCTGTCGCCGACTCTCACGACCGTACTGCGGATCACCCCCAGGTTGCTGTCTACGCCGGAGAGGAGGAAGCGTTCCACACCGCCCTGGAGGAACTCATCAGCAGCGCCTTGAGTGCCGACTCCGCCGACGACGTGGCCGATGAGATTGCCGCCCTTGAGGAGGCCGCGCGTGCCTGGGCTGACACAATGGCAAGCTCCCCGGCAGAGGTACCGCCCTCTGTGTCGGCACCCATCGACTAAGGTGCCGTTCCTGCCTCAGGCGTAGGGCTCAGTCGTTTGGCCGCTGCCACGCCGCGCCGACATCAGGCGACGGCCAGCGAAACTGTACTGAGCCTCACGCAGGTCCGCGCCGTGGATCTGTTGTGCGGCCGGGAGCGAACCGCTCGCCCGAGGGCTACGTCTGCCGGACCTGCATGGCCAGGCCCTTTGAGACCTACGGACATGCATCGGCTGCGGCGTCGAACGGCTCACTCCCGGCCTCGCGCCGGAACGGCGGGAAATTCACGTACTCGCGAATCACGGATCGGGCGTGTGCAAGCCTGGACGCTATCGCCGGTTCGATCTTGATCTGGGTACGTTTCCGCTGTTCAGGATGTTTCTTCCATCGATATGGCGTGGTCAGTAGGGGACGCCGGCCTGGGACTGCGGCGGGGTGCTTCCGCTGCGGCGGGCGAGTTCGCGGCGCAGGTCAAGGTTCTCGCCGTGGGCTTGCTCCAGCGCGTCCCGCAGAGCCTGTACTTCTTCCCGGTGCTGCTTCTTCAGCCGGGTGACCTGACTGGTCAGTGCGAGCACGAGAGTGCTCTGGTCATCGGCCGGAGCGGTCGGTGCGGGGATCGGATGGGCTTGAGCCCGCAGGCGTTCGATGCGCCCGCGCAGTTCGGGGTGGCCGTAGAGGAAGGCGTGGGAGACACCGGCCTCGCGCTGGACGGCTTGGAAGGTGATCGGTTCACCGCGCTTGATGAGAGCGCGGATCGCCTCCTCCGCGGCCTCCATTTTGGCCTGCGACTTTGCTTTGGCAGCGGCGGCGAGGGTCTGTGTGCGCTTGGTGCGGAAGTCGGTCACGGCTGGGTCCTTCGGTGACGGTCGAGGTCGGGAGTGAGGGGATCCGGGCCGGTGGGGGCGGGGCCGCAGCCGGTGCCCTGGACGGCGCGGCCGGCATTTTCGGCGATGGCGGCCAGGAGCCGGGTCAGGGCTGCGAGCTCGGCTTGCCCGAACGGCTCGAACACCTCCGCCGCGAAATCCTCCGGATCGCACCGGACCGCGGCCAACTCCTCAGCCAACACACCTGGTCAACGACACAGCCCATCAGCCAGACACGCCACTGGTGATCGAACCTGACCAAGCCCTGCTTGCAGGCGCAGACGACGGAGATGCTTACTCACTGCCGGCTACTTGCCATTTACTGGTATACGATTCCCAGTTCGCCGCGGCGCGAAGAGCTTTGTCCTCCCGGACCCAGCCGTACAGATCGAGCGTGGTCTGCACGTGTGCGTGTCCGAGGCGGCGGGAGACCACCCACTCCGGGGTGCCGGCCAGCAACAGCGCGGCGGCGTGACCGTGGCGGAACCAGTGCGGTGTCCACGACGCGGGCCCGATCTTCTTCTTGCGCAGGGCAGCGGTCTTGTCCCGCACTGTCCCCTCCCGCAGGGCGGCCAGCAGTGGGGGCCTGTCCAGGTTCACGAGCAGCGGCGAGTCCGTACCGATCTCCATCCCCAAGTCGGTGGCTCGGCAGGCGAGATGGGTGAGGTAGTCGGCGAACAGCTGCTCCAGATCAGTGCCGACGTGGACCCGTCTCTGGCACATCGTCTTCCCCCTCGCCCCGTTCGGGTTGCCGTCGCGTGGCACGATCTCGACATAGGGCGTGCCGCCGGGGCCTATGACGAAGTCGCGGATCCGCAGGCCGAGAGCCTCACCCAGGCGCATACCGGTCTCTGCGAGCAGGGCGAACAGCAGCCGGTCGCGCAGGTTCCCGGCCCACTCTCCGCCGGACGCGTCCGGTCTCGCGCAGCCGTCCAGGATCGCCTGGGTATCCGCCGGCAGCAGCAGCGGCGGTCGCCCGCGTTGGCGTTGCCGTCGGACGTGGACCAGCGGTGACGGGCCTGGTGCGGTGCGGGAGTCCAGGTGTGCGAGCAAGCCACGGGCCGGGGTTCGATGCGGTGTCCCGCCCAGCAGCCGACCGGCGACCGGCACCGCAAATACCGCCTCCTGCCAGCGGTAGAAGGAGATCAGCGCGGCCAGTCTCACCTCCAGTGTCTCCGGCGCGGGGGCTTCCTCGGGCTTGGCCAAGGTGTGCCCGAGGGTGCGGCCGTTGCGCAGCCAGGACAGGAACCCGGTGACCGCCGGGAGTCCGGCATCGCCCCACTTCGCGGTTTCGCCACGCTGTTCCAGGAACGTCCACCACTGGGCCAGCGAGGTGGCGTAGCAGCGGACGGTGTTCGGCGACCACAGCGGGCGATGGGCCTCCAGCCACTCCTCGACGGGGGCGACCGTCCGGTACTTCTGATCGATCACGGTCCACGTCCGCTGTCCGCCGGAGGGCTGGACCGCCAGGCTGTGCGCCACTGATGCTCTTCCGTCTCGTTGAAGAACGCCCGTTGATAGCAACGCATCAACGATGCAGAGTGCTCACGGTCACGCTCGTCGCGGACATGGAAGCGACGTGCTCAGGCCCCGTCGGCAACGGAAGGGGTGCGCACCTTCCGCGGGCCGTCGCGTGACCGTCGTCGTGGCAGTGGATCGGCGGGAGTTGGGCTCCGGCGGAAACCGAATACCCCGGCACGGTGGCGTCTCCACGACCGGCGCTCCCGCACCCTGCCCAGCCAGTTGATCACGCCGCGAGGAAGCCCTCGTTCAACCTGCCGACGCCTCACGCCAGTCCATTGGCGGACACTCGGAAAGCCTACGGGATGGCTAATCCGCAGATGCATTGGGCGATCCCCGGTCACGTAAAGTGGCATTTCTGCTAAAGGTGGGAACATCGCTACTGCGTACCGAAAGCCGGTGCCGTGCTGGTTTGCGTAGTAGTCGCGAAAGGACCCCGCATGCGCACGCCCATTGCCGTATTCGCCTCAGCTGCTGTGGCCGCTGCCGCCCTCGCGCTTTCGGCTCCCGCCGCCAGTGCCCTGGCCCTGGATGGGCGAATGGGCTCGGACATCGGCTCTTCGGACAGCCACGGCGTGTACCCCAAGTCTTCGGAGGAGCAGCCCGGAATGGGCGGGCCCAGCAAGGAGCCGAAGCCCGGGGAGGAGGAGAAGGAGAAGGAGAAGGAGGGGGAGCAGAAGCCGGAGCAGGTTCAGCCGAAGGATGCACAGCGCGAGCTGATGAAGCAGCAGAAGCAGGCGGAGGAGGCGAAGCGTGAGCAGGAAAAGCAGGCGAGGCTCGGGCAGTTGAAGCAGGAGGAGGAGCAGGCCAAGCTGGAGCAGGCCGAGCAGGAGCAGGCCGAGCAGGAGAAGCCGGTTGGCGGTGTCCACGCCGGCGGTGGAGGCCTGGCTGCGGAGGGAGGCGGCTCGGCGGCAGGGTCTGCACTGCTGCTCGGTGGTTTCGCGGCGGGAGTTTACGCGCTGCGGCGGCGCGCAGCGTCTGATGCAGCTGTGAACTGATCCGGTGTAACTGCGGCCGCCGTCTTGTGACGGCGGCCGTGCGTATGCGAGAAGTCCGCTGCCCCTCTTACAGAAGTCTCGGGTTCGATGACTGTCCAGCCCTCGCTGCCGCCGAAACTGTCACGTAGCACGCACTCGGCGGGTCTTCTTTGGCGCACGGTGGTGTGGCCGGCGGTGGCGATGGGGGTGGGTGCACTGCTCATCTTTGAGTCTCCAGGCCTGCCCCCCGTTCCCCCCGTTCCCACCCAGCGGTTCCGGCCCGCAGTGGTTGCACCCACTACGCCGCACAGTAATGCGACTGCACATGTGACGACGTCGTCTCGCCCCCTGCCGAAGCGGATCCTCATTCCACGGATCGGGGTCGACGCGCCATTCACGGAATTGTCGTTGACCTCGTCCAAGCAGCTTGACGCGCCGCCTCCCGACAACGCCAACCTCGTTGGCTGGTACCGGGGCGCTGCATCACCGGGAGAGGTTGGGGCATCGATCGTCGTGGGCCACGTCGACACGAAGACAGGCCCTGCAGTATTTGTGCATCTGAGTGAGCTGAAAACGGGGGACAAGATCGATGTCATTCGCACCGACGGTATTATCGTCACTTTCAGTGTCGACTCCGTGAACACCTTCAGTAAGGCTCACTTTCCCGACCGCCGGGTCTATGCCGATACTCCAAGGCCAGAGCTGCGCCTTATCACCTGTGGTGGCACCTACGATCGAAAGGCCCGTGACTACACGGATAATGTGGTGGTATTCGCCCATCTTGATGCGCGCAGGCACGCGTGATGATCGCAGACGCGACGTTCAACGCGGAATCACCCAGCGCGGAGTCCAGGTTCCGGCGGCGTGGTGGCCGGCCGCTGTGGCGGTGAGGTGGGCGCGGAGGGTGGCCAGCGCCGGGTGGGGGTTGTCGCGGTGCCAGAGGAGCGAGTGCGGGTAGACGGGTGTGGGCTCGGCCACCGGGATGCGACGCAGGCCGTGATCGGCGGGCCAGACGAGGCGTGTGTGCTCGCCCATGAAGGTGGCCAGGCCCGGGGTGTCGGCGACGGTGTCGAGGAGCGCGTCGGAGCCGAAGTTGGGGCCGGTCGCCTCGATGGTGAGGCCGAACTCGGCGACGAGGTCGTCGTAGTAGGCGGCCCACTCGGTACCCGGGACGATGCCGGGCATCCAGATCCGGTGCCCGGCGAGCTGGGCGAGGGCCACCGACCGGGCGCCCGCCAGCGCGTGGGCGGGGCCGGTGAGGAGCTGGAGCGGCTCGTCGAGCACCCGGACGGACTCGATGTCCTCGGGAAGGGGCCGGCCGGGCGCGGCGACGGCGCGGAAGGACGCGTCGATCGCACCGGACCGGATGGCGGCGATGGCCGTCTCGATGTCGGACAGCATCACCACGTCGAGCTCGATGTCGGGGTGCGCGCGGTGGAAGCCGCGCATCAGGCCCGACGGCGCGACGCGCGAAGCGATCACGTCGACGCGCAGCGGACGGCGGCCGGGGCGCACGGACGCGACTGCGCGCTCGGCGACGCGCAGCAGTTCGCGTGCGTGGGGCAGGAACGCCTGCCCGTCGATGGTGAGCTCGGCGCCGCGCGGCGTGCGGGTGAACAGCCGCACGCCGAGGTTGCGCTCCAGCGCGGCGATGCGCTTGGAGACGGCCTGCTGGGTGACTGCCAGCTCGGCGGCGGCCTCCTGGAACTGCCCCGCGTCGGCGGCGGCGGCGAAGGTCCGGACGGTGTCGAGGTCCATGCCGACACCCTATGGGTACAACCGTTGGTTGTGACCGACGGCTCTGCGGTTGTTTGATCGCTGGGTCTGGCGCTCGCTTTGATGCTTCCGATCGCGGATCGGTTGTGCAGGTGAGTGGAGAGGGGCGTCGGGCGTGAGGAGCGGGCACCGGCTGGGACATCTGCTCGGACACCTGCTCGGACACCTGCTCGGACATCGACTTGGGCGGCGGTTCGGGTGGCGGTTCGGGTGGCTCTGGGGAGCGTACGGGACCAGCGCGCTCGGCACGTGGCTCGCCTTCGGCGCGTTCCCGCTGATCGCCATCCAGGTGCTGCACGCCGGACCGGCCGAGGTCGCCGCGCTCTCCGCCGTGGGGGCTGCGGTGGGCGCGGCCGTGGCGGTGCCGCTCGGCCCGTGGGTGGAGTTCCGCCGCAAGCGGCCGGTGCTGATCGCGATGGACCTGGTGCGGTTCGCGGCGCTGCTGACGATCCCCACCGCGTTCGCGCTCGGCGTGCTCACCTTCGTGCAGCTGCTGCTGGTGTCGGTCGTCGTCGCGGCGGCCGACATCACCTTCCGCGCCGCCTCCGGCGCGTACCTGAAGACGCTGCTGCCGGCCGAGGACCTGCTCGTCGCCAACGCCCGGTTCGAGTCCACGGCCTGGACGACCACGATCATCGGACCGCCGCTGGGCGGCGCGGCGATCGGGCTCCTCGGTCCGGTGGCGACGGTGGTGGCCGACGCGGTCAGCTACCTGCTCTCGGCCCTGGGCATCCGCGCGATGGGCGGGCACGAGCCGCGGCCCGAGCGCCGGGAGGCCGCGCGTATGCGGGCCGGGGACCTGCTCGACGGCTGGCGGTACATCCTCGCCGACACGGCGTTGCGTCCGCTGTTCTTCAACACCGTCCTGTTCAACGGCCTGGTCATGGCCGTCTCGCCGCTGCTGGCCGTCCTGATGCTCGGCCGACTCGGGTTCGCGCCGTGGCAGTACGGCCTCGCCTTCGCCGCGCCCTCGATCGGCGGGCTGCTCGGTTCGCGGCTGGCCCGGCCGCTGGTCACCCGGTTCGGGCAGTACCGGGTCCTGGTCGTGGTCGGGGCCCTCCGCGCGATCTGGCCCGTCGGCCTGGCCTTCCCGGGACCAGGCACCGGAGGGCTGCTGCTGGTGATGGGCGTCGAACTCGGGCTCATCTTCTGCTGCGGGGTCTTCAACCCCGTCTACGCCGCCTGCCGCCTCGAGTGCACCGCGACCGACCGGGTCGTCCGCACGTTGTCCGCCTGGGCGGTGACGACCAAGGCGTCGACCGCGTTGCTGACGGCCGTCTGGGGCGTACTGGGCGGCCTGCTCGGCCCGCGTACAGCCATCGGCCTTGCCGGGGTGCTCCTGCTGGCGACCCCGCTGCTGCTCCCCCGCCGCGCGGCAGCGCTTCTCTCCGAGCCGGAGCCGGCACCGAGTCGCTCCTGACGGGCCGTCACGGTCATGCGCCGCGACCGGGCTGCGCCGCCCCGCTACCGTCCGTCTCCGGGGCGGCGTGCCAGCAGGAGTGTGAACACCGTTTCCTCGAGGAGAATGCCGTCGTGCGCGTGCCTGGCAAGCAATATGCGTGCGCATTCCTCGAACCGGGCATGGTCGGCGAACAGGCCGGGCAACTGGGCGTAGCTCGTGCTGCGCAGGTACCTCATGACCGCTTCGGGCGTCCAGGTGCGGATGAGTGGGAAGCGGTGTTTGGTGATGTCGCTGAACGCCGATGCAGCGAGGTCGTCCTCGTAGCGCCTGGCCAGCTCCCGGTAGGCGCTGGAGGGGCCGGAGCCTGCCGGGGCGCGCCGGCGGGGGGCGAGGTGGGACCGGACGAGCTCTTTGAGCGAGGTGGTCCACGCGGTTCCGCGGCGCCACAGGCTGGGGCGGTGTTCGCACGCGAGGTGGGAGCGGATCAGTTCCATGAGCGCGGAGGTCCACTCGGCCTGGTGGCTCCACAGGCTGCCGTCACCCATGACGGCCACGACGGCGCCGGGAGCGGCCACTTTGTCGGCCATGGCCAGGACCGCGGGCCGGTCCATCCCGTGGAAGGCCCTGCAGCAAGTGATCAAGTGCGCCTGGTATTCGGGGTATGGGGCGGTGAACGTCTCCGCCCGTACCGGATGCAGGGCGATGAGAGACCCCCCGAGGCGGTTCCTCATGCTGGCCGTGGCCTGGCGGAGCATGTGCTCGTCCGCGTCGACGAGGTCGGCGTGCGCGATGTACGGCAGGAGAGCCGCGGTGACCTGACCGGTGCCGGCGCCGAGATCCAGCAGAGCCGGCGAGGGTACATCCTCCACTGTGGCTGCGAGGGCGGGGATGGCTTCCGCAGGCGGGCCGGGCTGGTAGTGGGCGTGCGCCGCAGCCGCAGTGTCGAACAAGGTCACCTGGTTTCTCCCGGGAGGCCCCGGTCTTCACGCCGGGGAGGAATGAGTCCTGGGGGCGGAGCCGTGAAACTGCGGAACTCTCTGCGCATCTGGTCTGACCGGTCCTTTCTTCCGTTGCAGTGGCAGCCATGGGTTCCTGGCCGTGACGGCATCAACGATGGCCGACGGGGTGGTCGGGTATGCCCGGTCCATGTATCGGCTGGCTGTGTATGCCGTCCGCCGCGCTCGCGTATCCGGAAGCGGAGTGGGCGCGGTGTCGGTGGTGTGGAACGAGTGTGTGGCAATGCCCTGCGAGGTCCGACGCGGCGAACCAGGCCGCGGGCGAGAAGGTGGCGTGCGGTCCGGCGCAGCTGGGCCAGCTTGTGGCCAAGGCCCGCAGGGCGATGTCCTGGCTGCGGGAAGGGGCGTCGGTTCCGCAGCGGCGGCATGCGCACTGCGGAGCGAGAGCCAAGCACGCGCTCCCCCCTCTCCGAGCGAACGTACACCTCCGCTGCCACCCGCACGCCGTCCAGTCGTTTGCCGTCCAGCCCGGGCCAGGATGGCGAGGGAGCGCAGACGTCCACCAGTGACACACCGCCTGGTGCACGCCGATCACCCGTGCAGCGGGGCGTGGGATCCGCGGTGTATGAGACGAAGCTTTCAGGTATGGGGGTCAGTTCGGGGCCTTCTGGCGCGACGTCCTGAGCGGGCGGGAAGATTCCTCACCGGTCGCAGCGAGGGGAGTCGTAACACAACTCTCCCTAAAGTCCAGCAAGTTGACTGTTTCGTCGAAGCGCAAGGCGGCATTCAGACATGTCGACCGTCATTCCGGTCTGTCCACATTCCCCATGCTGCCCGTCTGGCAGGCTTCCGTGCACCCGATGGACTGGCTGATCTCCGCGCCGGAGTACGACGCGTCGGTGTGATCGGCCCTGTCTCGCGGTGTGGGGTGCGAACGGTGCGGGACACTGCGGCCCAGCATCGTCGTAGACATCGATCACATGTAGAGCGAGGAAGCCGTGGCACCCCGGAAGGAACCCGTTACAGCGGCCGAGGTGAGCAAGATGTCTCCCCTCGAACTGCGCGCGTTCGCCTACCTGACCTGGGCCTGCGCCGCGAACCAGGAGGTGAGCTACCGCGATGTCGGACGGCTCGCGCTCCCCAACGGAGACCTCATCGGCGTGCGCACGGCCGTGAAGGTCGTGCAGGACCTGGCCGACAGCGGCCTGATCACCGTCCACGGAGACGCCGACGTGCTGCACGCGCCGCTGAGCGTGCGCGTCGCCGGACACCAGCCCCGGCCGGCTCGCGTGCCACAGGCGGAGCCGGCCGTCGTCCCCGGCAGCCGGTCCTTCGTGCCTGCGGCACGCGGCAGGTTCGCCGGTGTGCCGGATCCCGGAGCTCCCGCGACGATCCCGGCGAGCGAGGTGCGCGGTCTCGGGTGGGCGACGCTGTCCGACCAGGCGAAGCTGCAACGCCGACTGTGGGGCGTAGTGCACGGCAAGGGCCCGATGATCTGCTCCCGCGCCGCGCAGTACGAGACGTCGAAAGGCATGCCACCCACCCCGCAGGAGCTGGCGGTCATCCTGGGATGGCAGAACGGCACCCCCGTTGTTCAGGCGTTCCGGCGCCTGATCCACACCGGTTGGTTGGTGCAGACCCCGCAGGGGCGCCTGCGGGTGGGGCCTGCATACGAGCAGCACTCCGCCGGGGCGGTGAAGGAGGCGGACGCGGTGCCGTAGGGCTGTGCTGCCAGGTCGGCAGCGTGGACAGCCCGGCGGCCGCGGCCATCACCATCGCCAGGGAGACCGGCTGCTTCTTTCAGCCTGGCCCCTCCCCAGGCGTTGGGCTGGGTGAGATTCGTTTAGTCCGTACACCAAAGAGGCTCCCCGGCGGACGAGTCGAGGGTCAGACCTCTCGCTCGACCGCCGGGGAGCCATATCTGTCCGGCGCTGCCTGCGAACACCTATCCGTCAGTCGACCGGCTTGCTGAAGGACTCAGCCGTTGCCTGCCGGGGGCGGGGTGTGTGGCGGGGTGGCTGGTGGTGGCCGTCCTGCCGACCGTCAGCCGAAGCAGCCGGGTACCGGGTCGCCGCCTTCGCAGTTGGTGGGGTCGTTGTCGACGATGTTGACTTCGCCGTAGACGAAGACGTCCGATCCGTCGTTGTGGTAGCCGCCGGCGGGGTCGTCGGAGGAGTTCGAGGTCACGTCGGTGTCCGTGAGGATGGTCTCGTAACCGGACGCGTTGTAGACTCCGCCGCCTTGCGAGTCGTCTCCGGTGGTGCGGTTGCGGGTGATCTGGCTGCGGCGGATGGAGACGTCGTCGCCGATGTAGATGCCGCCGCCGTCGCCATCGGTGGCGATGTTTTCGCGGATCACGGAATCCTCGACCACTGACGGGTAGTACAGGTACAGGCCGCCGCCGTAGCCGTCGGCGGTGTTGTACTCGACGACGCTCCGCCGCAGGTAGAACGAGCCGCCGCCCTGGTAGACGCCGCCGCCGTCCTCTTCTGCGTGGTTGGACGTGATGAGGGTCTTGTCGATGTCCGTGATGCCGTAGTCGTTGTAGACGCCGCCACCGTAAGCGGTGATGTTGTGGCTGATCTCGCTCTTGCTGATGGTGGTGGTTCCGTAGTAGTTGGTGACGGCGCCATAGCCGTCTTCGGGGTCGCCGGCGTTGTTGGTGATCTTCGACTTGGTGATGGTCACCTTGCCCTCGTCGTTGTAGATGGCGCTGCCGTCCTCGGCGTTGTTGTTGCTGAGGGTGCTGCGACGGATGTCGGTGACGCCCTCGTTGTAGATCGCGCCACCGTCGTAGTCCTCGATGTCTGCGGTGTTGCTGTCGAGGGTGACGCAATCCAGGTCGAGCCGGCCCGCTTCCTGGACAAGGATCGCGCCGCCGTCCTCGTCATCCGCACTGCCGCGGGAGACGGTGAGGTCGCGCAGTCTGAGGTCTCCGCCGTTTTCGACCTCGAAGATACGGAACTCCTCCTCTTCGCTGACGGCGCGAGTGATGGTGGAGCCGTTGCCGTAGATCGTCACGGGCTGGAAGATCTCGGGCAGCCCGTTCCCGTCCTCGTTGGTCGTCAGGATGTAGGTGCAGTTCTCCGCCAGACGCAGGGTCCCCCCGCCCGCGGTGTTGGCATTCGTGATCGCGGCGATCAGCGCGTTGGGGTCGCAGGCGACCGGCGTGCCCTCCTCCTCCTGCTCCTCCTTCTTCTCCTCCTCCTGCTCATCACCATGCCGCCCGTGGTGACCAGCACCCTCCGCCTCCTTACGGGCCTCCTCCTTGCCGGCCTCCCCCTTGGCGTCGTGCCTCTTGCCGTCCGGCCCGCTACTTTCGTGCGGCCCACCTTCGTGCGGCCCACCTTCGTGCCGCTTACCTTCGTGCGGCCCACCTTCGTGGCGCCCACCGTCTCCTTCTTCGCGGGCCTGTGCACCATCAGGCCGCGGGCCGCCCTCTTCACCGCTGCCTTCACCCGGATTGGCGGCCGAAGCGAGATGCGGCGCCTTGGCGGCGTCGATGGCGCCAGCGGCCGTGGCCGATGCCGCGCCGGCGCCACCACCGACCGCGGTGGC
>NZ_JBWKDK010000064.1:0-34332 GCF_056436005.1 Streptomyces sp. NPDC043854
GTCGGCCTCGTCTGCTTCGACGCGCCGCTCGGGGGGGGGGGGGCGCAGGGCTGGGGGGGTGTTCCGGTCGGGGGGGGGGGGGGCCGGGGGGGGCCCCCCCCCCCCCCCCCCGGGCCTCAGGCGCTGAGCGGGAACTCCTCGCCCAGCTGCCGGAACACGGCTCCGTTGTGGTCGAAGGCGCGCTTGCACTCGTCGATGATGCGCTGCTTCTCCAGGTCGTCCGCGGCGATCGCGTCCAGCAGCTCGCGGTAGTGGCGCTTGAACGCGGCCGGGTTGGCGATGCCGGTGAAGACGTAGAACCGGACCCCGTCGCCCTTGCGCTCGAAGCCCCAGGTCCGCTCCGCCTTGTCGCGGATGATCTGACCGCCGGAGAGGTCGCCCAGGTAGCGGGTGTAGTGGTGGGCGACGTACCCGCCGGGCCAGGTGGCCGCGCACTCGGCGATCCGGGCCGCGTACGCCTCGGTCGCGGGCAGTGCCACCAGTGTCTCGCGCCAGGAGGGGCCGCGCAGGTGCGCCAGGTCGCGCTCGATCTCGGCGAGGCGCATCAGCTCGGGCTGTATGAAGGGGCCCGCGACCGGGTCGTCCCCGAGGGACTCGGCCGCGTCCTCCAGGGCCCGGTACACGAACCACAGCTGCTCGGTGTAGCGCGCGTACGCGTCCACGCCGAGACGGCCGCCGAGCAGGTCGCTCATGAACGTCGAGGACTCGGCCTCGGTGTGCTGCTCGTGCGAGGCGACACGGATGACCGTGGAGAAGGCGTCCAAGACAAGACCTCCGTCGGGCGCGGGGATGCGGGCATGGCGGCACGGGCGGCCGCCATGCCCGATCCTCTTACTTAGGCTTACCTAAGTCAATGTGTTCCCGACGTGTTGTCGGTAAAACGCCCCTGGGGTGAAAACCTCTGTGTCACGACCGCTACGGCAGGGTGAGGATCTCGGCTCCCGTGTCCGTCACCACCAGTGTGTGCTCGAACTGCGCGGTCCGCTTCCGGTCCTTCGTGACGACGGTCCAGCCGTCGTCCCACATGTCGTACTCGTGGGTGCCCAGCGTCAGCATCGGCTCGATCGTGAAGGTCATTCCGGGCTGCATCACCGTCGTGGCGTGCGGGCTGTCGTAGTGCGGGATGATCAGGCCGGAGTGGAAGGACGCATTGATGCCGTGCCCGGTGAAGTCCCGGACCACGCCGTAGCCGAAACGCTTCGCGTACGACTCGATGACCCGGCCGATGACGTTGACCTGCCGGCCCGGCTTGACGGCCTTGATCGCCCGGTTCAGGGCCTCGCGGGTGCGCTCCACCAGCAGCCGGGACTCCTCGTCCACGTCCCCGCACAGGTAGGTGGCGTTGTTGTCGCCGTGCACCCCGCCGATGTACGCGGTGACGTCCAGGTTCACGATGTCGCCGTCGCGCAGCACGGTGGAGTCGGGGATGCCGTGGCAGATGACCTCGTTGACCGAGGAGCACAGCGACTTCGGGAAGCCCCGGTAGCCCAGGGTCGACGGGTAGGCGCCGTGGTCGCACATGTACTCGTGCGCCACCCGGTCCAGCGCGTCGGTGGTCACCCCGGGGGCGATCAGCTTCGCCGCCTCCTCCATCGCCTGCGCGGCGATCCGGCCGGCGACGCGCATCGCCTCGATGGTCTCGGCCGACTGCACCTCCGGTCCGGTGTACGGGGTGGGCGTGGGCTTGCCCACGTACTCGGGCCGGCGGATGTTGCCGGGAACGGAACGGGTCGGAGAGAGCTCGCCGGGGACGAGCAGCGACTGGCCAGACATGCAAGCGAGTGTATCCAGCGGGGATGGGGCAGCATGGCGGCAGAGAACAACGGAGAGCAGCGGAGAGCGGCCGAGAGCCGGCGGCGAGCGGCGGCGAGAGGAGCCCGAGGAAGATGGCCCTGTTCAAGAAGCGTCAGGTGGGCAAACCGGGCGAGTGGTACTACTGCCTGGTGCACCGGAAGGTCGAGGAGGGGCCCGAGTGCCCGGCGAAGGACCGTTTCGGCCCGTACGCCACCCCCGAGGAGGCCTCCCACGCCATGCAGACCGCGCAGGAGCGCAACCTCGAATGGCAGAACGACCCCAAGTGGAACGACGTGTCCCGCGACGAGGACGAGGACGAGGGTGCGACGGGAACCTGACGGGCGGGCCGGCCGGGAGCGGGCCGGCGCCCCGGCCGGCTCCCGGCCGGGGCCGCAACGACACGAACCGGCAGCGTCACGCACCGCATCACCCACACCTGTTCGATCGCCCGGGACCCGGCATTACGCTCACCCCCATGACCTCCACTGACAGCACACAGAAGCCCCCCGCGAAGGACCCGTGGGACCTGCCGGACGTCTCCGGCCTCGTCGTCGGCGTCCTCGGCGGCACCGGCGACCAGGGCCGCGGCCTGGCCTACCGGCTCGCCAAGGCCGGCCAGAAGGTGATCATCGGCTCCCGCGCCGCCGACCGCGCCGCGCACGCCGCCGCCGAACTGGGACTGGGCGTGGAGGGCGCGGACAACGCCGAGTGCGCGCGCCGCAGCGACATCGTGATCATCGCGGTCCCGTGGGAGGGCCACGCCAAGACCCTGGAGGCCCTGCGCGAGGACCTCGCGGGCAAGCTCGTGGTGGACTGCGTCAACCCCCTCGGCTTCGACAAGCAGGGCGCCTACGCCCTCCGGGTCGAGGAGGGCAGCGCCGCCCAGCAGGCCGCCGCCCTGCTCCCGGACTCCCGCGTCACGGCCGCCTTCCACCACCTCTCGGCGGTCCTGCTCCAGGACGAGTCGGTCGAGGAGATCGACACCGACGTGATGGTCCTCGGCGAGTCCCGCGCCGACACCGACATCGTCCAGGCCCTGGCCGGCCGCATCCCCGGCATGCGCGGCGTCTTCGCCGGCCGCCTGCGGAACGCCCACCAGGTCGAGTCCCTGGTCGCCAACCTCATCTCCGCGAACCGCCGCTACAAGGCCCACTCGGGCCTCCGTATCACCGACGTCTGACCCGTCACCGCGCCCGGCCGGGCGCCTTTACGGGGGCACTGCGGGGCATGGGGGACACTGGAGGGGCTCGACCCCCTTCCGCCCGCCGAGGAGCCGTACCCCATGCCCCGCCTTGCCGTCTTCGCCACCGTCGTCTGCGTCCTCTCCGTCGCGGCGGCCGTGGTCGCCTTCGTGGAGGGCAGCTTCCTGGGGATCGTGTGGGTGCTGCTCGCCGGGCTCACGTCCAACATGGCCTGGTACTACGTGCGCAAGGACAAGGCCCGCAAGGCCTCCGGCTCCGCCGGCTAGCCCTAGTCGGCCTGGGGGACGGTGCACAGGCCGTCCGGTTCCTGCCAGAAGCGGTACAGGCCGTGGCCGCAGTACGTCTCCACGTCGGAGACGCCCAGCGCGGACAGCACGCCCTCGACCGCGCCGAAGAAGGCCGCGTTGACCGCGGGAACCCACAGCAGCGCGAACACCGCGATCAGGCCGAACGGCGCCAGCGGCGCCACCTCGCGGCGCACCCGGTACGACAGCCAGGGCTCGATGACGCCGTAGCCGTCCAGGCCGGGCACCGGCAGGAAGTTCAGGATCGCCGCGGAGACCTGGAGCAGCGCGAGGAAGGCCAGCGCGAAGCGGAAGGCGAGGGGGACGCCGTCGACGGCGTCCAGCCAGAACGGGGCGGTGCAGACCGCCGCGAACGCCACGTTCGTCAGCGGGCCCGCCGCCGAGATCAGGCTGTGCTTCCAGCGGCCCTGCACCCGGTCCCGCTCGATGTACACGGCCCCGCCGGGCAGGCCCAGACCGCCCAGGATCACGAAGACCACGGGCAGGACGATGCTCAGCAGCGGGTGCGCGTACTTGAGGGGGTTCAGCGTCAAGTAGCCCTTGGCGCCGACGGTGAGGTCGCCGCCGTGCAGGGCGGTGCGGGCGTGCGCGTACTCGTGCAGGCAGAGCGAGACGATCCACGCCGACGTGACGAAGAGGAAGACGGCCAGGCCCGCGCTCGCCGAGTACCCCGTCCACACCGCCCACCCGGTGACCGCCATGATCGCGGCGATGCCGAGGAAAACGGAACTGACCTGCCGGTCGCTGCGCGTGCTCTGATGACCCATGCGGCGAAACCTACCCGGGCAGGGGGCCGTCCGGGATACCGGTACGGGGACAATGGGCCGGTGCGCTACGCGATTCTCGGCACCACCCAGGCCACCCGCGACGACGGGACCCCCGTCGCCGTCGGCGGCGCCCGCCTGCGCGCACTGCTGACCGCGCTCGCGCTGCGGCCGGGGCGGGCGGTGCCGGCGCACCTGCTCGTGGCCGAGGTGTGGGACGGCGACCGGCCGGCCGACGCGTACGCCGCCCTCCAGGCGCTCGTCGCCCGGCTGCGCAGGGCGCTGGGCCACGAGGCCGTACGGTCGGCGGAGGGCGGGTACCGGCTCGCCGCCGGGCGCGAGGACGTCGACCTGTACCGCTTCGAGCAGTTGGCCGGGTCCGCCGCGGCCGCCGCGGACGGGGACCCGGCGCGGGCGGCCGCCCTGTACGACGAGGCCCTCGCCCTGTGGCGCGGCCCGGCGCTCGCCGACCTCCCGGACCCGGGGGCGGAGGCCGCGCGCTGGGAGGCCGTACGGACGGACGCGCGGCGGGGGCGGCTCGCCGCGGCCCTCGACCTCGGGGAGGCGGCCCGCGCCCTGCCGGAGCTCGCCGCGCTGTGCGCGCAGCACCCGCTGGACGAGCCGCTCCAGGTGCTCCGGATCAGGGCGCTGCGGGACTCCGGGCGCGCGGCCGAGGCCCTGGCCGCCTACGAGGCGGTCCGGCAGGACCTCGCCGACCGGCTGGGCGCGGACCCCGGCCCCGCCCTGCGCAGCCTCCACGCCGCCCTCCTGGCCCCGGCCGACGTACCGCCCACCAGCGCGTCCGGTGTCCGGCCCGCCTCCGCGTCCGGTGTCCGGCCCGCCGCTTCCTCCGGCGTCCCCGCCGACGTCCCGCTCCCGGGACCCGCCGCAGGCCCCTCCCGGGAGCCGGCCGCGGGCTCCTCCCCGGGGCCCGCCGCCGGCTCCGGCCACCCGGTCCACCTGCGGCAGGACTCCGCCGGGCCCGCGGCGACCCCGTTCGCACAGCCCCCGGGTGACGCCCCCGCAGGGCCGCGGCGGGGGAACCTGCGGGCGCGGCTGACCACGTTCGTCGGGCGGGAGGAGGACATCCGGGACATCGGCGCCGACCTCGCGCAGGCGCGCCTGGTCACCCTGCTCGGGCCCGGCGGGGCCGGCAAGACCCGGCTGTCGCAGGAGGCCGCCGAGGCGCACGGGGCCGCCGACTGGCCCGACGGCGTGTGGTTCGCCGAGCTGGCTCCCGTGGACGACCCGGACGACGTCGCCGAGGCCGTGCTCACCGCCCTCGGGGCCCGCGAGACCAAGCTGCGCGGCGCCTCCGCCGAGGAGCTGCGGGTGCTGACCGAACGCGCCGGCGACAACCCGCTCGACCGGCTCACCGAGCACTGCGCCCGGCTCCGGCTCCTGCTGATCCTGGACAACTGCGAGCACGTCGTCGGCGCCGCCGCCGAGCTCGCCGAGCAGCTCCTCACCCGCTGCCCCGGCGTGCGGATCCTGGCCACCAGCCGCGAACCCCTCGGCGTGCCCGGCGAGTTCCTGCGCCCGGTGGAACCGCTGCCCGACCCGGTGGCGCTGCGGCTGCTCGACGACCGCGGTGCCGCCGCCCGGCCCGGTTTCACCACGGGCGACGACCCCGAGGCCGCCGCCGAAATCTGCCGCCGCCTCGACGGGCTGCCGCTCGCCATCGAGTTGGCGGCGGCGCGGCTGCGGCTGCTCACGCCCCGCCAGATCGCGGACCGGCTCGACGACCGGTTCCGGCTGCTGACCAGCGGCGCCCGCACCGTCCTGCCCCGCCAGCAGACCCTGCGCGCGGTCGTCGACTGGTCCTGGGACCTGCTCGACGAGCCCGAGCGGACCGTCCTCGCCCGCCTGTCCGTCTTCGCGGGCGGCTGCGACCTGGCCGCCGCCGAGGCCGTCTGCGCCGACACCCCGCAGGACAGCGCCGACGTCGCCCTCCTCCTCGGCTCCCTCGTCGACAAGTCCCTCGTCATCGCGGCCCCCGCCGCCGACGGCATGCGCTACCGGCTCCTGGAGACCGTGGCCGAGTACGCCGGCGAGCGGCTGGACGAGGTCCCCGGCCACCGTGCCGCCACCGAGCGGCGCCACCTCGTCCACTACCGGGAACTCGCCCGCACCACCGAACCGCTGCTCCGCGGCCGCGGCCAGCGCGCCGCCGCCGAACGCCTCGCCACCGAGTACGAGAACCTCCGCACCGCCCTGCGCCACGCCGTCGCCGCCCGCGACACCGACGAGGTGCTGTGCCTGGTGCACTCCCTCGTCTGGTACTGGCAGATGCACGACCTGCGCTCCGAATCCCGGCACTGGGCGAACGCCGCCGGCGCCCTCGGCCCGGACCCCTTCCAGCCGCCCGTCACCCCCGCCGAGCCGGTGTACGAGCGCCTCGTGGACACGCCCCCGCCGTACAGCGGCGAGCGGCTCACCGAGGCCTGGCGCGGCCTCCGCCTGGTCCAGCTCGCCGCCCGCGACCAGCGCAACGAGAGCTGGACCTCCCCGGAGATCCGGCACCAGATCGAGGGGATCCTCGCCGCCTACCGGCCCGGCCTGCCGCAGACCTGCCACGCCCCCGGCGTGCTGTGGGTCTACGCCGCGATGCTCTCCGGGGACCCGGACCTGCTCCGGCGGGTCGTCGACGCCACCGTCGACACCGCCCGCGCCCTGGACTACCGCTGGGAGCTGGCCGGAGCCCTCCAGCTGCGGGCCAACGTCCGGGCCAACCGCGCCGCCTGGGCCGGCGACGCGGTGCGCGATGCCGAGGAGAGCCTGGCCCTGTTCACCGAGCTGGGCGACGACTGGGGCTGCGCGGAGGCACTGTCCGCGCGCGCCGAGTCCCACGAGAAGCGCGGCCGGTACGCGCCCGCCGTCGAGGACTACCGCTGCGCGATCGAGTACGCCGAGCGGCTCGGCGCCTCCTCCCAGGTCGCGGTCCTGCGCGTGCGGATGGCCGGGGTCCTGGTCGAGAGCGGCCGGGCCGCCGAGGCCGAGGAGCTGCTCACCGGGATCCTGCGCGCCCACCACGCGTACGGCAACGAGGCCCTGCCCGCCGCCCGCATGTTCCTGGCCGGCTGCTACGGCCGCAGCGGCCGCATCCCCGAGGGCCGCGCACAGCTCCAGCAGCTGCGCGACGAGTTCGCCTTCGGCGCGTACGCCATCTTCGACGGGTTCCTGCTCGGCACCATGGCCTGGCTGGAGAACCAGGACGGCCGGCCCGAGGAGGCGCTGGCGCTGCTCCGGCAGGCCATGGCCGCCGCCGAGGACCCGCTGGCCCTGATGGTCGCCCCGCAGATGCCCGCCGTGTACCTGATGACGGCGGCCCGCTCCCGCGCGTCCCTCGGCGGGCCCCGGCAGGCGTACGACGCGGCGCGGCTGCTCGGCGCGTACCGGGCCCTGCTGCCCGCGGGGCACTTCCCGGTCAGCGTCGAGCGGGAGGACTCGGCCCTGGCCGAGCGGCTGGCCCGGGCGGCCCTCGGCGATGCCGCGTACGAGGCGGCGTACGCCGAAGGCGGCGGCCTCACCCTGGAGGAGGCCACCGCCCTCGTCTGACCCGCCCCCGTGCGGGGCCGTCCGGGACGCGATCCGGAGCGGACCGTCCGCCCGGGTCAGGTCTTCTTGCGGAACTTCGCGACCGCCAGCGGCGCCGTGACCGCGGTGATCAGCACGGCCCAGCCCAGCGTCATCCACACCGAGTGGGCGACCGGGCCGCCGTTGATGAGGTTGCGGGCCGCGTCGGCCAGGTTGGACAGCGGGTTGTACTCCGTGAAGGACTGCAGCCAGTCGGGCATCGAGGACGGCGGGCTGAAGATCGAGCTGCCGAACTGGAGCGGCATCAGCACGAGCATCGCCACCCCCTGGACGGCCTGGGCCGTCTTCATGGTCAGACCGAGCAGGATGAAGATCCACATCAGCGAGGCGCCGAAGACCATCGACAGGCCGACCGCGGCGAGCAGGTCCAGCACCGAGGTCTTGATCTCCAGACCCAGCAGGAAGCCCATGCCGAGGAGGATCGTGGTGGCCACCAGCATCCGGCCGACCTCGACCACGATCTTGGCGATGAGGACCGAGGAGCGGGCTATGGGCATGGACCGGAAGCGGTCCATGACGCCCTTCTGGAAGTCCTCGTTGACGCCGGTGCCCACCGCCATGGCGATGTTCAGGCCCGTCATCGCCATCATGCCCGGGACCAGGTAGTTGACGTAGGCGTCCTGGTTGCCCTTGCCCGCGATCGCGCCGCCGAAGACGTACGTGAACAGCAGGATGAAGACGATCGGCATCAGCACGACCTCGAACACCGACTCCGGATTCGCCTTGATCTGGAGGGCGTTGCGGCGCGCCAGGGCGCCGATGTGCCGCAGGTTGCCGCGCAGGCCGATCCGGCCGTCCGCGGGCTGCGCCGCCTTCGGCGCGGGCGTTCCGGCGGCCGTGTCGCGGGCCGGGGCGATAGTCGTCGTGCTCATGCCGCGACCTCCTCGGTCGTGCCGGTGGGGACTGAGTCCTCGGGGGACGTGGCCGGGTGGCCGGTGATGGAGAGGAACACCTCGTCCAGGCTGGGCAGGTACGTGCCCAGGTCGGCGATGGCGTAGCCGCGGGCCGCCAGCAGCCCGACCACCGCGGTCAGCTGCTCGTCGCTGAGGATCGGGACCAGCAGCACGCCCTCGTCCGGCACGGCCTGGGAGCCGGCGACGCCGTCGAGGCCCGCCTCGGCCAGGGACCGGGCCATGCCGGGCAGCTCCGCCGGGTCCACCGGACGGATCCGCAGGGTGCGTCCGCCGACCCGGGCCTTCAGCTCGTCGACCTTGCCGTTGGCGATGACCTTGCCGCGGTCGATGACCGTCAGCTCGCTCGCCAGCTGCTCGGCCTCCTCCATGTACTGGGTGGTGAGCAGGACGGTCGCGCCCTCGGCCACCAGCCGCTGCACCTCGTCCCACACCTCGTTGCGGGTGCGCGGGTCCAGGCCGGTGGTCGGCTCGTCCAGGTAGAGCACGGCCGGGTTACCGATCAGGGAGGCCGCGAGGTCGAGGCGGCGGCGCATGCCGCCGGAGTACATCCCGGCGACCTTCTTCGCCGCGTCGGTCAGCGAGAACCGCTCCAGCATCTCGTCGGCGCGGCGGCGGGCGTCCTTGCGGGACAGGTCGAGCAGCCTGCCGATCATGTAGAGGTTCTCCCATCCGGACAGCCGCTCGTCGACCGAGGCGTACTGGCCGGTGAGGCCTATGGTGCGGCGCAGCTGCCGCGGCTGGCGGACCACGTCGTACCCGGCGACCCGGGCGGTCCCGGCGTCCGGGACGAGGAGGGTGGACAGGCAGCGCACCAGGGTGGTCTTGCCGGCGCCGTTGGGGCCGAGGACCCCGAGGACCGTGCCCTCGCGGACGTCCAGGTCGACACCGTCGAGGGCCTTGGTCTCGCCGAAGTGCTTGACCAGTCCCCGTACCTCGACGGCGTTCCCGCCGCTGTGGGGATCCTTGTCGTTTCGCGTCATGACCCCATGGGACCAGCCGCCACCGACAAAGCACCGACATCCGACCGACGGCCGACCGACGGCCGACCGACGGCAGGCCGACAGGCGGCCGACACGACGGCAGCCCGCCGGCCCGGACGGGGCCGACGGGCTGCCGGTTCGGGTCGTGCCGAGCCGATCCGATGGGGTCAGTGGAAGGTGTGCTGCTCCTGGGGGAACGTTCCGCCCACCACGTCCTCGGCGAACGCCTTCGCCGCGTCCGTCATGGTCGCGCGCAGGTTCGCGTACTGCTTCACGAACTTCGGCATCTTCCCGCCGGTCAGGCCCATCATGTCGGTCCACACCAGCACCTGCGCGTCGCAGTCCGCGCCCGCGCCGATGCCGACCGTCGGGATGTGCAGCGACCGGGTGACCTCGGCGGCCAGTTCGGCCGGTACGAGCTCGAGCACCACTGCGAACGCCCCCGCGTCCTGCGCCGCCTTGGCGTCGCGGAGCAGCTGGTGCGCGGCCTCGTCGCCGCGGCCCTGGACCCGGTAGCCCATGGCGTTCACGGACTGCGGGGTCAGGCCCAGGTGGGACATGACGGGGATGCCGGCCTGCACGATCAGCTCGGTCTGGCGCAGCGACCGCTCGCCGCCCTCCAGCTTCACGGCCCCGACGCCGGCCTCCTTCACGAGCCGGGTGGCACTGCGCAGCGCCTGGACGGCGCCTTCCTGGTACGAGCCGAAGGGCAGGTCACCGATGACCATGGCCCGCCGGGTGCCGCGCACCACGGCGGCGGACAGCAGCGTCATCTCGTCCATCGTCACGGGGACGGTGTTCTCGTAGCCGAGGTGACAGTTGCCCATCGAGTCGCCGACGAGGATGACCGGGATGCCGGCCTCGTCGAAGACGGACGCGGTCATCGCGTCGTAGGCGGTGAGCATGGGCCACTTCTCGCCGCGCTCCTTGGCGAGCGTGAGGTCGCGGACGGTGATCCGCCGGGTGCCCGTGCCTCCGTACAGGGTGGGGGAGGCGGCTTCGCGGGCAGGCGAAACGGCATGCGTCATTGCAACTGCTCCTTGATGTCATCTCGAGGCGCCCTCACGGCGTCCCCGGACTCACCCCCATGGTGGCACCTGCCCGCCCGGCCGCGAAAGTGGAGGGGGCGACCGCCCCGTCACACTTCGGCCGGCTCGAGGGATCCTCCGGTTCCGGACCGAATGTGCGCGTTTCGTGACAACCGGAACCCGGGCCGTATGGCCGTTCGTCCTCCCGGACGTACGGCCGGAACAACGGCACGGTAAGGCTGCGTCCATCGCCTAGGGTCATGGTGGGGGGACGGAGCGCAAGCACGGCAGTGAGGGCAGTGGCATGGCACAGGCGTACATGACGGAGACCGGGAACGGCGGCTCGGAGCCCGAGCCCCGCGGATCCCGCCTCCGGCGCCGCCTGGCCGAACTGCGGCGCGACCCGGGCATCTGGCGGCGGGGGATCGTGATCGCGGCGCTCGCCGTGCTGCTCGCCCTCGTCATGATCCTCCACGCCGAGCTCCCCAACAGCGTCGGCAACCTGGGCAGCCTCACCGAGACCTTCCTGCCCTGGCTGGGACTGTTCGTCCCGCTGCTGCTCGCCGCCGCGGTGGTCCGCAAGTCCGCCACCGCGCTGATCGCGATACTGCTGCCGGCCGTCGTCTGGGTGAACCTCTTCGGCGGCCTGTTCACCGACAAGTCCGGCCGCGGCGGCAACCTGATGGTCGCCACCCACAACGTCGACGCCGACAACCCCGACCCGGGCGGCACCGCCCGGTCGGTGGCCAGGGCCGGGGCCGACGTCCTGGCCCTGACCGAGCTCAAGGGCAGCGCCGTCCCCGCCTACGAGAAGGCGCTGGCGGGTACGTACAAGTACCACGCCGTGGAGGGGACCGTCGGCGTGTGGAGCAAGTACCCGCTGAGCTCCAGCCGGCCCGTCGACATCAAGATGGGCTGGACCCGGGCCATGCGCACCACGGTCGAGACCCCGCAGGGGCAGGTCGCCGTGTTCGTGGCCCACCTGCCCTCCGTCCGGGTCAAGCTCAATGCCGGCTTCACCGCCAACCAGCGCGACAACAGCGCGGACGCGCTGGGTGCCGCGCTCGCCGCCGAGCCGCTGCGCAAGGTCGTCCTGCTCGGCGACCTCAACGGCACGATGAACGACCGCTCCCTGTCCGAGGTCACCTCGCAGATGCGCTCCACCCAGGGCGCGGCGGGCGACGGCTTCGGCTTCAGCTGGCCGGCGCCGTTCCCGATGGCCCGGATCGACCAGATCATGGTCCGCGGGATGAAGCCGGAGGCCTCCTGGACCCTGCCGCGGACCGGCAGCGACCACCTGCCGGTCGCGGCCCGGGTGACCGTGGCGAAGTAGCCGCTGCCGCCACGCCCGGGCCCGCGCCGGTACGCCTGGCGCGGGCGCTCCCTCGTCGGCCGCGCCCGCGTCGGCCGCGCCCCGGGTCAGGCGTGTTCGCGCCAGCCGTTCGTGATGGGCAGGCGGCGGTCCTTGCCGAAGCCCTTCGCGGAGATTTTCGTGCCCGGCGGGTACTGGCGGCGCTTGTACTCGGCGGTGTCCACCATCCGCAGGGTCCTGGCCACCAGCTCCCGGTCGAAGCCGGCCGCGACGATCGCGTCGATGCCCTGGTCGCGGTCCACGTACAGCTCCAGGATCGCGTCCAGCACCGGGTAGTCCGGCAGCGAGTCCGTGTCCACCTGGCCCGGGCGCAGTTCGGCGCTGGGCGGCTTGGCGATCGAGTTCTCCGGGATGGGCGGGGTTTCGCCGCGTTCGGCCGCGGCCCGGTTGCGGTACCGCGCGAGCCGGAAGACGTCCGTCTTGTACACGTCCTTGATCGGGCCGTACGCGCCCACCGAGTCGCCGTAGAGGGTGGAGTAGCCGACGGCCAGCTCGGACTTGTTGCCCGGGGCGAGGACGATGTGTCCCTCCTGGTTGGACACCGCCATCAGCAGCGTGCCGCGCAGCCGGGACTGGAGGTTCTCCTCGGCCAGGCCGGTCAGGCCCAGCGACCCCATGTACGCGTCGAACATCGGCTCGATCGGCACGGTGCGGAAGTTCAGGCCGGTGCGGCGGGCCAGTTCGGCCGCGTCGCCCCTGGAGTGCTCCGAGGAGTACTTCGAGGGCATCGAGATGCCGTACACGTTCTGCGCGCCGACCGCGTCGCAGGCGATGGCGGCGACGAGCGCGGAGTCGATGCCGCCGGAGAGCCCGATCAGGACGGAGCGGAACCCGTTCTTCTTGACGTACGCGCGCAGGCCCACGACCAGCGCGTCGTAGACCTCCTCGGCGTCGTCGAGGCGGTCGGCCTGGCCGCCGGGGACGGTCGGCTCGTACGGCTCGACCGGCTCCTCGGACAGGATCACGCGGTCGATCCGCAGCCCGTCGTCGACGATGCCCTCGGGGGCGTCGGCCGGCGCCGCGGGCAGGTCGAGGTCGACCAGGACGCAGCCCTCGGAGAACTGCGGGGCGCGGGCGATGACCCGGCCGTCGGCGCCGACGACGATGGAGTCGCCGTCGAAGACGAGCTCGTCCTGGCCGCCGATCATCGCGAGGTAGGCCAGCGTGCAGCCCGCCTCCTGGGCCCGCTTCTGCACCAGTTCGAGGCGGACGTCGTCCTTCTCGCGCTCGTACGGGGAGGCGTTGACGGAGACCAGCAGGCCGGCCCCGGCGGAGCGGGTGGCGGGCACGCGGCCGCCCTCCTGCCACAGGTCCTCGCAGATCGCCAGGGCCACGTCGACGCCGCGGACGCGGATCACCGGCTGGGTGTCGCCGGGCACGAAGTAGCGGAACTCGTCGAACACGCCGTAGTTGGGGAGGTGGTGCTTGGCGAAGCGGAGCACGACCTCGCCGCGGTGCAGGACGGCGGCCGCGTTCTCGGGGGAGCCGGCGGGCCGGCCCAGGCGCGGGGCGGCCCGCTCCGAGCGGTCGAGGTACCCGACGACGACCGGCACCTCGCCCAGGCCCTCGGCCGCCAGCCGCCCGGCCAGCCCGCGCAGGGCGGCGCGGGAGGCCTCGACGAAGGATGCGCGCAGGGCGAGGTCCTCGACGGGGTAGCCGGTCAGCATCATCTCGGGGAACGCCACGAGGTGGGCGCCCCGCTCGACGGAGTGCCGGGTCCAGTGGACGACGGAGTCGGCGTTGGCGGAGACGTTGCCGACGTGCGAGTCGATCTGATTCAGAGCGAGGCGTAGTTGAGGCACGGGGCCCAGTGTAATCGTCTTTCTGACGCGATGTCCTGGAAGCCCCGTGCCGCAAGGGTTTTGGCGGCCCGGCGCGGCTGTCTGGAGTGTGCTGCCGACCGCTGTCGGCGCCTGCCGGCCGCCGTCGGCCGCTGTCGGCTCAGCCGATCGGGCCCGCGAACTTCGCGCTGGGCATCAGGATGCCGGGGGAGATCGCGGCGCTGAGGCTGGTCGTGCCCTCGGGCACCTCGTAGGTGATGATCCCGCTGGCGGACTGGCCGGGCAGGATGTCGCCGCGGATGAACTTGGGCATGTCGCCGCCGTCGAAGGCGAGCTGGGCGGTCATGCCCTTGTCGTCGCGGACCTCGGGCACGGCGTGGATGACGTTGTGGTTCTCGGCGGTGCCGTTGGTGATGGTCAGCGTGATCTGCACCGCGTTGCGGACGGTCGAGTACCTGTTCTTCGACACGTACTCCTTCGGGACGGACAGGCTGACCTTGATGCCGTTCGGGTAGGTGTACGTCTCGCCGAACGGCAGCGGCGAGGTCATGCCGGGGCCCGTGGGCGGCGCGGAGCGCGACGGCTTCGGCGCGGGAAGCGACGGGGTCGCGGACGGGTTCGGCGGCCAGGGCTCGTCGGCGTCGGGGTCGTCCCGGGCGGGGTCGTCGAAGCGGGCCTCGGCGGCCTGCTCGGCGAGGCGGTCGACCAGGGTCTGGGTGATGAAGTAGCCGCTGATGGAGGCGGCGATGCCGAGGGCGCCGAGGACGGTGCCGACGATGGACATCGTCTTGCGGCCGGCGCCGGAGGAGGCGCGGCCGATGGCGCCGATGCCGAGGCCGACGGCGGTCACGCCGAGGATGGCGCCCAGCCAGAAGAGGAACGGGATCGGGCCGACGGGCAGCGATATCAGGCCGACGACGAGGGCGGCGACGGCCAGGCCGTTGGTCACGGGGGCGGGCTGCTGGAACCAGGCGCCGCCGGCCCCGGCCCCGGCTCCGGGCACGCCCCACGGACCGGGGGCCGGCGGCACGGCCCCCGGCGGCACGGCCCCGCCGGATCCGGGCGCGGGGGAGGGCGCCGCAAAGCCGTGCTGGGCGGAGTAGGCCCCCTCCGGGGCCGGGGCCGCCGTCGGGGCCGGCGCCCGGGTGGCCCCCGGGGTCGGGGCGGCCCAGGGATCGGGCCTCGCCGCGGTGGCGTCCGGCGCCGGAGCGGCAGCAGCAGTGGCGGGGACCTCGACGGCGGCGGGTGCCGGGACCGCCTCCGGGGCCGCCTCGGGGACCGCCTCCGGGGCCGCCTCGGGCTGCGGATCGGGGTCGGGCCGGGCTTCCGGGGCTGCCGCAGGCTGCGCTTCCGCCTCAGGGGTCTTGGTGAGCGACAGCGGCCCCGGGCCGGTCTCGGCGGCGGGCTGCGGTTCGGCCTCCGGAGCCTTGGTGAGCGACAGCGGGCGGGTCGCGTCGGCCGGCTCCGGCCGGTCCGGGGTCGACGCGGGCTCGGTGGCCGCGTCCGCGGGGGCGTCAGAGGGGGCGTCCGCGGGCTTGTTCGGCGACGGCTTGCGCGTCGGGGCCGCCTCCGGCCGGGGTACGGGCGTGCCCTCGGGCTCCGTGGGCGGGCCGGGCGGGTTCGGAGGCGTACTCATGCGGCGGGAACGTCCTCGTCTGATCGAAGGAGGCGGTCTGATGATCGAACAGCCTGCCATGGTGCTTCACGCGTGGCCAAAAGCTTTCGGTCCTGCCCTCCGGGTGCGGAGGGCAGGGCCGGTCGGCCTCATGGCGTCCCGTCAGACCGCGGTCCGCTCCACGGGAATCCACAGCTCGGTCGTCACGTCCGCCCCGTCCACCGACCGCGGGGTGCGCAGGATCTCCGGACCGGGCCGGAGGGCGTACGGGTTGGACGGGAGCCACTGGGTGTAGACGTCCCGCCAGAGGGACTGGAGGGCCTGCGGGAACGGGCCGGTGTTCGCGAAGACGGCCCAGGCGCCGGCCGGGACGACCCGGACGTCCAGGTCCTCCGGGATCTCCGGGGCCCCCGGCGCCGGTCACCACCGCGAGGTGGTAGTCCAGTTCGACGCCCTCCTCGCGGCTGTCGCCCAGGTGTTCGGTCACCGAGACGATGCCGGCCGGCTCCTGGTCGGACAGGCCCGCTATCCGCTCGGCCAGCTCCGGCCCGACCGCCTCGACGAACGAGACGATGGCCGGGTTCACGCCCTCGTGGACGAGCGGCACCCGCGTCTTCCTGCCGACGATCCGGAACTCCGCCTTCTCCGCGATCCGGTACTGCATGGCCGTACTCCCTTCGATGACGAGGCGGAAGGACATCCGGGGCTGTGCGCGCAGGACCGCACCGGTGCGCCGCGCCTCGCCCGGGCCGATGCCGTGGACCGCGCGGAACGCGCGCCCGAAGGCCTCGGCGGACGTGTAGCCGTGGCGTACGGCGATGTCGAGCAGGGTCTGCTCGCCGGCCAGGACCTCGGCGCCCGCGACGGTCAGCCGCCGGCGGCGGACGTACTCCGACAGCGGCATCCCCGCCAGCGCGGAGAACAGGCGCCGGAAGTGGTACTCCGACGTCATCGCGATCCGCGCGAGCTCGGCCGCGTCCACGTCGCCGTGGAGGCGGTCCTCGATGTGGTCCATGGCCCGGTTCAGCTGCTCCAGCATCCCGGCCTCCTTCCTCTGTGCGGTCCCCACCGTAGGAACGGGCCGCCGGCCCGGACCCGACATTCCGTGCCCCGTTCGGTCGGGTCGGCGGTGCGGCGGGAGCGGTGTGGTCCGTCGTACTCGGGGAGCGAGGCAACGCAAGCGGCCGGGGTCGCGTCATCCAGGGCAGGGGGCCGACTCGGACGGCCCGGGGCCGCCGGGCGGCCCCCGGGCCGTGCGCGAAACGGGGGCGCGCCCTGCCCGGAACCCCGCCGCGCGTGGGTATCCGAACGGAGGGCCGGTTCGGCCGTGTTAAGGATGATGGGGAACATGACGGCAAAAGCCGCAAAGGAGAACGGAAAAGGGCTGCGCACGACGAAACCCGAGGACCGAATAGGTTCCGCGAGTCCCAGGAACCACAAGGACCCCAAGGGCGCCAGAAACCACATGGACCCCAAGGGTGCCAGGGACCCCAGGAACACCAAGGGCACCAGGGACCCCAGAAACCCCACGGACCCCAGGTGTGCGGGGTGTCCCGAGGGTGCCAGGCGGTCCAGGGGGCCGCAGGTCATCGCCGTGCTGATCGGTCTCGCCGCCACCGCCTACACGGCCTGGGTCATGGAGGTCGTCCTCTCCACCGGCCTGAACCCCATCCAGACCTACGTCAGCGAGCTCGCCGCCCAGGACCAGCCGCTCGGCGGCCTCTTCCGGGCCACCGACTTCACCGCGGGCCTGCTCGCCTTCACCGGCGGCCTGCTGGCCCTGATCCGGCTCCGGTGGCACCACGACTCCCGCCGCCCCTGGTCCGTCACCGGCTGGGCCGGGGTCACCCTCTTCGGCGCCGCGACCGCCGCCGACGCCTGGCTGCCGCTGAGCTGCACCCCGACCGTCGACCCGGAGTGCGCCGCCCTGGAGACCGCCAAGCTGGTCCCGGCCACCCACCAGGCCCATGCCGTCAGCAGCGGCCTCGCGATGACCGGCGCCCTCGTCGGGATCGTCGCCCTCACCGTCGCCGCCCGCCGCTACGGCCGCTTCGCGCCGCTCGCCGAGTACGGGCCCACACTGGTCGTCCTGGAGCTCCTCGCCACCGCCTGGACCCTGACCGCCATCGCCCTGTTCACCGCCGGGCGCGGGACCTGGGCGCTGGGCGCCGGGCAGCGGATGCAGGTGCTGCTCGTGGCGCTCTGGCTGGGCCTGCTGGCCTACTCCGTGTACGAGGAGCGCCGTACATGACGGCCCCGGGTGGCGTTGGTGCTCCGGGCGTTCCCGGTGCCTCGGGCGTTCCCGGTGTCCCGGGCGTTCCCGGTGTCCCGGCCTTCGTCCGGTCGGAGGACGGGGTTCCGATCCACGTGGTGGTGGAGGGCGGCGGTCCGCCCGTCGTGCTGAGCGCGGGGCTCGCCATGGCCTGGTTCGACTGGGACCCGGTCGCCGCGCTGCTCGTCGCCGCCGGCCGGACCGTGATCCGCTTCGACCGGCCCGGGCACGGCCTGAGCGGCCCAGCCGCGGCCCCGCCGACCGCCGCCGGGGAGGCCCGCCGGATCGCCGGGCTGCTGGACGCTCTGGGCCTGGGCCGGGCCCCGGTCACGGTGGCCGGGCACTCCATCGCCGGGTTCCACGCCGAGGCCTTCGCCCGCCTGTACCCGGAGCGCACCGCCGCCCTGGTCCTGGTCGACGGCAGTGTCGAGGAGCAGCCCCACGCGGTCCTGCCCGCCGGGCTGCGCACCGGCGCCGCCCGTGCGCTCGGCCGGGCCCTGACGGCCGCCGGGCTCCCGGCCGCCGTGGGGCCCGCGGCCCGCCGCGCCGCCGTACGCCTCTCCCGGACCTGCGGCCCCGACCCGGCCGCGCGGGACCTCGTACGCCGCTGCTACCGCACCGGCCGGGTGTGGCAGGGGATCCTGCTGGAGAACGCCCGCTATCCCGACATGGCCGCCGAGGTCCTCGCGCTGCGCTCCCGCCGGCCGCTGACCGCCCCCGCCACGGTCCTCGCCGGCTACGACGGCTCCGGCTCGGCGGCGGCCCTGCACTGGCTGGACCGCCAGCGGGGCCTGGCGGCCGCCCTGGACGCCCGCTTCGAGACCGCCGCCCCCGCGGGCCACCTGGTCATGCTGGACCGCCCGGCCCAAACGGCCCGAGCGGTCCTGGGCGCCTCCCGCGGCGCTGCGGCGGCGCCTCCTCAGCGGCGGGCGTAGACCCTCTCCACGAATTCCGCGAGCTGTGCTTCCGGGAGGTGCTGGGCCAGGTCGGCTTCGCTGATCATGCCGACGAGGCGCTTGTTCTCGATGACCGGGAGCCGCTTGATCTGGTGGGACTCCATCTCGTCCAGGACGGCGGAGACGTCCGCGTCGGCGGCGATCCAGCGCGGGGTGCCCTCGCACAGGTCCCCGCAGGTGACCTTCGCCGGGTCGTGGCCCTTGGCCACGCACTTCACCACGATGTCGCGGTCGGTGATGATGCCGCACAGCCGTTCGTTGGCGTCGCTGACGGGCAGGGCGCCCACGCCCAGCCGGCCCATGAGCTCGGCCGCCCGGTCCAGGGTCTCCGTGGCGGGGATCCACTGGGCTCCGGGGTGCATGATTTCTGCCGCGGTGGTCATAGGGGAACCTCCTGAGCATGCCGTTGCGGCGGCCGGGCGCGGTCGCGCCCGCCTCGGCGCCCTCGGGAGGCCGGTGGTGGGAGGGCCTGCGAGGGCGCCCTCCCACCACCGTACGGGGGTGTTACGTCACCCGCGCGGCGCAGCCCCGCGCTGCCGCAGCATGTCCGCCATCAGCGTGAGCTCCGACTGCTGGGCGTCGACCATGCCCTGGGCGAGTGCCCGCTCGGCCGGGGTTCGGCACTGGGTGGCGCAGCCCCGGGCCATCGCGACCCCGCCCTTGTGGTGGTCGGTCATCAGCTGGAGGTAGAGCACCTCCGCGTCCCGGCCCTGGGCGGCGCCGAGCGCGGCCAGCTCCTCCTTGGTCGCCATGCCGGGCATCAGGGCGCCCGGCTTGGCGGTGACACCGCCCATGTCGTGCCCGGACTGGCCGGTGTGCCCGGAGTGGCTGCTGCTTTCGCCGCTGCCGCCGCCCGCGGACATCCACGACATGGGCGGCTCGTCGGCCAGCACCTTCGGCAGGCCCCACAGGTCCAGCCAGCCCAGCAGCATGCCCCGCTGGTTGGCCTGGGTGTTGGCGATGTCGTAGGCGAGGCTGCGTACGGCCTCGTCCTGTGTGCGGTCGCGCACGACGAAGGACATCTCCACCGCCTGCTGGTGGTGCACCGCCATGTCCCGGGCGAAGCCCGCGTCCGGCGAGTACAGGGCCGGCGTCCGCTGCTCGCGCGCGGAGTCGGCCCCGGAGCTCCCGCTCGCGGCGGTGACCGTGGCCGCCACCGCGAACACCAGCGCGAGCAGGACCGCCGTGCCCGCCGCCCAGTACGTACGCCTCACTTGCCGGCCAGCCCGTTGGTGCAGGCCGCACCCGGTTCGGGAGTCTGCGGGCCCTGCACGTACTTGGTGAAGAACTGCTTCACCCGGGGGTCGGACGCGCTGTCCACGGTGACCTGCTTGCCCCACGCGCTCAGCGTGATGGCGCCGGCCTGCTCCTTGACGGGGCTCATCAGCGAGTACGGGGTCTTCGCCACCCTCTCGGCGAGCTTGTCGACCTCGGCCTGCGGGGCCTTCTCGCTGTACGTCACCCAGACCGCGCCGTGCTCCAGCGAGTGGACGGCGTTCACCTGCGGGATCGGCTCCTTGTAGACGTCGCCGTTGCAGTTCATCCAGCGGAGGCTGTGGTCGCCGCCGACCGGCGGGTTCATCGGGTACGACACCGGGGTCTCGACGTGGTTGCGGCCCAGCGACTTGGCCTCCCAGGTCTGCTCCTGGGCGATCGGGGCCGTACGGGCGGCCTCGATCGCGGCGGCCTCGGCCTTCTCCTTGTTCTTCTGGTCGATCAGCACCCACGCGCCGAAGCCGACGAGGCCGCCGACGAGGGCCACGGAGGCGGTGATCGCGATGACCTTGGTACGGCGCTCGCGGGCGCGTTCGGCCCGGCGCATCTCGGCTATGCGCGCCTGGCGGGAGTGCTGGTCGTTCCGGGTGGTGCCGGCCATGTGCCCTGTTCCTTTGCTGAGGGGGTGGAGTGTGGATCCGGTCGGGCGGGGGCGCGCGGTGGGAGCGCCCCGGATCTGTCAGGTCCGCAACACCTGGAGGGCGTGGAGGTCGGGGGCCCGGGCGAGCGCGCCGTGCGGGCGGGCCCGCCCGGCGCCGACGACGCGTGCGACGGGGTCCGCGGCGGCCGCAGCCAGCGGCGCGGCGGGCGGCGGGGCGGGCAGGACGCCGGGGGCGACGTGGGAGAAGGGGGAGCAGCCGGGCAGATCGTCGTGTGACACGCACACGACCCGCGCGGGCGCGGGCGCGTGCGGGGGTAGATGCCCGTGAGCCTGCAGGACGGGGGCGGGGGAGGCCCCGGCCGCGGCTCCGGCCGCGGTCACGGCCGCGGTCACGGCGTGCGGCTCACCCGGGCGTACGCACAGCAGCAGGGCGCCGAGCAGTACGGAGAGGGCGACCGCGATGAGGGCACGGCGAGGCAGGTGACGCCCGATGCGCCCGTGCCGCGTGTGCTCCCGTCCCCCCATGGCCGCAGATGGTAGTGCTCATGACGGGTCCAAGGTCAGTGCGGGGTGCCACGACCTTTGCGGGGTGCGTAATCTGGCGGAAACCACGGCTGGCGATACTGGGCCCGCCCTCCTGTGCGCCACCCCTGGGGGCGGTGGTGCACAAGCCGTCTGAACTGCGAGGATGAAGGCATGGACAAGCAGCAGGAATTCGTCCTCCGGACGCTGGAGGAGCGCGACATCCGCTTCGTGCGCCTGTGGTTCACCGACGTGCTGGGCTTCCTGAAGTCCGTGGCCGTCGCCCCGGCCGAGCTGGAGCAGGCCTTCGACGAGGGCATCGGCTTCGACGGCTCGGCCATCGAGGGCTTCGCGCGGGTCTACGAGTCCGACATGATCGCCAAGCCGGACCCGGGCACCTTCCAGATACTGCCGTGGCGCGCCGAGGCCCCGGGCACCGCCCGCATGTTCTGCGACATCCTGATGCCGGACGGCTCCCCCTCCTTCGCCGACCCGCGCTTCGTGCTGAAGCGGATCCTGGCCAAGACCTCCGACCTGGGCTTCACCTTCTACACCCACCCCGAGATCGAGTTCTTCCTGCTGAAGGACAAGCCGCTGGACGGCTCCCGCCCCGTCCCGGCGGACAACTCCGGCTACTTCGACCACACCCCGCAGAACGTCGGCATGGACTTCCGCCGCCAGGCGATCACCATGCTCGAATCCATGGGCATCTCGGTCGAGTTCAGCCACCACGAGGGCGCCCCCGGCCAGCAGGAGATCGACCTGCGCTACGCCGACGCCCTCTCCACCGCCGACAACATCATGACCTTCCGCCTGGTCATGAAGCAGGTCGCCCTGGAGCAGGGTGTCCAGGCCACGTTCATGCCGAAGCCCTTCTCCGAGTACCCCGGCTCCGGCATGCACACCCACCTCTCCCTCTTCGAGGGCGACCGCAACGCCTTCTACGAGTCCGGCGCCGAGTACCAGCTCTCCAAGGTCGGCCGCTCCTTCATCGCGGGCCTGCTGCGCCACGCGGCGGAGACCTCGGCCGTCACCAACCAGTGGGTCAACTCGTACAAGCGGATCTGGGGCGGCTCCTCCCGCACCGCCGGCTCCGGCGGCGAGGCGCCCTCGTACATCTGCTGGGGGCACAACAACCGCTCGGCGCTGATCCGCGTCCCGATGTACAAGCCGGGCAAGATGGGCTCCTCCCGCATCGAGGTCCGCTCGATCGACTCGGGCGCCAACCCCTACCTCACGTACGCCGTCCTCCTCGCCGCCGGCCTGAAGGGCATCGAGGAGGGCTACGAACTCCCGGCCGGCGCCGACGACGACGTGTGGGCGCTGTCCGACTCCGAACGCCGCGCGATGGGCATCGAGCCCCTCCCGCAGAACCTCGGCGAGGCGATCTCCCTGATGGAGCGCAGCGAACTGGTCGCCGAAACCCTCGGCGAACACGTCTTCGACTTCTTCCTGCGCAACAAGAAGCAGGAGTGGGAGGAATACCGCTCGGAGGTCACCGCCTTCGAACTCCGCAAGAACCTCCCGGTGTTGTAACCGCAGGTCAGCGTTACTGCCAGAAATTTCTGACACTCCGGGCCGACGGTCACCGACCGTCGGCCCGGAGTCGTCTCAAGCCCCCTGGGCCGTCTGTGGGCCGTCAGCCGTCGGACCGGCAGCCTTGTAGACCTCGTCCACGGCCCTCAGGGTGCGCTCGTGGCTGCTCGGCATCAGGTGCGTGTAGACGCGGAGCGTGAACCCAGGGTCGCCGTGTCCGAGGTAGGTGCTCAGCGCCTTGATGTTCTCCCCGGAGTCCAGCAGGACGGACGCGTAGAAGTGCCGCAGCGCGTGCATCCCGTGCTCGCGTGCGGCCTGGTGGTGCTTGCCTGGCCGCGGCTCCGGGATGACGCCGGCCTGTACGAGGGCGAACTTCCACACCCGGGTGTTGAAGTCGGTGCGCCGCACCGCGCCACCGCCTGGGAGGGAGAACAGCAGCCGCTTGGTAACGAGCGGCCCGTCCGGCTTCAGCCAGGGAAGCGTCACTTCCACCGGCGGGAACTCCTCGCGGTGTTCTCGCAGCACCTGACCGATGCGACGGGGGAGCGGCACATCCCGTTCCTTTTCCCGCTTGGGCGGACCGAAGACGAGGTGCCCGTTCGCTACCTTCACCTGGTTGGCGACGCGGAGCCATTCACCCCGGAAGTCATCTGGGTCGTCCGGCAGGCCGAAGATCTCACCCTGCCGGAGCCCCAGACCGCCGCCGGCATCTGCCATCGCCCGGTACCGCTTCGGTAGCGCGGCCCGGACGGCGAAGAGCCGCTCGGGCGTCCACGGCCTGACCCGCGGAGGGACCGAGGCGGGTGCCCGGACCGTACGGGCCTTGCACGGGTTCTTCGCCAGCAGCTCGTCGTCCACGGCGGCAGCCAGCACGGCGGAGACGCTCGCGAAGATGACGCGCCGGTACGAGGAAACCGGCAGCACCTGCTCCAGCTCGCTTAGCCAGTCGCGAATGTGCTCCGGCCGGAACGAGTCGAGCGGCCGTGTGCCGAGGTACGGGAACGCGTGCTTGCGGATCTGCACCTCGACGGAGGACCGCGTGGTCACGTCCGTCGTCAGCGACGCGAGCCACTTCTCTCCGTACTCCCGGAATGTGATCCGCCCGGCGGCCGGGTCGATGTACTGCCCCCGGGACATGTCTGCCTCGATGTGCGCCAGCCACTTCTCGGCGAGGCGCTTCTGCCTGTCGGGGAAGCTCTTGGACTTCTCGGTGCCGTCCGGTCCGATGTACCGGGCGCGGTAGCGCATGCCGGTGCCGTGGCGGTCGGTCTTGCTGCGGACCGGCTTGCCGTCCGGGCCTGTCTCGGTCTTGAACCAGCGGTCTTGGATGTGGCCTGCCACATGCAGCCTTTCAGGCGACGAAGAAGGGCGGGCCCGGACTGGGCCCGCCCTCGGTGGATGGGGTCGTTATGCGGCCTGGCCGGTGTCGGCAGCCATCTGCCGTGCGACCCAGGCCTGTACGTCGTCCGGGTGGTACCGGACGTGCTTGCCGACACGGAATCCGGGCGGGCCGGTCCGCTTCTTACGCCACTGGTAGACGGTCTCCACGGGCACGTCGAGCAGTTCGGCGAGGGTCTCGGTCTTGAAGAAGCGGGGCGGTAGGGCGTTCAGGGTGATCCCTCCGTTCGCGGCCGGGGCTGGTACCTCTGAGAAGTCCGCTACTGCCGCTACTCCGCTACCGCGCAGGTCAGTGGCCTGTTTTCGGTAGCGGATGGGGTAGCGGTAGCGGATGAGTCCGCCACCCCGGCAGGGTGGCAGGGGTGGCGTGGTAGCGGCTGCTTGCCGCTACCTGGGGTGGCGCCGCTACCTCTGGCAGGTGCTCTGACCTGCGAGGTAGCGGCGGTAGCGCTGGTAGCGCTCTTTCAGGGGAGGGGGCCGGGGGGCGGGCAGTACCGGGTCCAGGCGTCGGCGAGGTCGGCGGCGTAGTAGCCCTTGAGGACGGCGCCACCCATCTTGATGTTCCGGGCGACCACGGGCCGACTGTCGGCGGTGGTGTACTCCCGGAGCATCTGGCCCAGCTGGCGGGCGTCGATGGGCCGGCCGTTGATGTCCCCCCACGGCGCTTCGTCCAGTGCCCTGAGCTGTTCCAGGACGGCGGCGGTGGGCAGTCGGGGGATGTCCCCGAAGACGTGGTCCCGCAGGTCGGTCAGCAGGCGGACACCCAGGCTGGCTTTGTCGTCGCTCTGCGCCGCGGTGACCAGCTCCACGCACGCCGCACGCGCCCGCTCGGGCCAGTCCCCGCCAGCCGCGTCGGCGACGGCGAGGAGGGGCTCCCACACGTCCGCGGGCCGGTCGGTGACCCCGTCCGGCATGACGGGGAACGCGCCGCTGATGCGGTCCCGGACGCTGTCGGCCCACGCGGCGAGCCGATCACGCAACGCGTGGCCTTCGGTGGTGTGGAGGCGGGCGCGGAAGGGTTCGGCGTGCTCGTTGCGGGCCCGCCGCCGCATCCGGACGATGACCGACCGGGTGAGGATCGTGTCGGGCAGCGACCCGAGTCCGGCAACTGCGACGGCGCAGTACGAGGGGAACGGCACCACGGTCTGGTTACCGCCGTCCCCGACGCACCGGTACATCACCCCGGAGCGGCGGTGGCCAGCGTTGATGAACCCCCGCAACTCCTCGTTGTCCCCGGCCTTCGGGCCGAAGACGGTGTCGATTTCGTCGAAAAGCACGGTGGGGCGGCCATCGCCCATGGACACGGCCCGGAAGAGCGCGGCGGCAGACGCGTTCACGGCCACCATCGGCGCGGGAACGAGGGTCTCCACGATCTCCAGCGCCCGGGACTTGCCCGACCCAGGTTCCGGGGAGAGGAACGCCAGACGCGGGGTCGCGTCGAAGCAGTCCAGGAGGTGGGCGTGCGCGTCCCACAAAGCCACGGCGACGTAGGCGGCCTGGCTAGGGAAGACGTTGAAACGACGGTGGAAGGCTTCCACGTCGTCAAGCAGCGCAGCGCCGACGACGGGCGGGGAGGGCGTGGTCGCGTTGGGCATGGATGCTCCCGTGGGCATGGGGCTGGGCGTGGGGTCGGTGAAGCAGCCGCAGCCGCCCCAGTCAGTGGCCAGCGCGTCTTGGTCTGCCTGGTCTTCGGCGATGCGCTGTCGCAGCTCGGTCAAGGGCAAGGGGCGAGTGATGCCGCCGGTGCGGTCGCGCAGGATGGCGATGTCTTTGCCGAGGTAGACACGCAGGTCCTGTTCGGCCTTCGCTTCGGCGTCAAAGCGGTCAGGGTTGGTGGCCAGCAGGCGGGCCCATTGGGCTTGACCGCCACGGACACAGGCACCGCCGCAGTTCGCGTGGGGGTAGCCCTGGGCGTACATGCGGGGCGGGGTCAGGCCGGCCTGCTTGGCTGCTTCGATGAACTGGTGCTTGTCCTGGTAGGGCGGCTCACACAGTGGGGCCAGCGCGACCCAGGGCAGGTAGGCGTTCTGTATCGCGGGCAGGCGGTGGGTCTCGGTCCAGTCGATCCCGACATACACGGTGGTCTGTGCAGGGTCGGTGTTGTTCTCCAACCAGGTCCGGCAGGGGATCTGCTTGAGGAACTGGCTGCACGGCGCGATCCGGGAGTTGCCGATCATTCGCCGGTCGCGGAAGACCTCCCAGGGGGTGCGGCCGTCAGCGACCGTGACCAGCCGGGCCCCGAGCTGGGCGACCGCTTCGTTCAGGAAGCGGTAGACGTCGGGGTCTTCGACCTTGGTGTCCGCGAACAGCAGGACACACTCGTCCGCCCCGTGTTCGCTGATCACATGCTGGGCGGTGGCCCAGGAGCCGATCCCGCCGCTCATCATCACCACATGCCGGATAGGGGCGCTCATCCCGCCTCCCCGTGATCCCGGACCCGCAACGGGCACACGGTGCGGTGTGCGATATGACGTGCCTCCAGGGCGCGGATGGCGCGCAGGCCAGTCGCGCGTTCGTCCCACGCACCGCACTCGCACCACGCGCGGGTCCAGGGGGCGCCCCGGAAGGGCACACCCAGGTGCAACACGGCCACGATGCGGCGCCCGTCACCCAGGTGCGGGTCAGGGCGAACAACAGAAGGGACGCCCTGACGGGCGACGACCTTCGGCGCGCTACTGCCGTCCGCGACGGGGGCCGGTTCGGCGGGGCGGATGTCTGTCGGGGTGTCGGGAGGGCTCTTAGCTGGGGGGTGTTCGCGGGCGCTCATGCCGTCGCCCGGCCGGTCGGGTTGTTCGCGATGGACCAGTTCAGGGCGCTGGTGATGGCGGAGCGGTACTCGTAGGGCTTCAGGCCAGCCGCTTCCGCCCCCCAGCTAAGAGCTTGCTCAACCTCCGTGCGGTCGAGGTCGCCGGACGCGATCAGCCGTCCCAGGGCCCGCGCGGCACGCACGAGCGCCTTGTTCCGTCCACCCTCGGCCGACGATGCGACGTTGACGGTTTCGTTCCGCAGGGCGGCCGCCGCGTAGGCGGCCCGGCGCCCCGTGGGGGCCGTGGAGACGTCTGGGCGGAGCGGGACAGCTTTGATGCGGGGCGGGGCGGTCAGTTGGGCGTGGATCCAGGCCGGGAGCGGGGCGGGCGGCCGGTCGTCGGTGATCTCGTAGCACCCGGTGGGGAGGGTACTGCCGGGTGCGACGACATATCCGCCCCACGCGCGGGTGTCGATGCGCCGGCCAAGGATGTCCTGGGTGGAGCGGACTTTGGCGCCGGGCGGGGCGGCGAAGTACAGGTGCAGCCCGCCGGACGGGGTGGCCACCGCGTGGGTGTCCGGGAGGGTCTCGCCCAGGGACGTGCACAGGCTGTGGAGGATCTCGCGGCCGTGGAGGGTTCCCGGCGGATCGGACGGCTTGGGGGCGTCCAGGTCAATGACGACCAGCCCGGCCGGACCGGTGGCCAACCCCACGTTGAACGCGCCGGCCGCCCACGCGGCGTGGATCCGGTCGGGGTCGGTGGTGGCGCGCTGTTCGGGTTTGGCGTGCCCGTCGGCGCAGTCGCCTGTGCGGGGGCAGCGGGTTTCGCCGTGGAGGGCGGACACCTTGGAGCCGGGGCGGAGCGGGATCACGGGCCAGCCGCGGGCAGCAGTTGCTAATGCTGCGGTCAGCAGCGCGGACGGGGGGTGATGGGTCATGCTGGAGACCTCTTTCTGACCCTCTGATGGGTCGGGAGACGAGAGGGCGGCCCCGGGTTCATTGGCGTGAGGTTGGGGCCGCCCTCGGCATAGCTAGCTGCGGCCGTGCTTCCGGCGCGGCTCCGGCAGCGCGAAGCACAACGCGGTCTCGGCGTGCTGGCCGTAGGCGTGCATGGCGTCGGGCAGGCCCACGGCCACCTGCGAGGCGTCGTGCATCGCGGACGCTTCGTGGTCGGCGAGGTAGTCGTTCTTGTCCAGGTCGGCCGCGTACTCGGCGGCGGCCTCGCAGCGCTGCATCTCGCGCAGGGTGCGGTCGAAGTCGGCCTTGCCGCTCCACCGCCCCAGTGCCTCGAACGCCTCAGCGCTCGGGTAGACCTCGCTGGGGAGGACGTAGAACCCCTGGTCGGTGCGGCCGAGTTCCACCGCTGGCGGCTGGTGGCCGTCGAGGACCTGCCGGATGGCCCAGGTGGCGCCGAAGGCGTAGCCCTCGGCGGTCTGCGCGTACAGCCGGCGCAGCCGGTCCGCCTGGTTGCGGTGGACGTCCCCGATGACGAACAGGGCGTCGTCGTGGGGGCCGGAACGGCATGCTGCTCGGCCGGCCGGGGATGGTGAGTTCGCCGTCCACGTGCTTGAGCCGGTCAAGGTCGTAGTGGGCAGCGGTGATGGTGGCGGCGTGGTAGGCGCGCTGTGCTTCGCGGGCCGCGGCGCCGAGGGCGTAGACACTGTCGGTCAGGTTTCGAACCACGGGATCGTGGTGCGGGTCATGGTGTCCCTTTCAGCGGTGGTGGATGGTGCCAGTGGCACGGCCGAACAGGCCGGTCGCGGTGACGTGCTGCGTGATGTGGGTCGTGGCGGTGCCGGCGCGTCCGCGGGTGCGTCCGGCGCGGAAGAGGAGGGGGACGGCGGCGCCGACGGCGATGAGTGCGACGAGAGCCCAGAGGGCTTCAGCCACGGCGAGGACTCCCGGGGCGGCGTACGAGATTCCGATTCCGGCCGCACCGACGCCCCCGCCGACGGTCGGGGCAAGGAGCGCGGTGGTCTTCGCCCACCTCGGAATGCTGGCCGCGGGTACGGCGACGGGGGCCGGTTCGGCGGGGGTGGGGTGGGTGTAGGCGAGGGTGCGAGTGCCATCCGGGAGGATCACCGGACGGATGTCCACCCCGGCCGGTATCGCGGGGAGGAGGGGCCCCGGCACGGGGGTCGGGGCGGGCTGCCAGACGGCGGGGGTCGGGTGGTTGATGACGGGTTCGTGGGGCATGTGCATGCCTCCCGGGTATGGGTCGGGCCCGCGCCGAGGACGGGTGGCGCGGGCCCGAGGGATGTGGTGTCAGGCGTCGCTGTCAGGAGGTGTCAGACAGCAGGTGTCACGGGTCCTGACAGCGGGTTTGCCTAGCAGTTTGGGTGTCACGGGGCCCTGACGGTGTCAGGGGGTGTCAGGCGTCAGGCGATCTTGAGGTTGGGGACGATCCGCCACCTGCCGGTGACCGAGGTCGGCTCCAGCCGGCCGTCCAGGGCCGCGTCCTTCAGGCGGGCGGACACCCACGGGCGGGACAGCTTGTGGCGGTCGCACCAGTCCATGAAGTCCTTCGGACCGACCACCATCCGCCCGGCCGACTCGAAGTCGTCCAGCGCGTCCGCGAACAGCTCCCGGGCCTCCTCCGGGGACGGCTTGTGCCCGGGGGACTCCCACAGCGGAGTGTCGTCGCCGTCCTCCCCGCCGGGCAGCTCGGCCTCGGGGTCGATACCGGCGTCTTCCGGATCGACGAGGAGTCCGGACGATTCCGCTTCCGCCCCCGTCTCTTCCACGGCGGTGGTGGGCGGGAGGGCCGGGGCGGCGCCAGGAGCGGTGCGGCCGGCGTAGTTCTGTCCGGCCACCGCGCGGGCCGCGCCGGCGGTGATCGGGTCCGCGGCTGCGCCGTTGGACTGCGCCCACCGGGCGAGGTCTTCCAGGGCGGGGGTGGCGGTGTGGGGGACGGCGAAGGTGCGGCCCGGGGACGGGTAGCGGTCCTCGGGGATGCCGGGCGAGACCACGTAGCAGTAGCCCGGCCGCCGGTTGCCCCACGCGCCCGGGTGGGCGCCGGCGTCGATGACCGTTTCGGGGAGGGAGAACCCTTCGTCGCGGGGGTCGCAGCCGAGGGCGATCACGGACGGCAGGGACGCCCGGGTGGAGGTGGACATCTGGTCGTACGACGGCCGTTGCAGGGACACGATCAGGGAGACGCCGGCGGAGCGGGCTTCCTGGGCGATCCCGGTGAACGCGTCGTCGCCCATCAGCCGGAGCGTGTTCGCCGCTTCCTCCATCCACGTGACCAGGAACGGCATCCCGGCGCACCCGCACGGCCGCCCGTCCGGGCGGCACGTGTGGTCACGGCTGTTCTGCCGTTCCGCTGCCTCGGGTACCCACTGGCGGTAGCCGTGGGCGCCGAGCCAGCGGGTACGGGCGGGGATGACGGCCTTGATGGCCTCCACCATGACCTCGGTGTCCGGTCCGCCCTCGGCCGCCCAGTCGATGCCGGGCAGCAGGGGGCGGAAGTCCTGGAACATCTTCGGGTCACTGAGCCACAGGAGCACGTCACGGCGGGAGAGGATCTCCAGCATTAGGTTCAGGGCCGTCTCGCCCTTGCCGGAACCGGTCCCGCCCGCGATCAGCAGATGCGTGCTGTTCCGCTTGATCTCCGGATCACCCGGCAGCCACAGCACCAGCGAGGAGCCGTCGTCGTATCGGCCGATGACCAGCGGTTCGGCGATGCTGCCGCCCAGGTTCGACGGGCCCGACCACTCCGCGACCTGGGCAAGCATGTCCTCGGGGACGATGACGAGTTCGCCGCGGCGGGCGGAGTCGGGGTCGGGCATGTAGCGGACGGCGGACTTGGGCAGGTCCAGCGCTGATGCGATCCGCGGCAGCACCTTGGCCAGGTCGTCGTTGGTCTGCTCGCCCGCCTCCAGTGCCATTTTCGCCGTGACCCGGTTCGGCTCCACCGACGTCGCCCCGATCTGCGCCCGGGCCAGTCCGACCTTCTCCAGCAGGCCCTTGTCCGCCCCGCTGGCGGCTGTGCCGTCGACGTTGCGGCGCATCACCATGCGGATGTTCCACGACAGGGCGAGCGCCGGGCCGCCCATCAGGTACAGGTCCGGCAGGGGCCCGGTGGCCGGTCCGGCGAGGCAGGCCCCGGTCAGCCACGCCGACCCCGCGGCCACCGTGATGGCCGAGTGCAGCCGGCGCTGCTGCCCGGTTGCCTTGCCCGCCCACCACGTCACCCCGGTCAAAGCGACCGAGGCGAGCGTGAGGCCGACGCCGGCGGCGGCACTGCCCTCCCACTGGGTGCTACCCAGCAGACCGGCCAGTCCCAGACCGCCCGCGCACAGCCACGGCGGCAGGTGCGGCTTAGCCGGGTGCAGCACATAGGCGCCCAGCCCGGCCCCGTCGGAGGAGCCGCGCAACTGGTCCTCGTACTGCTGCTCCGGTGTGGTGCGTTCAGTCGTTGCCATCACTCCCCCTTAGAGCTGGCCCCAGTCCATGCGCGGCGCCGATGGGCGCCGGGCACGGTGGCGGACGCGGTTGATCTCTTCCTCGTACTCCTGCTGGAATGTCGCGTACGTGGCAGCAGCGTTCTTCGCCGCGTCCCTCAGGGCCTCCGCGGCGCGCTGCATCTTCCGCGCCACCTTCGCCGCCCGGAACCGGGAGCCACCGATACGGCCCTCGGGGTCCGGAACGGTCACGAGGGTGGCCTTGAGGATCTCCGCGCCCATCGCAACCTCGATGGACAGCGCGACCCCGGCGGCGCGGACGGCGTTGCAGTATTCGCGGACCTGCGCGGGGGAGGTGAACTCCGGGGCGGGCAGCAGGGACCGGTTCGGTCCCTGCCCACCCCCGGCCGTGGTGGTGCGGCGGCCCCCGCCGCCGTTGTTGCCGCGGCCGCCGCCGGCGTTGACGTTCAGGGTGAAGCCGGGCGAGAACGACTTGTTGAACGTCTTGCTCTGGGAGCCGTTCGCGCCCGGCCGCGGGGTGGTCCGGGCGTGCTGGGTGCGGGTCTGCTGTCCGCCGCTTGTCTTCCATCCGGCGCCGTTGGCGCCCCAGTTCATGCCCGAGGTGGTGTTGGCCATCAGGAGCTCTCCTTCTCGGTCACGGAGGTCAGGCGGCGGGCCACGAGCCAGCCGATCTGGGAGATGAGCGTCAGGACGGCCCACGCGGTGAGCAGGGCCGGGTGGGCCGGGCCGAATCCGGCTGCCAGCGCGATCCACGCGGCCGCGGCCGTGGTGAACGCGGCGAGCAGAGCCCGCCAGACCGTGGCCTGGCGGGAGGTGAGCCGTCGGCGCAGCATGCTCCACGTCCACGCGCCGGCCGGGGCCAGCGCGAGCACGGCGAGGAACCACGCGGTGCCCGGCTCGATCAGGTGAAGGGCGCCGGTCAGGGGCAGGAGGGCGGTGGCGATGGCGGTGGGTGCCCAAGAGCGGCGGTGCTTCCACGCCCACCGGCCCGCGGCCAGCGCGGCGCGGGTGGTCAGGGTCGGGGGCTCGGGACTGAGAACGACGATGACCGGCTGGCCCCCACGCTGACGGGGGATCCGCACGGTCGAAGCGGCCGAGGACCGCGTACGGCGAGACACAGCAGAACTCCTTACGACGATGGTGGGGTTCAGGCGGCGCACGGTTCGGAATCGGGAAAGGCACACGGCACGCACTCACCCAGCCGCGCCGGGATCACGTAGCCCGCATCCCGCCCGCAGGTCGGGCAGATGCGGCGAGCGGCGTTCGCGGCGGCGAGCGCGGCCCGCCGAGCCGAGGTCATCGGCCGGACCGGCAGCGCGAGGTCGACGCGGTACAGGTATGCGACCAGCGGCCCCCGCCGACGGCGGGGGCGCTGCAGTTCCGCAGCGACGTCCTGTCCACCGGGCCGCAGCCCGGCCGCACGCAGCTGTCGACGCGTCGCCAACCCGTCCGGCGCGAGCAGCCACCGGTAGACCGGGAGGGTGCTCACGGGGTGCTCTCTTCCTGGGCCATCAGGGCGCCCCAGGCAGAGCGGATGCGCTGCTCGCCGCCGACGAACCCGGCGTCACGGAAGGCCGTGACGGCCTGCCGGTAGGACAGTGGCGGGTCGGCCGAGTAGCGCAGGTGCCGCAGCACCACCACAAGCTGTGTGTCCGTAAGAGGCTCGGCCGGGTGGGGTGTGGGCACACCTGCCACGGCCGCGACCTCGTCCAGCGTCACGGGCGTGACGCCCACCGTGACGCCCTCATCCTCAGGCATCGACACCGAGGCGCTGACCTGCGTGTCTTCCCCGTCACGGGGCGCCGTGACGGCCTCACCCTCCATCACCGGCGGGGCTGTCGCAGTACGCGGTTCGGTGGCGGTGGGTAGGGCCAGCGTCACGGGGGCTGTGACGGCGTGACGCTCGGGTGTGACGGCCACGGCGAACATGTCCGCCAGCGCGACATCCGCACCCGTGGTGACTCGCTCGCGCTGCACATCCAGCAGACGCGATCCGAGCGAGGCATCCCCGGCGCCGACCTTTCTAGCCAGCCTCCACGAGGTGCGCTCGGACGACTTCCGGATGCGCTTGTCGGGGTGGTTCGCGGCGCGGGCCCGGTGGAAGGCCAGCGCCCGCACCAGCGCGGCGGCCCGGTGCTCGGCCTCGGCGTCCCGGCCATCTGTGTGGACCACGATCCGCCGGGCCAGGAACGCCATGCCCTCCGCCGCCACACACATCCCCATCGGAGTCACCGCGTAGATCACCGTGCGGCCCGGCCCGTCCGCCGCCATGGCCGACATGACGGACGCAGCGGCAGGCAGCAGCCACAGCCCGGCCCGCACCACCAGCGGGGCAGCCTGCCCCAGCATGGTCAGCCCCAGCAGCACCAGCGCGAGAACAGCGGTGGCACCCTCACCCGCCGCGACCGCGCCAAGCGCGGTCCCGGAACCGTACGCGCCGGTGATGTTGGAGAACGTCCCCGCACCGCCGGCCGCGCCGGTGGCGAGCATCGGCACGAACGCGGCGCCCAGGACGAACTTCTGCGGCCCGGTCAGGACACGGCCGACGCTCATGCCGCACCCCCACCGGCCGGAACGACGTGGGCCACGGCGATCAGGACCACAGGCGAGTCGGGGATGCCGTACTCCTCGGCGTCCTCCACCCACGACCAGTCCGGCGCACCCGCGAGCACGTAGCCCAGGGCTTCCAGCGCCCGTGAACGCTCCGCGAGCGTGGGCACCGCGGTACCCGTGAAGCTGTGCGTGGGCCACTGGGGCCGACCGGGCAGGACCACGTACAGGCGCCACCGACCGGACCTGCAGACCATCTGCGCCCGCGCCATCACGCCACCACCGCGGTGACCCCGGGCGCCTTGTTTGCCGCGTCCCGACGGGCCGCCAGCACGCGCCGGTGGGCCCGGCGGATCCGGCGGCCGTCGAACTCCGACGCCGGCCGGTCCAGCAGCGCGATCAGGGCGTCCAGCAACTCGACCTCGGCCTCGATCAGCGGCATCTCGGCCTCGATCGAGTCCAGCTCCGCGTCCGTCGGCCCCAGGTCCGGCGGCAGCACCGTAACGGGCGTCTGACGTGCAACGATGAACCTCATTGGGTCTTGCTCCTCTCAGGCAGGAACGGGCCCGAACCGGGGGGGGGGGGGGGGGGGGGGGGGGGGGGGGGGAGAGGGTGGGGGGGGGGGGGGGGGTGGTGCTGGCGAGTTGCGGACCCTACCCGGTGCTCGCCTGCCTCGCGGCAGCGGATGTCCTCGCCG
>NZ_JBWKDK010000065.1:0-33366 GCF_056436005.1 Streptomyces sp. NPDC043854
CAGCGCCTGCGCACCACCCTCGTGCGCGAAATCGGCCTGGAGCCCTCGGCCGCCCTGCGCCGCCTCCAGCGCTCCATCCTCATGGCCGGCCCCGAAACCCCCATGGCGCCGGAAGCCCCGGCCGGCCGCCTCGTGCACGTGGGCTGAACGCCTCGAGCGCGCTCGCGCGCGTGGGCCGAGCGGGGGGCTTGGCGCCCTGCTGGTCGCCGGCGGCTACCTGCTCCAGGGCGGCGGCCGGCCCTTCGACCCGCCGCCGCCCTGGTCGCCTCCTGGCGCCCCGAGCCCCGGCGGACGGGCACCCGCGAACCCGCCACCACCCAAGGGGTGACGGCGCCCGTCTGAACGCGCCCACCGGTGTGCCGCTGACCGGGGAGACGTCCCCGTGAAGCGCTCACCGGTGCAGGCTGCCCGGTGCGAGCAGGTTGGCCAGCTCTGAGACGGCCTCGGGGGACGGCTTGGCAGCGGTGGCCGCTCTCCGGCTTCTTGTGTCTCGACTCGGCCATCAGCATGCGAGCACCCGGAGATGCGGGAATCGGAAGGCTGCTCGACAGGGGCTCGAGCTTTTCAGGACGCTGTCCGGTACCCCGCTACCGTGCCGAAGTCGAAGGCTTGAAATCGATGGAACTCGACGAGGTACGGAGGAAACCGTGAAGATTCAGGTTCTGGGTCCGTTGAACGCCGAGGTCAACGGGGGCTCGATTGTTCCGACTGCGGCGAAGCCGCGCCAGATCCTGGCGCTGCTCGCTCTCTACCCGGGGCGGATGATGCCCGTGCCGACACTCATGGAGGAGATCTGGGGCACGGATCTCCCCCAAAGCGCGCTCACCACCCTGCAGACCTACATCCTCCAGCTGCGCAGACGGCTGGGCACGGCCATGGGGCCGGGCGATCCCGGCGGGGCCAAGGAGGTGCTGGCCACCCGCCACGGCGGTTATCTGCTGCAGATACCGCGGGAGAGCGTGGACGTACACGAGTACGAGCGCCTGGTGGCGGAGGGTCAGGGGGCTTTCGACCAGGGCGAGGACGAGCGGGCGGCACTGCGGCTGCGGCAGGCGCTGGCGCTCTGGCAGGGCCCGGCGCTCGTCGACGTCCGCGTGGGTCCGATCCTGGACATCGAGGTCATGAGGCTGGAGGAGAGTCGGCTCGTGACCGTGGAACGGCGCATCGACGCCGACCTGAGACTGGGACGGCACACCGAACTCCTCGCCGAGCTCACCCAGCTGATCGCTCGGCACCCGCAGCACGAGGGCCTGCACTCGCAGGCCATGGTCGCCCTCTACCGGTCCGGTCGGCAGGCCACCGCGCTGGACGTCTACCGGCGGCTGCGCCAGCGCCTGATCGAGGAGCTGGGCGTCGAGCCCTCGCCGCAGCTGCAGCGCCTGCACCAGGCGATGCTGGCCGTCGACCCCGCGCTGGACGTGGCCGCGGGCCCCCGGCGCGGCTCCACGTTCGACCTGTACGCGGCCTGAACGGCATCGGAGAGCCGGGCGGAGGCGGGCCGCTGCCCCTCTCCGACCGGACCGGATCCCGTCGCCCCGAACGCAGGCGAGATCCGGCCACGGAGGTCCGGTGTCCGCGCGCGCATCGGGATCCGCTGGTAAGGGTGGGGTGGTTGTCGTGCGGAGGAGGTACAGGGCATGAGGCGGTCCGGACGGTGAGGCGGGTGGCCATCACCGGTGTCGGGGTGGTCGCCCCGGGCGGGGGCGGTGCGAACGGCTTCTGGTCGATGCTGCTCTCCGGGCGCTCGGCGACCGGTGCCCTCACGGTCGTCGACGGGCGGCCGTTCCGCTCCCGCGTGGCCGCCGAGGCCGAGGTCGAGGTCGGGCGCAGGGGCGGGGGCGGAGAGCGCGGGGGCGCGTACGGGAACGCGTGCGCAAGCACGGGCCTCGAACCGGCACGGGTCGCGCGGTTCGCGCTGGCCGCGGCCCGTGAGGCGCTGGCCGACAGCGGGCAGCCGGGCGGACCGGAACCGGAACCGGAGCGCACCGGGGTCTGCCTGGGCAGCGCGCTGGGCTGTATCGGCGAACAGGCGGTGGAGTACGCCGTCGCGAGCGACGCCGGCGCCCGTCGGCTCGTGCACCACGACCGGACCGTGCCCCAGCTGTACGAGTACTGCGTGCCCAGCTCCGTGGCCGCGCAGGTGGCCCGCGCCGCGGGCGCCCGCGGCCCCGTCTCGCTGGTCTCGAGCGGCTGCACCTCCGGCCTCGACGCGCTCGGCAACGCCGCCGACCTGATCCGCGAGGGCAGAGCCGACGTCATGCTGGCCGGAGCCGCCGAGGCCCCCCTCACGCCGCTCGTGCTGGCCTGCTGCGACACACTGCGGATCAGCTCCCGCCGCAATGACGAGCCGGCCGGCGCCCATCGGCCCTTCGACCGCACCCGTGACGGCTTCGTCGTGGGCGAGGGGGCGGGCGTCCTCGTCCTGGAGGAGTGGGAACGGGCCCGCCGCCGCGGGGCGCGGGTCTACGCGGAGCTCGCCGGCCACGCGACCCGGGCGGGCGCCGCCCACATGACCGCGCTGAGGCCCGACGGGCAGCCGCTGGCGGCGGCCGCGCTGGCCGCGCTGGCCGAGGCCCGGCTGGCGCCGGGGGACGTCGACTGCGTCAGCGCGCACGGTGCGGCGACCCGGCAGGGCGACCGGCACGAGACCGCGGCGATCAAGGCGGCCCTGGGCCCCCGGGCGTACGGGGTGCCGGTGACGGCGCTGACCTCGATGACCGGCTACCCGTTCGGTGCGGTGGGGGCCTTCCAGGCCGTCGCGGGCGCCCTGGCGATCCGGCACGCGCTCGTGCCGCCGACCGCCAACCTGAGCGTTCCGGATCCGGAGTGCGACCTGGACTACGTGCCGCTGAACGCCCGCCCCCAGGAGGTCCGTTCCGTCCTGGCCCTGGGAAGCGGTTTCGGCGGATTTCAGAGCGCTCTCGTGCTGACCCGGCCGGAAGGGGCCGGCAGCGCCGGCAGCCCGGCATGAGGAGTCGGCCCGTCAGCGGGCCGGACCCGCCTTCGCCCACGGCACCCGGCGCGCCCGACCGCGGCACCCCCCCTCGGCCGGGCGCGCGACCGCGGCCGCCTGCGGCTTGGCGCGGGCAGCTCCCCGCCCCCGCCCCCGCCCCGCCCCGCCGCGCCGCGCCGCGCCCCGAGCCCGAACCTCGGCCGCCGCAACGCCGAGTCCTCCGTCGGCACCCTGTGACCGGCCCGGCCGGTCGCTGGGGGTTTTGTCCAGGGCTGCTTGAGGCGGGCGGGGCCGGGCGGGGCCGTGTCAGCGCCGTGTCAGCGGTGCGTGGCGGGCGGGGACATGCTCGTCACCCTTTCGCCTGCCGTACGGAGCTGCCCAAGGAGGGAGCAGATGGCCGTGTCCCTGTCGGTGATCGTGGCTTCCGGGTCGCCGCCGGAGCTCGACCTCCACGGGCCGCTCGCCCCCGGGGCGCTGCGGGATGCCCTGGCGGTGCTGCCCCCGTGCGCGCCCACGCTCCAGCGGCACACCGAGACCCACCACACCCTGCGGCTGCCGCACTCCCCCTTCCCCGCGGGTGCCCTGGCCGACCTGCTCGCGCAGGCGCCGACCGGGGACGCGCAGCCGCCGCAGCCGCCGCAGTCGGCGGAGTCGGCACAGTCGGCGGAGCCCGAGGCGCCCGGGGCGTGGCGGACGTCCACCGTGCCGCCCGGGCCCGGGCCTGTGGCTCCCGGCGGGACGGACCCGGCGGGCGGCCACGCCGCCGTGCCGGAGCGGCCCCCCGGCACGGCCCTCGCCCCGGCCTCGCCGCTGCAGCGGGACATCCTGCTCGACGTCCTGACCCGTCCCGGCGCCGCGCTCCACGTCGAGCAGCTGCACTGGCGTTGGGAAGGCCTCCTCGACACGGAGCGGTTCGCGGCGGCCTGGGAGGCCGTCGCCGACCGCGAGGCCGTGCTGCGCGCGGCCCTCGCACCCCCCGTACGGGACGCCGGACCCCGGATCGCCGTCCACCCCCGCGCCGTACCCGAGATCCGCCGCCATGCGGCCGGCAGCGTCGGCTGGCAGACCCTGCTCGCTGCCGAGCGGGCCCGGCCCTTCGACCTGCGCCGTCCCGGCCCGCTGCGCATCGCGCTCCTCGAAGGGCCGCCAGCCCGCCACGGCGGCGCAGGGACCGGGGCCGGGTCCGACGGCCGCGACGGGCCGGGCACGGTCCTCGAGGGCGCCACCCGCGTACTGCTCACCTACCACCAGGCGCTCCTGGACCGGCGCAGCGTCCGCCTGCTGCTGGGCGCCTTCCACCGGGCGTACGCCGCCGACGGCCGCGGCACCGGCGGGGCGCGCCGTCCCGACGTACGCGACCACCTGTACTGGCTGTCCGGTCAGGACGTCGCGCCCGCCCGCGCGTTCTGGCAGGCGGCCGGGCCGACGGCCGGTGCCGTGACCCTGCCCGGGCGGCCCGCCGCCCTCGCGAGCGGGGAGCCGGGCCACGGGCGCGTCCACCGGACCCTCGGCCCGCCGGAGGCCGCGCGGCTGCGGGAGTGGGCCGCCCGGTGGGGGGCCGGTGAGAGCACCGCGCTCCAGGCCGCCTGGGCGCTCCAGCTCTACCGAGCAACCGCCGACGCGAACTGCCGGCCGTGCTCCGTGGCGTTCGCCGTCACCGTGTCGGGCCGCGGCATCGCCCTCGAAGGGGCCGAGGCACTCCCCGCGCCGCTGCGGAACCCGCTGCCGGTCCACGTCGTCGTCGACCCGGCCGCGACCGTGCCGGGCCTGCTGGAGCAGCTGACCGGGCACGCCCTGGGCGCGGCCGCCTACGAGTGGGTGTCGGCGGGCCAGATCCGGGGGTGGGCGAACGGGTCCCCCCACGGGGTGGCCACCGATTCCCTGCTCGTCTTCGAGCCCCCGCCGCACGACCGGGACGGCAGCGCTTCCCCCCATCTGGCGGACCTCGCCGCCGAGGGCGCACGGCTCGGGCCCGTCGAGTGCGTCGGCCCCGACACGGCCGTTCCCCTGACCCTCGCCGCCGAGCACGGGCCGGACGGCTCGCTGCTGCTCACGGCCTTCCACGACCGGAGCCGGTTGTCCGGGGAAGCGGCCGCGCTGGTCCTGGAGCAGACCGCGGTGCTGCTGCGGGGCCTTCCGCTGGAGGCGGGCGAGTCCACCACCGTCGCGCAGGCGCTGCGCCTGCTGGCCGGGGCCCGGGTGCCGCCGGTCGGGGTCAGGCCGCCGGACGCGCTGCGCATGCTCCGCGGCCGGGCGCGGCTGGGCGCGGGCACCATCTGCCTGGTGCCGCCGCCGGACGCGCCCGGCGACTGCTACGAGCCCCTGGCGGCGCTGCTGACCGGGCCGGAGGCGCTGGCCACGCTGGCTGCGCCCGCCGCCGCGGGGGACTTCCTGACCGCGCTGCGGCCGGTGCTGGCGGCGCAGGAGCCCCTGCTGCTGGGCGGCTTCGCCGGGGCCGGCGCCCTCGCGTACGAGATCGCCGAACTGATCGGTGCGCACGGCTTCCCCCCGCCGCTGGTCGCCGTCGGCGGCCGCGCCGACAGCGGATCCGGCGGGGCCGTGGCCCTCGCCGGGGTGCTCGGTTCGGCGGCCGGCCGGCCCCGCTGCGCCGCCGTCCCGCCACCACACCCCACCACACCCGAGGAGTACCGATGACGAAGCACCGCAGCGTTACGGCACGGGCGCTGTGACGGGGGCCGTGACGGGCGCCCCCGGCTCCGCCGCCCCCGGATTCGGCACCGTCACCGAGGTCGCCGACGGCGTGTACGCCTACGTGCAGGGCGACGGCGGCTGGTGCCTGAACAACGCGGGCCTGGTGGTCGGAGCCGGAGGGCGGAGCCTGCTCGTGGACACCGTCGCCACCGAACGGCGCGCCCGGGACCTGCGGGCTCAGGTGCTGCGACTGGCCGGAGCCGCGCCGCGCGCGCTGGTCAACACGCACTTCCACGGCGACCACACCTTCGGCAACCACCTCTTCCCCGAAGCCGTGGTGATCGCCCACGAGCGGACCCGGACGATGATGGAGCTGGCCGGCCTCCACCTGACGAGCCTGTGGCCGGAGGTCTGCTGGGGAGCGCTGGAGCTCGCCCTGCCCGACGTGACGTACCGGGACCGGATGACGCTGCACATCGGCGCGGTGCAGGCCGAACTCCTGCACCTGGGCCCGGCCGCGCACACCACCGACGACACCGTCATCTGGCTGCCCGAACAGCGCGTGCTCTTCGCCGGAGACGTGCTGATGTCGGGGACCACGCCGTTCTGCCTGATGGGCTCCGTCTCTGGTTCGCTGGCTGCCGTGGGGCGGCTGCGCGCCCTCGGGGCAGAGACCGTCGTCCCCGGCCACGGCCCGATCGGCGGCCCCGAGCTGCTCGACGCCAACGAGGCGTACTTCCGCTGGCTGGAGGAGTGCGCCGGACGTGGGCGTGCGGCGGGCCTGACGCCCCGGCAGCTGGCCGCGGAGCTCGCCGGGGAAGGGCCCTTCGCGGCGCTGCCGGACGCCGAGAGGCTGCTGCCGAACCTGTACCGGGCGTACGCCGAACTCGACGGTGCGGCGCCCGGCCACCCCCTGGACGTGGCCGCGCTGTTCGGGGAGATGGTCGAGTTCCACGGGGGGCTGCCCGCCTGCCACGCCTGACCCCACCCTTCAGGCCCGAGCTCCGAGCTTCGATGTGCGATCGACGGCCAGGCGTCGCGCTCCCAGCCGTGCTCGGTCATGTCCGGCCACACCCCGGTGGCGCTCTCATGGTCGATCGGCCGCAGGTGCTCGACCTGCACGCCCTGCTTCTCCGTGATCCGCGAGCTGAGGTCGATCAGGCCCTGCGTATGGCTCCGCTCCGGGCTCTTCTTCAGCGCGCAGTTGAGGAACAGCGCACGCGGGTCGTCATGGCTCATACCCGTCAGTGCCGCCGAACGGCCGAACGTTACAAACGGGTTCGGCAGGAGTGCGACCGGGCAGTTCAGCCGGCCGGTGTGAGCGCTGCGGCAGGCGGCGACGCGGTCGTGGACAATGCCGGCGTACGACTGGGAGCCAAAGCCGCGGACCTGACGACGGCCGCGCAGAGCGGCGAAAGATCGGCTTCCCGGCCGAAGACCGCTCCGCGAAACTGAGGAAAGGCGATCCCGAAGGAAGGCTGAGGTGCATGGTGGCTGCATCGGAGGATGCCCTTACCATCCGCCACGTCGCCGAGCGGCTGATGAGGGCGCACCCTCAACTGGACGCCGGCCTGGTGCAAAGCTCGGTACGGACAGCGTACGAAGAACTCAGATACGCACGTGTGCGTACCTACCTGCCAATCCTGATAGAGCGCAGGGCCAAGGACCTCCTGCCCTCCGACGCCCAGACAGAACCCAGTACGTGATAGGCACGGATCCCCAGCGCAACGGACCGCGGTCTCGGTCCCCAGGACGTGACCTGGCGGGACGGCAGTCCGGGAGCCCAATCGCCGATCCCGCCCGCCCTTGACCAGCGTACTTTCGGGATTGTCGGCACTGGTCGTCGAGGATGTGGTGGACGAGGGTGCGGTGATCCGCGTCTCGGCGCGAACCCGCATGGAGTCGGTGTTTTGCTCGGACCGGCAGGGAGGCTTCCCTGCCGGCCCGAGCAGCAGGACCGGCTGGCACCGGCCCGCAGCACCAGACACATTGCGAGGTGAAATCAGGGGGCTGGCGTGCGGCTCGCGTGGACTTCGGGATAGGTCACCATGCGACGTGCTGGTAGTCCTTGAGGAGGACGCCGTGGATGGGTGCGCCCGCCTGTCCTTGCACGATGGGGTGGTAGACGCGGGCCGCGCCGTCGACGATGTCCAGCGGCGGACGCCATCCGGTGGCGGCGTGCCGCTCCCGCGCGGGAAGGGGTTTCTCGTCGGTGACCCAGCCGGTGTCGACACTGCAGGTGTGAATGCCGCGGGACGCCAGGTCGGCAGCGCTGGTGCGAGTGAGCATGTTCAGGGCTGCCTTGGCCATGTTGGTGTGCGGGTGGTCGCTGGTCTTGTTGCGGACAGTGAACTGGCCCTCGACGGCGGAGACGTTGATCAGGTAGCGCTGTGGGTGCGGGGAGGCATCCAACAGGGGCAGCAGGCGGTCGGCGAGCAGGAACGGCGCGATCGTGTTGACCAGCTGGACTTCCAGCAGCTCGACCGGGTCGACTTGGCCCAACCGCAGCGTCCAGGAGTTGGTGGCGGCCGTCTCGGTCAGCAGGCCCGCCTCGTCAACCGTGTCCGGCGGCAGCGGCGCGGCAACCGATCGGGCGGCTGTGTGTGGGGTGGCGGCCAGGGTGTGGTGCGACTCGGACCGGGGGGTGAGTTCTGTCGTCCATGGCAGGGGCGCGGTACGGGGGCCGGGCGGGAGGAATCCTGGAGCAGTCCAGATCTGAGCCGTGGGGAATGACGCCTCGGTGGTGGTCTCGGCGGCGACCAGTGCGCTGTAGGCCTGCGGAGAGCGGCGCAGGGTCTGGGCCGCGTTGTTGATCAGAATGTCCAGGGGCAGGCCCTGGGAGAGCAGTTCGTCGGTGAAGGCGAGGACCTGCCGGGGGTCACGCAGGTCCAAGGCGGCGATCCGCAGCCGATGCCACCAGTCGGCGGCACCGGGCGCTGCGGCGAAGCGGCGTACCGCATCGCGGGGGAAGCGGGTGGTCACGGTGAGCTCGGCCCCGTCGCGCAGGAGCATCAGAGCGGCCTGGTAGCCGATCTTGACGCGTCCGCCGGTCAACAGCGCACGGCGGCCGGTCAGGTCGGTGCGGGCCGTGCGCCGGGTGAAGTTGTCGTCGGCGCACTGGAGACACAGCCGGTGGTAGAAGTGGTGGACCTGCCGGTAGTGGTTCTTGCACACGTAGCAGCGCTGCGGGCGATTCAGCAGCTTGAGCGGCTCGCCGCTGTCCGGGGTGGTATCCGGCGACCGGCGCTTTGCACCCGGGCCGGGCTGAAGCTGGATGTAATCCCGAACGGTCAGGCCCTGCCCGGTGCGGGTGTTGGTGGGCAGCGCGGCGTCCATGGTGCGGTCGGGGGCGCCGGTCGCAGTGGCGGCGAGCAGTTCCGCATCGGCTGCTGCCCGAGCCGCGCGGGCCTGAGCGCGGCGTCGATGCCGTCCGTCGCGGACGAACGCCGCGGCGGCCTTTTCCAGCAGACGGCGCTGAGCATCATCCACCGGTAGTTGTTGTGCCTGGTGCAGCAGGTCCAGACAGGTCTGTATGAGCTCACTGTTCATCGGCGTACCTGCGGCGTGAGTAACCGAAACAGCTGTCTGCACCAAGATTCCTTACTCGAACATGTGAGCGTGTCAATGCAACGATGACCGCCCATGATGCAGGACTGCTCCGACATCCGTCACTCACATTTCGTTCCGATGTGGCCCCAGTCGCGGACTACTTGGCCGGCCGAGCGATCGGCCGTTCCTCCTCCGCCCTGGTCGACGGGCGGACCCCCCGGCGTTTCCCGCCTCCCTCCCCCGGGCCCTCAGCTTGTCATTTACCGACGAGGCTGATTTGCCGGCTCGGCTTCAGCCCACAGGTCCCCGCGCGGCGGGTCGCCGAGCGCGACGAGCAGGCCGTCACCGCGTGGCGGGAGGCGGCCTGGGACGAGGTAAACGAGCCCGGGCGGCCTGCTGGGGCTACATCTGTGTAGCCGTGGCCCAGGCGGCCACCCCTTCGGCCGACGCTCTCCGGCTTGCCCGCCTAAATCCCCCTAAAGATGACGGTAGTGGCCGATTATCGACGGAGCGTCACTCGCCAGCCCTCATCGACCGCACCCACCTCACAGCCCGTCACGGACGAGGCGCGGTGGCCAGTCAGGAGAAGCACATGGACACCACCCCGGACGATCGCGCCCCCGCTCCCGACGGACGTGCGCACAGGAAGCCGAACCGGACGCGCCGCAAGCCGCACGCGTGGATCGCCGGCGTCGCCCTGTGCACAGCACTGCTGCCCGGCGTCACCCCGCAGGCCTCGGCGGCGACCCAGCAGCAACAGCCCAACGACCGTGCCTACGTGGCCAACCGCGACGACGACACCGTGTCAGTGATCAACATCAGAACCAATCAGGTGATCGCGACCATCAACGTCGGGGACGCGCCGCAGGGGGTGGCGGTGGACGAGGAACGCGCCCTCGCCTACGTCGCGAACGGCGGCTTCCCCAGCAGCGTGTCGGTGATCGACACCACCACCAACCAGGTGACCCTGACCATCCCCCTCCCCGCCGGCAACGGCGCGAGCGCGATCGCGCTGGACACGCTGCGCGACCGCGCCTACACGGCCGACAGCAACGTCGACACCGTCTCGGTGATCGACACCGACACCAACCAGGTGATCGATGCCCTCAACGTCGGCGACGGGCCGACCGCGATCGAGGTGAACCCGGCCACCGCACGCGCCTACGTGGCCAACTTCAACTCGGACGACGTCACGGTGATCAACACCAACACCGACCAGGTGGCCCTGACCATCCCCAACGTCGGCGACGGACCCACCGGGGTGGCGGAGGACCGGCGCCGTGCGCGCCTCTACGTGCCCAACCTCAACGGCGACAACGTGTCGGTGATCGACACCAACACCAACCAGGTGTTCCCGTCCCAGATCACCGTCGGCGACCTCCCGCAGGGGGTGGCGGTGGACCAGCGCCGTTCCCGCGCCGTCGTACCCAACACCGGCGACGACGACGTGTCGGTGATCAGCACCAGGAACAACCAGGTGACCGGCACCTTCGGCGTCGGCGACGGGCCGCAGAGGGTGGCCGTGGAACAGCGTCGCCCCCGCGCCTACGTGGCCAACTTCTCCGACAACTCGGTATCCGTGATCAACACCGGAGACGGCACCGTGTACGCCACGATCAGCGTCGGCGCCGGCCCCTTCGGCATCGCGGTCGTCGGCTAGGCCCAATGCCGTTGAGCTATGGCGGCAGGATCGCAATGGCCCCGGCTGGGGGTCGGGTGGGCTGGGACCAGTCGCGGTGGCGGCTGGTCTTGGCCCGGTAGTTGGAGGCCCGGCACGCCGATCCGCGGGCAGTGGGCGGTGCTGGAGCCGCTGTCACCGGTTGCGGTGAGGGCAGGCCGCCGGTATGCCGCGGCAGGCTGATCGACGGGATCCGTTTGAGGTACGGCCTGACCAGTGCGCGCTGACTGGCCTACGCCGCCACGTTCTGGGCGGCCGCCGCCCCGGCTCGCTGCCCCAGCGCGTGGATCAGCGAGCCCCATCGGACCGCTGGATAGCATCGGGGATCATGAATCTGGGTATAACCGACTTCACCACGGTCGACTCCGAGCGTCCGCCCTCTCCCGTCGCCACCGACTGGCCGGCGATTGAGGCATGGCTCGGTCTCGCCGCTGGTCTGCCGTCAGACTTCAAGCAGCTTGCGGACGCGTGCGGTCCCGTGGATTTCGGCGAGTATGTCTGGATCCATACGCCTTGTGTCGAGGCCGGCAGGTTCGACTACGGCACCTGGCTGCGCGACACTCACCGCACCGCCCGCATCGAACTGCGCGATCTGCCCGAACAGGAGCAGTACACCGTTCACCCCGAGCCCGGAGGGCTGCTTGCCTGGGGCGAGAGCCGCGGTGGCGATGTGCTGTTCTGGGATACCTCCCGCTCCGCCGACCCCGACTCTTGGGGTGTGGTGGTACACCACAGTGGCGCCATCCCGGGCAGCGGCCTGCGCGTCTGGCACGCCTACGACCTCACACTGACCGAGTATCTGAGACACACCGTCCGTGACAGCTGGGAACTCCCTTCGCCGCCCGGCCCGCTGCTGGGCCCGCTGCCCGGTTCGCTCGCCCGCACCGCGTTCCTGCCCGACGCCCAGCCCTGGACACCTCCGGCGCCCGCCATCCCGCGCCTGACCGAAGCGCAGCGGCGCGTCGCCCTGCAGACCGGCACCGGCCTGGCGGCCCTGGAGCTGTTGTCTCCTCCGCCCGCCGAGCCGTATCTGGGCGGGGGCAGCTGGGAGGCGCTCTTCGCGGAGCTCGGAACCGTTCTGCCGCAGGAGTACGTCGTGCTCATGGAGCGGTACGGGGCGGGCAGTTGGAGTGGGTGGCTGCGCTTCCTCACCCCCCTGCGGACCTCCGACCACGAGCGGCGTTTCGTCACTGGTGTCGAAGAGGTCCTCGACGGCTACCGGCAGCTCAGGGACTCCCATCCGGACTGGTACCCGTTGGCGGTGTGGCCCGAGCCGGGCGGCTTCCTCCCCTTCGCCAACTCCATCGATGGCGACCACCTCGGCTGGCTCACCGAAGGCGACAGCCCCGACACCTGGCCGCTGGTCGTCTGGCCCCGCCACGCCCCGCAGGGGCCGCCGCTGGAGGGCCGGCTGATCGACACCCTGCTCGCCTGGCAGCGCGGCACCCTCACGACTGAGGGTCTGCCGGGCCTCGACCCAAGCGACGACCCCGTGGAATTCGCCGGGTTCAGTGCCTGGGACACCCACGCATATTGGTGAGATCTATATCTGGAGCACTCGTCGACCGCAAGCGGGTCGTCCCCGGGCGTGACCTCACCTCCTGGCTGCTGGAACACTCGGCCTCGCTCACCGAGGCGGAGATCGTCGAGCACCTGACTTCGGTGGTGGGAGCGGGCGGTGAGTGCAGCCTCAGTGGCTGCGGTGAGCACGGTGGACTCAGTGGAGGCAGAGGCAGAACGGATGGCCGGCCGGGTCCGCGTAGATCCGCCAGTTGGCCCCCGGGCGGAGGTGGTCCGTCCGCTCCAGCACGGTCGCGCCGAGGGCGAGTGCCCGCTTCTCCTCCCCGTCGAGGTCGTCCACGTCGAAGTCCAGGTGGAGCTGCTGCGGGCGCTGCTGGCCGGGCCACTCGGGCGGCCGGTAGCCGTCCACCCGCTGGCAGGCAAGCGGCGTTCCCTCGAACCCGTGCACCTCGACCCAGTCGGGATCCTCCGGGTCCGCGACCACGCGGCCGCCGAGCAGGTCCGCGTAGAACTCCGCAAGCCGTACCGGATCGGCGCAGTCCAGTGCGACCGCCTGCAGTTTTCGAATCACTTCCGACACCCCGCGTTCCTCGGCCGCTTCCGCACCGTCCCGTACGGAAAGGTCGTACCCGCTGCCGCAGCGGGCATGCGCGCGGCAGTACGCCGTTCCGCCGCCGGGCTGCCGCTGAGCTGCCGTGTGTCGAGTGGTGCTCGGTCATGGCGGGCCACCCACCTGAGAGACCCGTTTTCGCCTTGTCAACGGCGGCCCGCGTGTCTCTCATCCCACCGGCTCGTGGCAAGGGGCACGCGTCTGCCGCGGCGCGTCGGGATCAGGCCGGCCTCGTGCGCGGCGATGGCCGCTTCCACTCGGTTGCGCGCGCCCAGTTTCGTGAGAACGGCGCTGACGTGTGCTTTTACCGTGCCCTCGACCAAGTGCAGTCGGCTCGCGATCTCCGCGTTGGACAGCCCCGCGCCGAGTCCGGCCGGCACGTCGCGTTCCCGCTCCGTCAGCCGGTTGAGAGAACGGTGGGTGTGTGCCGCCCGGTCGCCGCCCGGCGACGACCGGGGCCAGCCGATCACCGGCCCGGATCCCGCCGCGCAGCGGCCCGGTAGCGCGACGGCGAGATCCCGTACCGCCCGGAGAACGCCTGCCGCAGCGCCTCCGCGCTGCCGAATCCGCAGCGGGCCGCCACGGCCGCCATCGGCAGCGCGGTCGAGGCGAGCAGCTGCGCCGCAGCCTCCGTCCGGGCAAGCCGGACGTACCGACCCGGCGCCTGCCCCAGATGGTCCGTGAACAGCCGGGTGAGATGACGCGGCGTCACCCCTGCCCGCGCGGCCAGCGCCTTCGTGCTCAGATCGGCGTTCGGGTGCGCAGCGATGTGCTCGACGAGCCCCCTGACCGGTTCGTCGCGCGGCGCCGGAGATGCCGTGAACAGGCTCATCTGCGCCTGGTTTCCCGGCCGTTGCAGATAGACGACCAGGTCCCGGGCCACCTGGCGGGCCAGTTCGGGGCCATGGTCCTCCTCGATGAACGCGAGCGTGAGGTCCAGGGCGCTGGTGACCCCAGCCGCCGTGTAGACGTTCCCGTCGCGGACGTAGATCGGCGCGGAGTCGATGGTGACCTCCGGGTGCTGGTCGGCCAGCCGGCGTGCGTATCGCCAGTGCGTGGTCGCCCGCCGCCCGTCGAGCAGCCCGGCGGCGGCCAGGACCGCCGCCCCCGTGCACACCGACGCCACCCGGCGGCTCTCCTTCGCGAGCCGCCGGACGTGCCCCACGAGCCGCGGATCGGCCGCCGCCTGCTCGAAACCCACCCCGCCCGACACGATCAGGGTGTCCAGCGGGCCGACGAGCCGTTCAAGCGGCTGATCGCTCCCCAGCGTGAGCCCCGTGCCGCAGACCAGCGGACCGCCGCCCGGCCCGACCACACGCACCCGGTACGGCACGGCGGGCACGCCGATCCCGTTGGCCATGGCCAGGGGCGTGGTGACACACGCGATGTCCAGCAGTTCGGCCGCCTCGTACCCGACCACCGCCATCAGCCGCTCCGCCATGCGGCGACCCTATGCCGGAAGGACGGGTACCCCAAGGGATCGGACGTCGTTCCGGCAGCCCGTTCCCCGGCGGTCCGTACCGGCCGGACCGTGGGGGCGTAGCCGCACGCATCGAGAGAGGACCCCGATGACCGACTCCGTACGCGACGACGCCGCGGGCACCCTGCCGCGCCGGCTGTCGCACCGCTGGCCCACGCTCGCCGCGGTCGCCCTGGTGGTCGCGACCTTCGTGGACGGTGTGCCGCCCGTGGGTCTGCTCGCCGGTCTCCTCGCCGTCATGCCCGTGTGCTACCTGCTCTTCGGCGCGTTCCGCGGCGAACTGCGCGGCTCCCGCGTCCTGGCCGTCCAGCTCGCGGGCCTCGCCGGCTTCACCGCCATGGCAGCGCTCGCCCTCGCCGTCGACGAGACCCTGGGCCTGCGCATGGTCGCCGTGGGCTGGCTGGCCCACGGGATCTGGGACGTCCTCCACCACCGGTCGGGCCGGGTCGTCCCGAGGGCCTGGTCGGAGTGGTGCGCGGTCGTCGACGTGGGCGGCGCGCTCGCGATCCTGACCCTCGCATAAGGGCTGTCGCGGGACTGCTGGTTGGTGAACCGCGGCGAGCAACAGGTTGTCCTGTCACGCGTCACACCTTGTGGTGAATGCCTGTCATATGCCTGGCCCCGGTGATCGCGACGAACTATCAAGGCCAGTGTTGACCGGCTTCGGCTGAACGGCCGAGTGAAAGTGAGGCGTCTGTGACCATTCGTGCCTGGATGACTGCCGCTGCGGCAGCCCTTGCCATCGTCAGCAGTGTGGCGGCCGTCCCCGAGTCCCAAGCCGCCGCGGGCTGTCGCGCCGCTTCCTGCGACGGCAAGAATCCGCATACGACCGGTTGCGACCGGGACGCTCGTGACGTCGGCACCCCCATCCGTGCGGGAGGCGGCCCCGCCGTGCAATTACGGTCCTCTGACCGGTGCAGGGCTGCGTGGGTGATCATCGAGCGGGGTGACCACGCGCACCAGGGGCGGATCGAGACCCGGGGCGGAAAGTCCTTCCACGCGGATGCCAACCGCTATCGGCCGGCCTACTCACTGATGGTGGGGACGAATCACAGGTACCGCCCGTGCAAGAAGGATCTCGGTGACGGCCAGTGGGAATGCACCACCCACTGGTACTGATCGCCTCGCCACGGGCCGGAGCCTGCTGCATCGGGGCTCGCTCGTTCGCATGGCATGCGAGCGGGTCGCGTGACTCCAGCGGGCCGATTCGCCATGGTGGAACGCGGACGCGACCCACCCCGGCACGTCGCCCCGACGAGTGAGCCGGCTTGGGCTGCTCAGCATCGCCACCCGGCCACCTCTGCCGTCACCCCGGAGACCCGTGCCTGGTGTGCAGGTCCGACGGGCGCACTCACCGGAGCAACGGCGACCTCAGGCGCCCGCCCTGCGGCAAGAGCACACAAGTTCGATCACATGACTACGCGGTGAGGCCGGAAATGGACAAGAAGAAGCCGAAGAACCCCGACGATCCGGAATCACTGTCTGACGAAGAGATGATGAAACTGATCAACGAGATCCTCGACAGCGTCCCGCCCGAACAAGCCGAGGCCTGCCTCCTCGCCATTGCCGAGGGGAGGCCGGCTCCCCGTGACGTTCCGGTTGAGCTGAGCCCCGCCCAAGCGAACGACCTCCTCCTCTTCCTCCACAGAGGCGGCGGCTGATCCCCAGGGCCGGTGCCGGTCCCCTCGGGGGCGCACACACAGGGAACTCGGTGATGTCCATGCCCCCGTGTGTGCGCCTTCCTTCCGGGACAAGGGGCGACGAACCTGTGCATCCATGACCACGAGTGACACAGACGGCGATACCGAGGAGCCCCCCGGCCGTGCACCGCAGGCGCCCGCGGGCAGGCGCCCCTGGTTCGCCGGCACGACGGCGTTGGCCTTGGTTGTCGCCATGGTCGGCGCAGTGCTGGCCGCCTTCGTGACCCCGCTCGGGGATCATCTGATGAAGACCCTGCTTGATGAGCCGACCTGCCCCGGCGAAGGCTGCGAGGGAAAGAACCCCCAGAACCAAGGCTGCGGAGAGGACGCGGGAACGTTCAAACCGGAGATCAACAACCCTGCCCTCCTCCAGATTCGGCGCAGCGAGGACTGCAAGGCCGCCTGGGCGAGGATCGAGCGGGGAAACCCCGGAGACCTGGTCACCGTGAAGGTCGTCGGCGGCGCGAAAAGGACCGCAGAGGTCGAGTACGGGGATGACAAGTTCACCAACATGGTCGCCATCCCGGATGGCGACTTTCAGGTCACAGCCTGCGCGATCCCGAAAGCGGGCGGCAAGAGCACCTACGAGACCTACTGTGTGCATGCCACCGAGGCCACAGCCTGGCGGTGACGTGCGCCGCCGGCAAGTTGGCGGCCGCCCCGAGCACGGCGATCACTGGAACGCCCAGCGGCACGCCGCCCGCAACGCGGCCGGGACGACCCCCTTGCCGCGGGCCTCGGGCGGCAGCCAGTACAGCTGCCGCCGCGCCAGGCAGCCCGGGCGGTGACGGGAGCCGGGCGGTGACGGTCAGAAGCCGCAGGCCGCTCGCGCATCCCGGAAGCGCCCGGGATGCCGCCGCCGGTACTCGACCAGGCACTGGGCGACTGCGGCTCCTTCACCCACGGCGGCGCCGACCCGCTTGACGGATCCGGAGCGCACGTCCCCCACGGCGAACACACCGGGCACGCTGGTCTCCATCGGCAGCGCGCCCGGGCCGGCTCCGCCGCTTCCGGTCAGGACGTACCCGCGGTCGTCAAGCTTGAGCAGGCCGCCGAGCCAGTCGGTCGACGGATGGCCGCCGATCAGCACGTACAAGCAGTGCGCGGAGACCGTTCGCTCGCCGCCGTCGCGGTGGTGCAGCCTGAGCCCGGTGAGGGTCGGTCCGCCGAGGCATTCGGCCACCTCGGTCTCCAGGAGGACCTGCAGGTTCGGAGTCCGCTCGATGCGCTGCACCAGGTAGCTCGACATGGAAGCGTCGAGGTCGGTGCCCCGTACCAGCAAGGTGACGGTGCGGGCGTGGCGCGCGAAGTAGAGGGCGGCCTGTCCGGCGGAGTTGCCCGCGCCCACCATGTACACGTCCTCCCCGGCAGCCGAGGGGGCGTCGGACAGACATGCGCCGTAGTACACGCCGGAGTTGAGCAGGCGGTCGACGCCGGGAGCCGTCAGGCGGTTCCAGTCCACGCCCGTGGCGACCACCACCGCGGCCGCCGTCACCGAGGCCGTCTCATCGGTACCCGCCTTGACGAACTCGACGGTGTGGTCACCCGTGTCCGTCGGGGTCACCCGACTGGCCACCCGGGTGGGCTGCCACTCGACGCGGGCCCGACGGGCCTGTTGCAAGGCGCGCTGAGCGAGATCGCCACCGGTGAGGCCCACGGGGAAACCGAGGTAGTTCTCGATCCGCGAGGTCGATCCCGCCTGCCCGCCGGGCGCGTCGTCCTCGATCACGACCACGCTCATGCCCTCGGCAGCGGCGTACACTGCCGCGGACAGACCTCCGGGACCACCACCGATCACGGCGACGTCGTAGTGGTCCTGCTCGGCCGGCCGGATGAGGCCGAGCCGCTCGGCCAGCTCACTGATCGAAGGATCCACCATCTCGGTACCGTCGCCGAGCCGGACGGTCACCGGTGCATCCCGCACGTCCTGCTCGGGCAGCCAGCGGAAGATCACGCCGCTGCGGCCGAGGAAGTCGCGCACCGCATAAGCGGCGGGTGAGAAGCGGCTCCCGCGCACCTCGGCGGTCGGCAGATCACCGTGGCGTGCGGCATTCCACGTGCACAGGGAATCGTCGAGCGCGCCACGAAGGTGCTCGGCCGGGTTGTCGTCGCTCCGGACCGCCCCGGCGGGGACGTCGGACTCCGCGTTGCCGTGCTCGGCCAGCGACAGCCAGCGCACACCGGGGTGCTGGGCGGCACCCGGGTCCGGTGCTTCATCGGCGAGCACGGCTGCCACCGGTACCTTCCGGTCGGCCAGCGAGCGCAGGGCGCGGACCACCTCCGCCGGCCCTCCGACCTGCAGCACGCGGAAGGACGTCCGGTACCAGCTTTGCACCAGCTCGGCCGTCTCGTGCCGGCGGAGCGGGTCGGAGTCGGAGAGAACAATCACCGGCAGTGCGGCATCGGCCATCAAGAGGTCCTCCAGCGGGTCTTGGGCGATCGGCTTCCTCTTCCGGTCAACGAGCGGGGGCGCCATACGAATCGGCTCCGGTCAACGGTGCATCGTCTCGCCGCAAGGGCGCCGTCTACAGGCCAAGGGACAGCAGGATCGTGACCGCCGGTGGAACCGGTGCGATCCACCCCGCCCAGCGGCCCGCGCTCGCCAGGGCGGGGGATCGCAGGGACAGCCGGAAGCCCACCGCGAGCAGCGGGGTGACCGTCCAAGACGCCCACCAGCAGGCCGTGACGACCGCGACGGTCCGGGGATGGACCTCCGCGGCCATCTGGGCCAGCCCCCCGAAGAGGAATGCCACCGGGATGAGGGCCACTGCCAAGGTCGTGGCCCACATCAACACCCCGTCGGCGGAGCGGGTCCCGGTGGTGCGCTCGGAGGCCGGCGCGGGGGTCGTCTCGTGCATGGGTACAGCCAATCGGCTCCGGCGCCGGTTCACCTGCGCCGGCGTACTCAGGGTCGGCCGGTCCTCGTACTCATCACTCCCGGGCGGCTTTCCCGGCGTCGGCGCGAGGCCGTCACCAGGTTCCGCCCAGGACCGTGGCGTACGCCGCCTCCCGGACCTCCTGCTCCGGGTGGCGGCGCAGTTCGACGACGGCGGCGCGGCAGGTGTCCGGCCAGTTCTGGCGGGCTCCGAGGGCCGTGGCGAGGCCGACGGCGAGGAGGCCTTCGACGAGGCCGCCGTCGCTGCTCAGGGCACGGACCGCGGCGAGGGCGGCGGCGGGGTCGGCAAGCGGGTTGCCGTACTGGTGTGCTTCCTCCAGGTCCTCGGCCACCCGGACCGCGAGGACGGGGCGGCCCTCGATCGCAGCGGTCAGCTCGCGGAGCGAGAGCAGCAGGTCGGGCTCGGCTGCCTCCAGGTCGATCGCCCGTACGAGGAGGGCGGTGCGGGTGGCGGTGGCCGCCGGTTCGGCCGTCAGCCGCCGGGCCAGGACCGCGCACATCCGGCGGTCCCGGATCGACGAGCCGATGAGGGATTGCAGGCGGCGGCGTGCCGGCAGATCCCCACCGCGCCCGCCGCCCTCCGGTTCGCCGGCCGCGATGAGCGCCAGGAGCCGGTCCACGACGCCGTGCAGAAGGCTGCCGGGCTCCACGCCGCCGATCGGGTGGGGCAGTTCGGACTGGGCCAGCGCCGTCAGCCCGTGGCTCGCCCGCCAGATGCTCAGTGGCGAGGCGAGGTCGGTGTAGACGTCCGCCAGCGCCGCGCCGGCCGCGGGCGTGTACTGCGCCCAGTCACGGAGGCTGTACAGGGCTTGGTCCGCCGCCTGTTCCTCGGCGACGAAGGGCAGCCGGGCGACGAGCTCCCCGTATCGGGCCCGGTGGGCCGGGGCCAGATCCGCCGGGTTCAGGTCCAGGAGCGTGCGCCGGGCGGCATCCGGCCCGTCGGTGGCCGCCGACTCCAGCAGGGCCCACATCTCCTCGGCCGGCAGCAGCGTCGCGGCCACACCGATGACGGTGGCGTGCACGTCCGGATGGATGCCCGGGGTGCGGCCCACGCTGGACAGGAGCGCGGTGGCGGCGGCCGGGGGCAGGTGGCGGGCGGCGAGCCGGGCGGCCGCCTTCCGGACGGTGACCTTCACCCCGCTCTCGCGGCTCAGGACGTCACGGAGCAGGGCCGCGACCCGGGTGGGCCGGGCATGGGCGGCGGCGCGGCCGGCCGCGGACCAGGCGGCCGCGGCCCGGTCGTCGCCGGCATGGTCGAGCAGGGCGCCGAGGGCGGAGGCCGGGTCGTCCGTGTGGGCGGCCGCGTCCAGAGCCGCTGCCGTCAGAGCGCACTCGGCATGGCCGGCCGGGGCGGAGTACTGCCGGAGCAGGGCCCGCCCGTGCTCCGGCACCGGGGCCACCGCGCGGAGCAGCGCGGCACGTTCGTCGAGGCCCCTGCCGGGATCGGCGACGGCGGCCGCGGCCAGGCGGACCGCGGCCTGCTGCTGCCGGGGCAGCCATCGGTCGGCGTACCGGAAGGGAGGCAGCGGCCGGGGAGTGCCGGCCGCCGGGAACCGGCCGCCCGGGGGTGGGATCTCGGGCAGGGCGCGGTCCAGCAGGTCGGTGCGTTCCGCGGCGAGCACGGCGAGCACCGGAGGCAGGAAGACCGCAGAGGGTTCCCGCGCCAGCAGCTCGGCCACGCGGTCGCCGCGGGTCGCGGGGTCGGCCAGCCAGGCCGCGGCGACCTCACCGAAGACCCCGTCCGGGCAGGTGCGCAGGGCCTGTTCGAGGCGGTCCTGGAGTTCCGGCATCCGGTGCGCGCGGTGTCCGCAGGAGGTGACCAGCGCGAGCAGGGGCGCGACGTCTCCGCGGGCGGCGGCCCGGTCCAGCCACGGGCCGAGTGCGTCGAGCACGGCGTGTGCCGCGCTGCCGCGCAGCATGTCGCCCGGGCGGCCGAGTTCCGCCCTGCCGGTATGAGCGGTCAGCGCCTCCACGATGCGTACGGCGGTCCGCAGGGCGGCGGCACTACTGGCGGCGGCAGCTCGGGCCGCCGTGGCCGCGCTGGCAGGTGCGTCCGTGGCGGCGCCGGCTGGTGCGTTCGTGGTGGCAGGTGCGTTCGTGGTGGCCGCGCCGTCGGCTGCGGCCCCTTCCGCGGCGGCGGCGAGCAGGGTCACGGCCAGGGTCCGGATCGTGTCCCGGGTCCCGGACGAGCAGTCCCGGGCCCGCAGGGCAGCCAGGCACAGCCGTTCCAGGGATTCGGACCCGGTGCGGCCCGCGGGGGACGCGGTGGGCGCGCCGGCCGCGAGGGCCGCCACGAGCAGCGGTGCCGGCAGGTCGGCGAAGGCGGTCAGGGCCTCCCCGCGTACGGGGTCGCGCTCGTTGGTCAGCCGACCGGCAGCCAGCGCGAGAACCTCCGCGACCTCCTCCGGATCGCGGGTGTGGCCGGCATTGACGGCCAGCCGGTCCCAGATCGTCCCGCGGTCCTCGGCGTCACCGGTACTGAGGGCGGCCAGGAGTTCGGGGCGGGCCTCGGCGGGCGGCAGCAGGGCGAGCAGGCCCCAAAGGTCCCAGCCCGTGTGGCGTTCGGCGCGGAGTGCCTCGACCGCGGCACGGGCCCGGGCGTGCCGCTCCGCGGTCGGCAGCAGGGCGAGCACCCTTTCGTGCGCGCGGACGTTCCTGCGCGGATCGCCCGCGGCGACGACGGCGTCCACGAAGCCGGGCCGGCGCGCCGGTGTCATCGACCGCAGCAGAATGCCGAAGGCCTTCCGGTGGAACCACCGGGCCCCGAGCCCGGGCAGGGACGGCGGGTCTGCCGCCACCAGCTGCCGCATGACCGCCCGGCCGGGTGTCCGTTCCCACCGCGCGGCCGCCCGGCCGGGGTCGGCGAGCCAGCGCGCGACGCGCTCGGCGTCCACCCCGACGAGGACGCCCAGCCGGTCGTGCACCGGACCGGGCAGGTTGTCAGGGCCGTACCGCTCCAGCAGGTCCAGCACGCGCCCCGGCGCGGCGGGCAGGGCGGCGGCGATTCCGGTGGCGTGCTGCCTCCACCAGCGGTCGCGCAGCCGCTCGGGGAGGTCGCCGAGTTCCCGTCCCGCCTGGTCGAGGACGGCGGCGGGATGACGGACGGCCAGCGTGCTCCAGTCCTCGAACGCGAGCGCGCCGGCCAGTTCGGGCAGCAGCCGCGCGGTGAACTCCGGCGAGCAGCCCGGCAGCAGGCGGGCCGCGTCCTGGTCGCCGTACTCGGTGCGCACCCGGAGCACCAGCCGCTCGGCGAGTGCGGGCCGCCGCGCGTGGCGCAGCAGCCGTGCGAGGTCGGCGCGGACCACGGCGGGCGCGTCGTCGTATGCGGCCTCGACGGCGGCGTCCGGGACGGGCAGTCGCCGGGCGCCGCGCAGCGCGTACCGGCGGACCACCGGGTCGGAGTCGGCGAGCCGGGCCGCCAGGTACCCGAGCTCGCCGGCGGTCAGGGCCGCCAGCGCGGCGAGGCGGCGCTCGTACGGGCCGAGCGCGTCCAGAGCGGTGAGCAGGGGCCGTAGTCCGCCTCGGGCGGCGAGCCGGTGAGCGGTGACGGCGGTGTACCGGAGCCGGGCGGAGTGCGGCAGGGGTTCGAGGGCGGCGAGCAGCTCATCGGCAGTGGAGATCATCGCGGGCATTGTGCCTGATGGCGTGAGCTTGTCCCCACCGGTTATCGGACCGGCCACATGGGCGACGCTCCCATCGGACGTGAGCTCCGTTGCGCGGGTCGCGCCGTCCGCGCTCCGCGCTGAACGACCGCCGCGCCCCGGCGCTGCCGCCTCCGTCCACGGTGCTCCGTCGGCGCAACCCGGTCCGCGGCATCCGGGCCGTGCCCGCCGGAAGAGGTCATGCGCACGGCGTGGCGAGGCCGGGGCGCCCGCGGGCTGGGTGATGATCGGCTGCGTGAAGACTTCCGGACGTCTGGCCGCCTTCGCGGTCGCGGGCCTGCTCGCCGCACTCCCCGCGTGCTCGGCGTCCGACGGCCGCGGCGGCGGGGCGGGTGCCCGTACCGGCGAAGACGCGGGTACCGGTGCCGGTACCGGCGCGGACACCCCTCGGGCGGGGGCTTCCGGTGCGGTGTTCCGGGGCGGGCACCCCGCCCCCGCAGGCGCCCGCGACCCGTACTTCCCGGAGCTCGGCAACGGCGGCTACGACGTCACCCACTACGCCCTGAACCTGGCCTACGACCCCGGCAGCGGCCGCCTCGAGGGCACTGCGGAGATCACCGCGAAGGCCACCGAGGACCTCAGCGCCTTCAATCTCGACCTCCTCGGCATGGAGGTGCTGGGCGCCACCGTCGACGGCCGCACGGCGCGGGTTCGCAGGGACGGGCAGGAGCTGACCCTTCAGCTGCGCGATCACCTCAGGAAGGGCGCCGCCTTCCGCAGCGTCGTGCGCTACGCGGGCACGCCGGAGTCGATCACCCATGACCACGGGTGGCGCGAGGGCTGGCTGAGGACGGACAACGGAGCGGTCGCGTTCGGTCAGCCGACGGGCTCGATGTCCTGGTTCCCGGGCAACCACCACCCTTCGGACAAGGCCACGTACGACATCACCGTCACGGTCCCCGAGGGGGTGCAGGCCATCTCCAACGGTCAGCTGCGCGCCCGGCGCACCAGCGGCGACCGCGCCACCTTCCACTGGCACCAGGCCGAGCCCATGGCCAGCTATGTGGCGACCGTGGCCATCGGCAGCTACGACATCAGGACCTCCCGGACCCGATCGGGCGTGCCGGTCGTGTCGGCGATGGACACGACCGCGGGCGTGGACGAGGACGGAGCGGTCCTCGGCCGGTTCCCCGAGATCATGGAATGGGCCGAGGAGAGGTTCGGTCCCTACCCCTTCTCCGCCGCGGGGATGATCGTCGATCAGGCGGCCGACGTGCCCTACGCCCTGGAGACCCAGAGCAGGCCGACCATTCCGGCCGACATCTTCCACACCACCAACGTGGTGCACGAACTGGCCCACCAGTGGTTCGGCAACTCCGTCACCCCGCGGACCTGGCAGGACATGTGGCTCAGCGAGGGCTTCGCGACCTATGCGGAGTGGCTGTGGACCGAGGACCACGGCGGGGCCAGCGCCCAGGAGCACTTCGACCGCAACCACGCCAAGGCCGCGGACGACGACGAGTGGGACTTCCCGCCCGCCGAGCCGCCGAGCGCCTCGGACATCTCCGGCCAGCCGGTGTACGTGCGCGGCGCGATGGTGATCCACAAGATCCGCCAGACCCTGGGCGACGAGGCCTTCCGTACCCTGGTGCGGGGCTGGACCCTGCACCACCGCCACGGCCACGCCTCCACGGCCGACTTCACCGCGTACGCGGAGGCCAAGGCCGGCCGGGACCTCGACTCGATCTGGGACTCATGGCTCTACGGCGAGGGCAGGCCCGCGTGACGGGGTCGGCGCGGTGTCAGGTTTTGATGCGCCGGCGGGCGGTCTCGACGAGCTTCATGTACTTGTCCCAGTTCCACGCGGGCCCGGGGTCCTCGTGAGTGGCCAGCGGGACCTCGACATGGCCCAGGATGTGGTCCCGGTCGATCGGCACGTCGTACTTCGCGCAGATCGTGGCCGTGAGCACGGCGGATGCCTCGTACATCTCGTCGGTGTAACCAGGCTGGTCGATCCAGCCCTCGTGCTCGATGCCGATGCTCCGGTGGTTGTACCAGACGTTGCCGGAGTGCCAGGCGACATCGCGCTCGCGCACGCACTGGGCGATCCGCGTGCCGGTAGCACTGACCACGTAGTGCGCGGACACCCTCTCGGCGGGGTCCTTGAACGTGGCGATCATGATCGGCAAGAAGTCCGTTGTCAGGTGAATGACAACGTATTCGATGGGGTACGCCTCGGGACGGTTGGAGGGTGTGTAGTTGGACTCGGAGGCGTGGACCCAGATGGCGGGGGCGTAGTCCACCGTCGGGTCCCGACGCGGGGTCACAGGCGGCGGGGCAGCGACAGGGGCCTTGCGCACGGGGCCCGGCCGCGCAGCCTTCGCCTTCTCCTCGGGCCCCATCAGCCGGGGCAGTCCGACAGCGGCCAGAGCCGTACCCGCCGCGCCGGCAGCACCCCACAACAGCCGTCGCCGGCTGAGCGGGCAGTCTTCCATGGCCACTCCTCATCAGGTCGAGCAGGCAGAGGACGACGACACGCCGCGAAACGTGACATCACGTGAAATAGGCGGCACATCCCGTAATCTGATCCTTCACCAGTGCCCGCACCCCAGCAAGCCGAGCACCGCGCCAATCGGCGCACACCCGTACCCCTGACCGGGCCCGTCCCCGCCCGTCGGCGCCACCCCGTTGCACTCCATGCGGTCCGCCATGCCACCGGCCCCGGCCCCCTCGTCCCGGGCCGCCGACCGATTCCGGCGCACTCGTGGCGACACGCAAGGGTCACCGCGCCCCCGTGCCGGGGTACCGCGGCCCTCGGTCCACTCGGCCGGCCAGCACCAACGCCGCACTGCGCCCCCACCGGTCAAGCCAGCTACCCCGAGACCGTCCCGACCCCCATGCGTGACGCCCAGGGCCTGGCGGACGCGCCCAATCGGCGCTTCGACACCGTCATCATGGGGCTCGGGAGCTACCGGCCCGGTTTGGAGGCGGGCTTCAGCAGTCCTTACGCCCACCTTCGGCAGTACGTCGTGTCGAGCACGCTGGCGCCCGACACCGACCCTGCCGTTACCGTGGTCGGCTCGGATCCGCTGGCTCTGGTTCGCGAGCTGAAGCGGGAGGAGGGGCCGCAGGACATCTGGCTGTGTGGGGGCGGCCGCCTTGCCGGCGCACTGCTGCCGGAGATCGACGAGCTGATCATCAAGAGCTACCCCGTGGTTGCGGGCTCCGGGATCCCGGTGTTCAGCGGGGAGTTCAATCCCACCCTGTTCGGAGTCGTCGACCGGGTCTCGTTCGACAACGACGTCACGATTACGCGGTTCGGTCGGCAGTAACCGAGACCGACATGTGCGATCCGCGTTTGATTCGCGTGTGATCTGCGGCCGGTTTTTGGATAGGGTGAACGCGGAGGTGATCTCTGTGTCTACGGAGAACGAGCTGTTCAGTGCGGTAGATGCGCTGCTCGAGCGGGTCGCCCAGGATCCCCTGCCGCCGCCGGCCGAGCGCAAGCGGCTGCGGGAGGCCGCCGGGCTGAGCCAGGACCAGATCGCGGCTGCCCTGCAGACCCGGCGCGAGACCGTGAGCGGCTGGGAGGCCGGCCGGACCGAGCCGCGCCCGCCGAAGCGTGCCGCGTATGCCCGGCTGCTGGAGGGGCTGGCCGAGCGCTTCCCCGCCGTCGAGACCGTCCCCGTGGTCGAGAGCGTCGTCTCCGCTGCCCCGCCGGCCGTGGAAGCGACTCCCCCGGCCCCCTCGACCCCCTCGGCTCCCCCGGTACCGCCGGCTCCCCAGGTACCGCCGGCTCCCCAGGTACCGCCGGCTCCCCCGGCGACCAAGGCGCCTCCTGTCCGTCACTCGGCGCCTCCCCCGCCGCCGCGTGGCGGGCGGGAGGCGTCCGGGGCGCCGGTCGCGGCCGATGCGCGGTATCCGCACGGGCCGCTCGCCGTCGTCGACGCCGATGCCGACCGGCGGGTGGTCGCGTACTGCACCGGCGGTCTGGTGCTGGACGTACCCGCCAAGACGCTTCCGGCCCTGGTGGAGTGGACGCTCGGCGAGGCCGGCCTCGGTGCCTCGCGGCTGAATGCGAACGGGCGCGACGCCGATCCCCTGCTCGTGCTGACGGATGCCGCCGCCGAGCGGTACGGGCTGCCGCCCCGGCTGTCCGAGGAGGAGCGGCATGCCGGGCGGCTGCCGGACAGCCACAAGGTCGTCAAGCAGCTCGCGAAGGCGCAGTGGCAGCTGACGCGGCGCGGGCTCGGGCCGTGGGCGCGGATCTACCGGCCCGCGCAGGGCGGCAAGCGGTCCTGCGTCCAGTTGTGCATCCTGGGCTGGGACGCCCTCGACAGCCGGTCCTGGGGCCGGGCCGGCGAGCTGCCGCCGGCCGAGCTCGCGCGGCTGCTGGGTACATATGCGAGCCGGGTCATCACCCCGCGCGGGTCCACCGCGGTCAACGGCCTGGAGTTGATGACCGCCCTGCACCCGCCGACGCGGGCCGGCCGGCCCGACGCCGACGGCCGCCGCCACAGTGAGTACAACCCCGGCTCGCTCGGCAGCCAGCCGGTGGACTGCGCGCCGCCGGAGGCCCCGGACGGGCATCCGCTGCTCGCCCACCTGCCGCGGTTCCACCAGCGCGGGCCCGCCGAGGTCCTGCTGGAGGAGGCGTACGACTGGGCCCGGCCGCTGACCGACGAGGAGTGCCTCAAGCCGTACGTGGTCGGCATCGACGTCAACATGGCCTTCGCCGCGGGCGCGAACGGCGCCGTCGTCGGCCTCGGCGCGCCCACCCACGTCACCCGGCCCGTCTTCGACGCGAAGGTGCCCGGATCCTGGCTGGTCGATCTTTCCGGTGTGGAGCTCGACCCGCGGCTGCCGTCGCCGTTCACCCCGACCGGCGAGCGGCCCCAGGGGCCGGCCTGGTACGCCACCCCGACCGTCGCGTACGCGGTGGAGCTCGGCTACGACGTCCGCCCTGTCGAGGGCTACCTGCGCAAGGAGACCGGCCGGTACCTGGACGCCTGGTACCAGCGGCTGCGCGACGCCTACGTCGCCACCATGGCCGACCTCGGCGTCACCACCGGCATGGAACCGCAGGCCTTCCTCGACGCGATGGCCCGGCACCGGCAGGTCGACCCCGACCTCGCGCTGGTCCTCACCGCGATCAAGGCGACCGTGAAGGGCGGCATCGGCAAGCTCCGCGAACGGCCCCGGGGCGGCGGCTGGCGCCCGGGCCAGCCCTGGCCGGCGCTGCTGCGGCCGACCTGGCGCCCGGACATCCGTGCGGCCGTCATCTCCCGTACGCGGACCAACATGCACCGCAAGATGCTCAGACTCGCCGACGCCACCGGCCGCTTCCCGGTCGCCGTGCTGTCCGACTGCGTCGTGTACGCCTCCGACGGGCCCGGCCCGCTCGACGTCCTCCCCCACGAGGGCGGCAAGCCCCTCAAGGGCTGCTTCCAACTGGGCGTCTCTCCCGGCATGGTCAAGCACGAGGGCACCCAGACCGTGCTGTGGGCCGAAGGCGTCCGCGAGGAGTACGGAAGCGAACTCAACCTGGCCCGCTACATCAAGGACGGCCAGATCACCGCCAAGGACAACGGAGAGTAGGGAGAGCCCGATGCCCACGGTCGGGGAAGGACTCGAAGAAGCACTGGAACGGGCGTTCACCCGCCCCATCCCCAAGAGCGCCGGCGCCCAGGTGCGCTACCTCGTCAAGCAGTACAAGGGCCGCACCAAGGACGTCGCCCGGCTGCTCGGCATCAGCCAGCGCACCGTCGAACGGTACGTGAAGGACCAGCTCAGGCACCCCCGCCCGGAACTCGCCGCCCGCATCGAGCGGGAGGTGAAGCGGCGGTGGCAGCCGCAGGTCCGGGCCAAGGCGAGGAAGGCTGCCGCCACCACCGGCGGCATCATGATCGACACCCGTGCCCGCTTCGGCTACACCGCCGCCCCCGGCACCACCGACGACGCCCGCCTGCGCCACCTCACCGTGGCGCTCCCGCCCGCATTCGCCGGCCGCCTCTTCGAGGCCCAGGAGGCAGGGGCCACCGAGCAGCAGCTCCGGCAAATCGCCGCCGAGGGCCTCCAAGAGACCTACTTCAAGGACCACGGCCGCCGGGCTCAGGGCCTGCTCGTCGAATACACCGACCTGGAGCACGTCGAGTTCGAGCTGTAGGACGCGCCACGGGGCAGCGGAACCCGTTGGGTGCTGTGGTCGGGTAGCCGGATCACAGGTGCGTGAGCCGGAGCACGATGGTTGCGGCGGGGCAGCGCACCTGTGGACACCAGGTGGCGATGGCCGTCTTCGGGGCGGTAGCGCGAACTGGGGCAGCCACCAGGAGGCCCCGGGGGCCTGCACCAGTGCGTCGAAGATCGCAGGGCATGAGGATGAGCGGGCGTTCGTCGAGCCACATCTGGGGGAACTCATGGCCATCTCCGCCACAACATCGGCGCGCAGCGGAACCCGGTACCGCGGCGGTCTCACCGCGGCAGCCGTCTGCTGCGGGCTGCTGCTGTTCGGGCCGGCCACCGCCACCGCCGCCACCTCGCCCGCCGCCCGTGCCCAGCCGCAGCACGGGGTGCACGGCCGGGGCATGCTGGTCTCCGCCGAGAAGCTGTACACGCTCGCGACCCCGCAGGCCGTGGCCGCCGAGCTCGGCGCGGCCGGGTTCACAGCCGACACCGTCCGGCACGGCGTGGTCGCGTACCGGCTGGTCTACCGGACCGTCGATGCGTACGGACGGCTCACCACGGCAAGCGGGCTGTTCGTGCTGCCGCTCAACAGCGAGGGACGGTTGCGGGCGGTCTCCTTCGCGCACGGCACCGGCAGTCACAAGGACGATTCCCCGTCCATGCAGCGCGGCGAGTTCGTGTCCGCGCCGGTGATCGCGCACGCGGCGGCCGGTGCCGCGGGGGTCGCGCCGGACTATCTGGGGATGGGCAAGGGACCCGGTCTACACCCCTGGATGGACATCGGCTCCGAGACCACGGCATCCCTGGACATGCTGCGGGCGGCCCGCGCGTTCGCGCCCCGCACCGGACATGTGCTGGAGCGCGAGGTCATGGTCACCGGCTTCTCGCAGGGCGCCTCGGCGGCGCTGGGGCTCGGCCGGTCTCTGGAGGCGGGTGAGGACCGCTGGTTCAGGCTGGGCGCGCTGGCACCGGTCAGCGGCGCGTACGACTTCGGTGGCGCGGAGTTGCCCGCGCTGCTCGAGGGCAGGCTGGAACCCAAGTCGAGTGTGCTGTACGCGGCGTACACCCTGGTGGCGTTCAACCGGCTCCACCACATCTACGACAGCCCTGGCGAGGTCTTCCGCGCCCCTTACGACAGTACCGTCGAGGCGCTCTTCGACGGCGCCCACACGGGGGAGCAGCTGATGCGGGGCACCCCGGGCGCGCTGGACGAGCTGCTGACCGAGCACGGCCGCGAGATGCTCGCGCATCCGACGGGGCCACTGGCGGCGGCGCTGCGCACAACCGACGCCGTGTGCACCGACTGGGCCCCCCGTGCCCCGATCCGGCTCTACATGGCGACCGGGGACGAGCAGGCCGCCACGGCCAACACCGAGCATTGCCAGGCAGCTCTGCTCAGGAATGGCGTGCACGCTCCGGTCGTCGATCTCGGCGATGCCGACCACCACGGATCCCGTCACCTGGGCTCCAATGTCACGGCCACCTCGGCGATCGTGCGCTGGTTCGGTGAGCTGCGCAAGCAGTGACGGGAACGACCCGGCTCCGGGGTCCCTGCTTCTTCGGCCGGGGCCGGGGCCCCCGGCCGCGGTGCCGTCGCCGCCCGCGGACCCCATCGTGGACTCGTAGCCGTCGATCCAGGCGATGCTGTCCGGGTCCGGCAAGCGGCCTGCGCGCGTGACTGCGAGGCAGGTCAGGCGGGCCTCGGCAGGGTTCAGCGGGCGCTGCAGGCCGTCGTCGTCGACCGAGGGCGCCAGGAGGCCCTTTCGACGCGTACGGAGGGCCATTCGCGGCCCTTGGCCTTGTGTGCGGCGGAGACGGTGGCCTGCGCCGCCTCCTTGGGGGGACAGCCGGTCCCGGGCGACCTGTTCCGGGCGGTTGGTGTCCTGGGCTTCGTCCAGCAGGACGAAATCGGCCCCCGGCTGCGGCTCGGTCAGCGCCCGCAGCTTCGTGTAGTGGTCATGCTCGGACCTCAGCCGGCCGTCGAGGGAGCAGATGTCCTCCCACGCCCGGTGCGGATACGGGAGCAGGGTGCGCGCGCCAGGTCCTCCTGGCCGGTCCGAGGTCGTCCAGGCCGTTGACCCGTTCCGTGTGCCGGGCCGTCACCTGTCGGCCGGTGGTGTGGCAGAACGTGCGGACCATGCCCATGACCAGGCGTGCCTGGTGGGGGGCCTTGATCTGGCGGGAGTTGGCGTGCAGGTCGCGGGTGACGCCGAGGAGGCGGGCGGTGCCGGGCGGGGATCCCTTCCTGCCGGTGGCTGCGCCGGTGAGGACGCGGGTGGACGTCTTGCCGGATCTCGGGGCGTCTGGGTCAACCCCCCTCCCTCGGTACCCCCTCCCCCGTCCCGGGGGGACTGAAGCCCGGTGAGCGCCTTTCAGTCCCTGTTCCTTCGGTCACTGCGTAAACCTGCAGGTCGGGGGCTCGGGCAGGGACTGAGAGGGACTGAAGGGACTGAAATCTCTAGTTATGAGCCGCTCACGCATATCCAGTACTACCTACTGATTACTTACAGGCGCGCATACACGCACGCACGTAAAGGCTGGAAATAGGAATTCTGAGTCCCTTCAGTCCCTGAGGCTTGCCGGGGAGGGCTCTGACCTGCGGTTTTGTCCAGGGACTGAATGAGCAGGGACTGAACGCGAATCCGGCCGGTTCAGACCCTGGGGCGGTCGGCCCGGCTCCGGAGGCGGGTTGGGGGCCCTCGCCGGGCGCAGGGACTGAAAGGGGCTGAGGGACTGTGGGTCCGGTCGTCGGAGGGACCAGGGACTGGCGGTGGGGGTGGGTGGATGGGTGGGGGTCCCTGGATGGGTGCGGTGGGTGGGTGAGAGTGAGTCCGGCTCCGGCGAGAGGGGTGGGGGCGGTGTCGGAGGAAGGGGACGGAGGGGCGCGGAGGGACCGGAGCAGGCGTTGTGGGGCTGGGCAGGGGCCCCGTTGCGACACGCCCGGGTGCGGACCGGCTTCGGATAAGGGGCTTCTCCTGACAAACCGGTTGGAAAATGCCAGGGACTGAGGGACTGAAGGGACTGAACTTCAGATATTGAAGAGATTGCATCCCGAGCTGCGGCAGTCTCTGGGGTAGTCTCCGGCATAGTGAATCTTCAGTCCCTCTGGTCCCTGAGGCGCAGGTCAAGGAGCCTCCTCGGGGAACAGCCCCGGGACCGGAGCAGCCGCCGCTAACAATGCGTCAAGGAAGAGCCAGTGCCCGTCCATTCCGAGAACCTGCCACACGGTGAGAGTGGCAGGACGGCACAGGACGTGGCCGCCTGGCTGGCGCTGCGGGGCTACCCGGTGCACCCGCTGGCACCGGGGACCAAGACGCCCGCACCGAACTGCCCCGACTGCCGCAGCGGCCAGCACCCCCTGCAGGAATGCCCCTGCCGCGCCCGGGGCCGCTGGTGCCACGGCTTCCACGCCGCCACCACGGACCTCCGTACGGTGCTGCGCTGGTGGGAGAGCGAGCCGGGGTTCGGCGTCGGGGTCTCCTGCGGCCCGGCCCGGCTCGTGGTCATCGACGTCGACGCGCACCCCGCCGCGCTGCCCGACCGTCGGCGGCTGCTGCCCGGCATCCCCGTCGACGACCAGGTGGACCTGACCGGGCTGGAGAGCGGGTTCGACACCCTGGCGCTCCTGGCCGCGTACCGGTCCCGGCCCAACCCCTGTGAGGACACGTCGACCCTGCGCGTCCGTACGCCCTCCGGAGGCATGCACATCTGGTACCGGGCCCCCAAGGACGGTCCGCGGTTCCGGTCCTCCAGCGGATCGAGCCCCAAGGTCGCGCTCGCCTGGCAGGTCGACGTCCGGTCCGTGGGCGGCTACATCGTGGCGCCCACGACGCGTACGACCGCCGGTGTGTACGAGGCGCTGCCCGGAGCACGGCTGCCCGCGGCCCTGCCGCTGTGGCTGTCGGCCGAACTCGCCCGCACCGGGCACCTGGTCGAGACGGGCCCTGCAAAGCCGTCAGGCGGCCCTGTGGCGGCCCTTCAGAGGCTTCCGCGGGATTCGGGGCGTCCGGCCCCCGGGCGGGCCGGACAGCGCATCCTGGGCCCGCTCATCGAGGAGGTGCGCGCCTGCGGGGACAGCCCCGCGGGAACGGCCTTCAGCGAGAAGCTCAACCGGGCCGCCTTCACCGCGGGCGGGCTGGCCGCCGCGGGCCACTTCGACCCCGACGAGTGCCGCAGACTGCTCCTCGAAGCCGCGGACCACGCACGACCCCACCAGCCGCAGCGGAACCGCCTCATCGTCGAAACAGGTCTCCACGCCGGAAGCCACCGACCCATCCACCCCAAGGAACGTTCATGAGCAGCGCCGGAAGCACGGGGTTCAACGCCCAGGCCGCGGCGGAACAGCTCGCCGCGTTCGGCACGGACTCCCCCGCCGACACCGACCCCCCTGGAGACACACCCGGCGACAAGCCGCCCGCCGGCAGCGCCAAGCGCGGCCGGCGCGGGGGGGGGGGGGGGGGGGCCCCCCCCCCCGACCCCCCCCCCCCCCCCCCCCCTCCCCCCCCCCCCGCACGGCGGATGAGGCGGACGCGGCCCCGGTAC